>JAGRPO010000090.1 GCA_019449455.1 Betaproteobacteria bacterium | reverse complement strand
TGTGCGTTTGTCAACGGGATAACTCCGCCTGTTGACATCAGAACGTTCGTTCTGTAGCTTACCGAACAATCGTTCTGTGCACCGTTACCCCACCCATGGCGTTGAAGAACCACCAGCCCCTCGACCCGGCGTACCTGGAGAAGCTCCAGGACTACTACGCCGAGCACAAGGTGATCCCTTCCTACTCGGTGCTCGCCACCCTGTGGGGGATCTCGGCCAAGTCGTGGGTGTCGGAGTGCGTGCGCCGCTTCGAGGAAGCGGGTTACCTGGACTGGACCCCTGACCGGCAGTTGAAGCCCGGGGCCCGGTTCTTCGAGCGGCGGCTCGCGCACGACACCGTCCAGGCGGGGCTGCCCAACCCGGCGCTCTCCGACGGCTACGACCTCGTCACCATCGACGATTACCTGGTCAGGGTCCCGTCGAAGACGAGCCTGGTGCGCGTGAAGGGCGAGTCGATGATCGACGCCGGCATCCACGACGGCGACCTCATCGTGGTCGAGCAGCAACCCAACGCCAACGTCGGCGAGATCGTCGTGGCGATCGTGGACAACGAATTCACCGTGAAGTACCTGGACCGAGAAAAAGGCGGTTTCGTCCTGAAGCCCGCGAACAAAGCCTTCCCGGTCATTCGCCCCCAAGGGCGCCTGGAGATTTTCGGTGTGATGGCGGGCCTGGTGCGCAAGACGCGCTAGGCCTGGGCGGAAAGTTCAACCTTACCGATATGGGATAATTCCAATGCTCAAAGTCATCTCCACCAGCGCTTCCGAAGCCCCCAAAATGGACGAGAACAAGGCGAAGGCCCTGCAGGCCGCGCTCTCCCAGATCGAACGCCAGTTCGGCAAGGGCGCGATCATGCGCATGGGCGACAAGGACGTCGAAAAGGGCATCGAGGTCGTCTCCACCGGCTCGCTCGGCCTGGACCTCGCCCTCGGCGTGGGCGGGCTTCCGCGCGGCCGCGTCGTCGAGATCTACGGTCCGGAATCGTCCGGCAAGACCACGCTCACCCTGCAGGTCATCGCCAACATCCAGAAGCTGGGCGGCACGGCCGCGTTCATCGACGCCGAGCACGCGCTCGATCCCCAGTACGCGCAGCGCCTGGGCGTGGTCACCTCCGAGCTCCTGCTGTCCCAGCCCGACAACGGCGAGCAGGCCCTCGAGATCGCGGACATGCTGGTGCGCTCGGCCTCCGTCGACTGCGTCGTGGTCGACTCCGTCGCCGCGCTCACGCCGAAGGCGGAAATCGAGGGCGAGATGGGCGAGCCGCAGATGGGGCTGCAGGCGCGCCTCATGAGCCAGGCGCTCAGGAAGCTCACCGCCAACATCAAGCGCTCCAACACGCTCGTCATCTTCATCAACCAGATCCGCATGAAGATCGGCGTCATGTTCGGCAACCCCGAGACCACCACCGGCGGCAACGCGCTCAAGTTCTACGCGTCCGTGCGCATGGATATCCGCCGCATCGGCTCCATCAAGCGCGGCGAGGAGGTCATCGGCAACGAGACCCGCGTGAAGGTGGTGAAAAACAAGGTCGCGCCCCCGTTCAAGGTCGCGGATTTCGACATCCTCTACAACGAGGGCATTTCCCGCCACGGCGAGATCATCGAGCTGGGCGTCCAGCACCGCATCATCGACAAGAGCGGCGCCTGGTACGCCTACAATGGCGAGAAGATCGGCCAGGGCAAGGACAACACGCGGGAATTCCTCAAGGAGAACCCCGCAATGGCCGACGAGATCGAGGCGAAGATCCGCGAGGCGGTCGGCATCGCCGGCGGCATGCCTGCCGCGCAGGGCGAAGCCAGCGCGGCCGAGGCCGACTGATCCCGAGGCGGGCCGCGTTTTCCGGGCCCCGCCCCGCGGTTCGCCCTTGCGGCGATGGATACGGATCCGAAGGCGCGTGCGCTACGGCTGCTGGCCCGGCGCGAGCACTCCCGGGCCGAGCTTCGCCGCAAGCTCGCGCCCCACGTGGAGGAGGGCTTCGACCTCGAGGCGCTCCTCGACGATTTCACGAGTCGCGGTTGGCTCTCCGAGCAGCGGTTCGTCGAGCAGACGGTGCGCGCCAAGGCACGCAAGTTCGGCCCCCTGAAGATCGCGCACCATCTTCGCGAGAAGGGCATCGACGAGGCGGGCGTCGCCCAGGCGCTGGCCCAGTCCCAGGCATCCGAGGCCGAAACCCTGGAGACGGTCTGGAGGTCGCGCTTCGGCAGGCTCCCGGCCGGCGCCGCCGAGAAGGCTCGCCAGGTCCATTTCCTGCAAGGGCGCGGCTTCGCGCTCGATCCCATCCTCAAGCTGCTGCGTCGCCTCGGCAACGACCGGTAGCCCTGCGGCAGCCGCCGCAGTCCCCCCTGTGTTCGACAGCGCACCGACGCGGGCGCCATGCGTCGCGCATCCTCCAGGTCGTGACGCGAATCGACTGCTCGCCGTAACGGCGGCCTCCCGAACCCACTCCCCGGAGTGGGGGCGGCACGCGGCAGCGAACATGTACGCCAAACTGGAGAATGACCGTGCGCCGACTGCTCGAAATCCTCGCCCTCGTCGTGGCGACCCTATTGCCCACCTACAGCGCCGCCGCCAACACCTTCGGCACCGATTTCAGCGACCTGTGGTGGAACCCCCTGGAAAGCGGATGGGGCGCGAACCTCGCCCACCAGGGCGACACCGTCTTCATGACCCTTTTCGTCTACGGGGTGGACTCGAAGCCGAAGTGGTACGTGGCGTCTTACATGCCCACCCGGGGCGGAGAGGCCTCCCACGCCTTCGACGGCACGCTCTACGAAGCCACCGGAACCTACCTTGGCGCCCCGACTTTCGATCCCGGCAGCGGAACGATGCAGGTCGTGGGCACCGCGTCGCTGGAGTTCTCCACCATCAACGTGGGGACGCTCACCTACAACGTCGGCGGAGTGAGCGTGACCAAGCGGATCGAGCGGCAGACGTTCCGGAGCAACAACCTTTCCGGGTCGTACTTCGGCGCGCAGGTGGGAACGAAGACCAGTTGCGGCACCAGTTCGGGGACGTCCGAGAACACAGCGCTGTACTCCATCGTCCACAATGGGCCCGACATCTCGATCACCGCAGTGCTCAGCGACAACCTGTATTGCACCTATTCCGGCACCTACGTCCAGCAGGGGAGGATGGGACAGATCGAAGGCGGGTTCTCCTGCACCAACGGGTCGAAGGGCGGGTACTTCGCCGCCGGGATCGAGGCGAGCGACAAGGGGTTCCTGGGGCGCTTCTTCGCGGACTTCGGGGGCGGCTGCGTGGAGTCGGCCCTCATCGGCGGCGTGAAGCGATAGACTGGTGTCGATGCTTGCGACTGTCTCGACAGGGGAGAAACTCATGATGAAGATCCGTGGCGTCATCGGCGCAGTGCTGGCCGTCAGTATCGCGATGGTGGGATTGTCCGGCTGCGAGAAGAAGGAAGGTCCGGGAGAACGCGCCGGCAAGCAGGTCGACAAGGCCGTCGAAAATGTCGGCAAGAAGGTCGAGAGCGCGGGCGAGAAGATCCAGGACGCCGCGAAGGACGCCAAGAAGTAGCGTCCGGGGCGGGTTCCCGCCCGAGCGCGCCGTAGCGCCTGCACGTCCGCGCTGCGGGACTGGCGGAGGTTGGGGCGCCGGAGCCACCGTGGGGATGCGTTCAAGCGAGTCCGGCAGCGTGCCGGACCGGCCGGTCGACCATTGTCCATGGGCGGGCGCAGGCGGACTTCGGAATGGGGGATTCCTTTTGGTATCCTTGCGGTTTCGCCCGCAGCCTTGGCGCACCCCATGAAAACCAGCGAAATCCGCAAGAAATTCATCGACTTCTTCGTTTCCCAGGGCCACCAGCCCGTGGCCTCCAGCCCGCTGGTTCCCGGCAACGACCCGACGCTTCTCTTCACCAATGCCGGCATGGTCCAGTTCAAGGACGTCTTTCTCGGCACCGAAAAGCGCGCCTACAACCGGGCGGTGACCTCGCAACGGTGCGTGCGCGCCGGCGGCAAGCACAACGACCTCGAGAACGTGGGCTACACCGCCCGCCACCACACGTTCTTCGAGATGCTGGGCAACTTCAGCTTCGGCGACTACTTCAAGCGCGACGCCATCCGGTTCGCCTGGGAGCTCATCACCCAGGTCTACGGCCTGCCGAAGGACAAGCTCTGGACCACCGTCTACCGGACGGACGACGAGGCCTACGATATCTGGACGAAGGACATCGGGGTGCCGCCCGAGCGCTGCATCCGGATCGGTGACAAGCCCGGCGGCAGGAAGTACGAGAGCGACAACTTCTGGCAGATGGCCGACACCGGCCCCTGCGGCCCGTGCTCGGAGATCTTCTACGACCATGGCCCCGGCATCGCGGGCGGCCCCCCGGGCTCGCCCGACGCCGACGGCGA
This sequence comes from Betaproteobacteria bacterium, assembly GCA_019449455.1. GTDB lineage: Bacteria > Pseudomonadota > Gammaproteobacteria > Burkholderiales > Usitatibacteraceae > FEB-7. The sequence goes on along the minus strand of JAGRPO010000090.1, from coordinate 4,115 downwards.
CCGCTACATCGAGATCTGGAACCTCGTCTTCATGCAGTTCAACCGCGACGAGGCAGGCACGATGCATCCGCTCCCCAGGCCCTCCGTCGACACGGGCATGGGCCTCGAGCGCCTGACGGCCGTGCTTCAGCACGTCCACTCCAACTACGAGATCGACCTCTTCCAGACGCTGGTGAAGGCCGCGGCGCGCGAGACGGGCCACAAGGACCTCGCCTCGCCCTCGCTTCGCGTCATCGCCGACCACATCCGCGCCTGCGCGTTCCTCATCTGCGACGGCGTCATCCCCGGCAACGAGGGGCGCGGCTACGTGCTTCGCCGCATCGCCCGCCGCGCCATGCGCCACGGCTACAAGCTGGGCCAGAAGCAGCCTTTCTTCTTCCGGCTCGTGGCCGACCTCGCGGCCGAGATGGGCGATGCCTATCCGGAGCTGCGCGAGGCCGAGGGGCGCGTGACGGCCACGCTGCGGCAGGAGGAGGAGCGATTCGGCGAGACGCTCGAGCACGGCATGTCGATCCTCGACGAGGCGCTGGCCGGCGGCAGGAAGGAGCTGGACGGCGAGACCGCCTTCAAGCTCTACGACACATACGGTTTTCCCGTGGACCTGACCGCCGACATCGGCCGCGAGCGCGGCTTCACGGTCGACATGAAAGCCTTCGACGCGGCGATGACGGCGCAGCAGGAACGCTCGCGCGCCGCCAGCAAGTTCAAGGCCGGCGCGCAGCTCGAGTACAGCGGCGCCAAGACGGCCTTCCGCGGCTACGAGTCGCTTTCGGAGGAAGCCCGCGTCGTGGCCCTCTATCGCGAGGGCAGCCCCGTGAAGAGCCTCTCGGCGGGCGAGGCGGGGGTGGTGGTGCTGGACCGCACGCCGTTCTACGCCGAGTCCGGCGGCCTGGTGGGCGACCGCGGCGAACTCACGAAGGGCGCCGTGTGCCTCACGCTCTTCACCGTGGAGGACACGCAGAAGATCCAGCCCGAGGTCTTCGGCCACTACGGGACCGTGACGACGGGCGAGATCGCGGTCGGCGATGGCGTCGCCGCCCAGGTCGACCTCGACAAGCGCTCGCGCACCGTTCGCCACCACTCGGCCACGCACCTCATGCACAAGGCGCTGCGCGAGGTGCTGGGCCCGCACGTGCAGCAGAAGGGCTCGCTCGTGGACGAGGACAAGACCCGCTTCGACTTCAGCCACAACGCGCCCATGACGACGTCCGAGATCCGCCGCGTCGAGGAGATCGTCAACGCCGAGATCCTCGCCAATGCCGCCACGCAGGCCCGCGTGATGCCCATCGAGGAGGCGCAGAAGACGGGCGCCATGATGCTCTTCGGCGAGAAATACGGGGACGAAGTGCGCGTGCTCGACATCGGCACCTCGCGCGAGCTCTGCGGCGGCACGCACGTGGCGAGGACGGGCGACATCGGGTACTTCCGCATCGTCTCCGAAGGCGGCGTCGCGGCCGGCATCCGCCGCGTCGAGGCCATCGCGGGACGCGTCGCGCTGGCGCAGGCGCAGGACGACCGCGACCGCCTTGCCCGGGCCGCCGAGGCGCTCAAGGCCCAGCCGCAGGAGATCGAGGCCAGGATCGCGCAGGTCGTGGAAAACGTGAAGTCGCTCGAGAAGGAGGTCGCGAAGCTGAAGGGCCAGCTCGCGGCCGGCAAGCTCGACGACGTGCTCGCCGCCGGCATGCGGACGATCAAGGGCGTGAAGACGGTCGCCATGGTCCTCGAGGGCGCGGATGCCGGGATGCTGCGCGACTCGCTCGACAAGGTGAAGGAGCGGCTCGGCAGCGGCGTCGCGCTGCTCGCCTCGGTCGCCGACGGCAAGGTATCGCTCGTCGCCGGCGTCACGAAGGACCTGACGGCCAGGGTGAAGGCGGGCGAGCTCGTGAACTTCGTCGCCCAGCAGGTCGGGGGCAAGGGGGGCGGGCGCCCGGACATGGCGCAGGCGGGAGGCACCGATCCCGCGGCCCTGCCGAATGCGCTCGCAAGCGTGGAAGGTTGGCTCGGAGAGCGGCTCTAGCCGTCGTTCGGTGCGCCCCTGCGCGGGCGCAAGGGAGATGCCGTGGTTGCGAACCTGGTGCTGGCAGCGATCGCGGTCGCCATCGTCGCGATCGCCCTGATCGCGGGGCGAATCGTGCGGGCGCGGCAAGGCGCGGGAAGGCCGGCGCGGCCCGACGACAAGCCCGGGGCGCTCTTCGTCTCGATGTTTCCCGAGCTGCAACCGCACTTCCACCCCGAGAATCTGGTCGCGTACGTGGCGGCCCGGCGCGGCCGCACGCCGGCCCGCGGCGGCTTCACGTGGAAGGGCGCGCCCGGCTTCGGCGGGCCGTCCGTCGATATCCGCTTCGTGGGTGACCGCGAGGAATGCTCGCTCGTGGACGCGGCGGGAACCGTGCTCGGGCGGTTCCGCTTCGAAAGCCATCCCGATGGCGGCGTGCTGCGCGTCGGCGCCGGCAAGTTCACCGTCAACCTGAAGGACGGTCGCGACCCGGCCGTCCGCTATTGGCATCCCGACGGCGAGTTCAAGTGGAGCCGCGGCGGCGGCTGGCGGTTCAAGACGCCCATCGCCGAGAAACCCTTCGTGTCGAGCGATAGCGGCACGAGCTGGTCCGAAAGCACTTCCTCTTCGGACGGGATGCGCACCGCGGCCACGGCGGCCGGCATCGCCGGTCTCGGGGGAACGTTCGACGGCGGCGGCGCCTCGGGCGCCTGGGACGGGGATGGAGCGCAGGCGGGCGCCGCGCCGGAAGGATCTGCCGATTCAATGGTGGCTGGCTCCGATTCCCCCGTAGACGCGGGCAGCGATTCCGGTGGCGATTCCGGCGGCGATTCCGGCGGCGATTCCGGGAGCACTTCGTACTGATGACCGAACCGCCCGGGTTCCTCGTCGCGCAAGCGGTTGCCGACGCCGTCCCTTTCCGCGGCTCGCGCGAGGCCCTGCGCGTGGCCGTGTCGTCGCTCGCGAGAGGCGGCGCCGAGCGCATCGTGATCGAGTGGCTCGCGGCGGAACGGGGTCGCGGTCGCGAGGTGGAGCTCGCCGTCCTGCACCGCAGGCGCCACGAGTATTGCGTGCCCGACGGCATCGCGGTCCTGCGTCGCGGGGACGAGGCCGTCGAGAAGTTCGTCGAGGCGGTCGCGGGACGGTGGGCGTCCTCGGAAGCGCCCGTCTCGACGCACCTCGTCGGCGACGCGCTCCTCGCGCGGTTGTGGGCGCACGGCGTGCGCACCGTGCCGGTCATCCACAACGTTCGCGAGGCCTGGCGAAACGACCCGGCGTCCTGGCGGGCGGAACACGTCCCGTTCGCCGTGGCCTGCGCCGAGGCGGTGCGCCGCCAGGCGCTCGAGGCCGGCTGCGTCGTGCCGGTCGTCACGCTGCGCCATCGCCCGGCGGTCGGGCCGGCGGCGACGGATTCCCGGCAACGCGAGCGAATCCGCGCCGCGCTCGGGATCGCGCCGGACGCGTTCGTCGTCGGCGCCGTGGGCGCCCTCAAGTCCCAGAAGGATTACCCGCGCGCGATCGATGTCCTCGCATCCCTGCGCCGGTCGCGGGACGCGGTCCTCGTGATCCTCGGAGGCGCGCTCGATGGCACCGGGCTCGCCGAACTCGACCGGATCGCCTCGCGGGCGTGCGCGCACGGCGTGGCGCACGCGCTTCGCCTGCCCGGATCCGTCGATCCCGTGGATCCCTGGTACGCGGCGTTCGATGCCTTGTTGAACGTGAGTCGCCACGAGGGACTGTCCATGGCCACGGCGGAGGCGTTGGCAGCGGGCCTGCCCGTCGTGGCGGCCGACGTCGGCGGCCAGCGCGAGATCGTCCATGGGAGGCTCGCGCTGCTGCCGGCCGGCGCGCCGGCGGACGCGTTCGCGCGCGCGCTGGCCCTCCTGCCGGTTCGGCGGTCGCTCGCGCCCGATCCGTCGCCGCGCCATCCGCGCGCGTGGACGGTGAGCACCGCGTGGCGGCGAAGGCGGGCCGCAGCGCTGGACACGCTATTTGTCACCGCGAACCTGAACGCGGGCGGCGCGCAGCGCTCCCTGGTGAACCTCGCCGTGCGCATCGCGGGCCGGCACCGGTTCGCGCTCGCCGTGGGTGGCGAGTGCACGCATCCGGCGTTTCCGGC
>JAGRPO010000089.1 GCA_019449455.1 Betaproteobacteria bacterium | reverse complement strand
TTCGGCGCCGGCGACGAAGGCGCGCACGATGCAGGCGCCGCCGGCGTCGTGGGGACCCAGCACCGCGAACGGGTCGTCGTGGCGGCCCGCGACGATCGCCTCGATGACGCCGGAGGGGACGGTCGGGGTCACGGGCGCCCCGTCAGCCCGTTCCCGGTTCCGCGCGCCAGATCTCGCGCGCGTAGTCGAGGATCGCGCGGTCGGCCGAGAACCAGCCCATGCCCGCGGTGTTGAGGATGGCGCGGCGCCACCATTCGTCGGGGTTGCGCCAGAGCTGCGCCACGGCGCGCTGGGTCGCGCGGTAGGCCTCGAAGTCGGCGCAGACCATGAAGTAGTCGTGGTGGCGCAGGTTCGCGACCAGGTCCTTGTAGCGATGCGGGTCGTCGGGGGAGTAGGCCCCCGCCGCGAGGGCGTCGAGCGTTGCCGCGAGCGCGGGAGACGACTTGATGGCCTCGGAGGCGTCCAGGCCGGCGGCGCGGCGGGCCGCGACCTCCTCGGCCTTCAGCCCGAAGATGAACAGGTTGTCGGCGCCGACGCGCTCCTGGATCTCGATGTTGGCGCCGTCGAGCGTGCCGATGGTGAGCGCGCCGTTGAGCGAGAGCTTCATGTTGCCGGTGCCGGAGGCCTCCATGCCCGCCGTCGAGATCTGCTCGGAGAGGTCCGCGGCCGGGATGATCGCCTCGGCGAGGCTCACGTTGTAGTTCGGCAGGAAGGCGACCTTGAGGAGCCCGCGCAGCGACGGGTCGTTGTTCACGACGTGCGCGACGTCGCCGGCGAGCTTGATGATGAGCTTGGCCTGGTGGTAGCCGGCCGCCGCCTTCCCCGCGAAGATCTTGACCCGCGGCACCCAGTCCTGCGCGGGATTGGCGCGCATCTCGTTGTAGAGGGCGATGGTCTCCAGCAGGTTCAGGAGCTGGCGCTTGTACTCGTGGATGCGCTTGATCTGGACGTCGAAGAGCGTCTCCGGGTCGACGCTGGTACCGGTGCGCTCGGCGACGACGCGCGCGAGCTGCACCTTGTTCGCGCGGCGCACGGCGGCGAAGCGGGCACGGAAGGCGGCGTCGCCGGCGAAGCGGGCGAGGTCGGCGAGGCGGTCGGTGTCGTCCTGGAAGGCCGGCCCGATCGCTTCGGCGACGAGGTGGGTGAGCCCGGGGTTGGCCTGGAAGAGCCAGCGGCGGAAGGTGATGCCGTTGGTCTTGTTGACGATGCGATCCGGGTAGACCTCGTTGAAATCGCGGAACACGGTCTTGCGCATGAGCTGCGTGTGCAGGGCCGAGACGCCGTTGATGCGCCGCGACCCGAGGAAGGCGAGATTGCCCATGCGCACCTGCCGGGAGTGGTCCTCCTCGATGAGCGACAGCGACGCGAGGAGCTTCGGGTCGGTGCGTCCCGAGGCCCGCAGCGAGTCGAGGTGCAGCGCGTTGATGAGGTAGATGATCTGCATGTGCCGCGGGAGGAGACCCTCGAGCAGCGGCACCGACCACTTCTCCAGGGCCTCGGGCAGCAGCGTGTGGTTGGTGTAGCTGAACACCGAGGTGGTGATGCGCCAGGCGAAGTCCCACGGCATGCCGTGGTCGTCGACGAGGAGGCGCATCATCTCGGGGATGGCGATCGCCGGGTGCGTGTCGTTCAGCTGGATGGCGACGTGGTCCGCGAGGGACGAGAGCTCGCCGTGCTGGGCCTTGTGGCGGCGCAGCAGGTCCTGGAGCGAGGCGGAGGCGAAGAAGATCTCCTGGCGCAGGCGCAGCTCGTGGCCGGCGGGCGTGTTGTCGCTCGGATAGAGCACGCGCGAGATCGCCTCGAGCCGCACGCGGTCGGCCAGCGCCCCCACGTGGTCGCCGCGATTGAAGTCCTCCAGCACGATCGGGTGGCCGGCGCGCGCCGACCACAGCCGCAGCGTGTTCACGTGCCCCCCGCGCCAGCCCACGATGGGCGTGTCGAAGGCCAGCGCGTTCACGCTTTCGGCCGGGCGCCACACCGAACGGGTCGTCCCGTCGGCGTTGGGGACGGCGTCGACCTTGCCGCCGAAGCCGACGGTATAGGTAACCTCGGGGCGCTCGAATTCCCACGGATTGCCGGACGAGAGCCAGTCCTCGGGCAGCTCGATCTGCCAGCCGTTCTTGATCGCCTGGCGGAAGATGCCGTGGTCGTAGCGGATGCCGTAGCCGTGGGCGGGGATGCCGAGCGTCGACAGGCTCTCCATGAAGCACGCGGCGAGCCGGCCGAGGCCCCCGTTGCCCAACGCCGCGTCGGGCTCGAGCACGCGCAGCCGGTCCAGGTCCACGCCCAGCTCGGCCAGCGCCTCGCGCGCCGTGGGGACCAGCCCGAGGTTGGCGAGCGCGTCGAGGAGGAGGCGGCCAATGAGGAATTCGAGGGAGAAGTAGTAGACGCGCTTGCGGCCGTCGCGGTAGGTGCGCCGCGTGGCCTCCATCCACCGCTCGACGATCTGGTCGCGCGTGGCGAGCGCCGTCGCGATGAGCCAGTCGTGGTGGAGCGCGTGGCGGCGGTCCTTGCCCACCGCATAGACGAGCTTGTGGACGATCGCGTCCCGGAATGCGGCGGTCGTGACCTTCGCGGCGCCCGCTTCGGCTGCGCTGCTCGCGGCGTCGCCGGTGTCCTGCCGGGGGATGGCTTCGGGATTGTTCAAGGCGGGGCGTGTTCGGGTCGCGGCTGGCAGCGCCGCTTCAGGTAGAGTTTACCCGCCCGGCGGCCTTTTCCGTAATCGTGCGGCGACGGGGAGCCGGGCCGGAGCTTTCCATGGGTCTCGTCGTGCTCGCGGTTCTGCTGGTCATCGCCGTGATGGCGTTCCTGCGGACGAGTCCGCACGGGGTAGACCGGCGAAAGCTGCTTGCCTACAACACGGCCACGCTCGCGCTGTCGGTGCCGGCCGCGCTCGCCGTGGGCTTCGGGCTGCACGCCGACGCCGTCGCGGCCAAGCTGGGCGAGCATGGCATGGCGATGTACCTGGCCGTGATGGCGGGCGGGGCGGCGGCGCTCCTGGTCATCGCGGTCGGCGGCCTCGTGCGCAACTTCGTGGCCTTTCCCCGCTCGCGCCGCGGGCCGCCGCCGGCCGCACCCGGCTGAGCCGCGCGGGCGCCCGTGGGGGGGCCGGTTGCCGCCGGCCGCGCCCGACGCCGGGGCCCGGGAACGGGCCGGATTTCGTGCCGGCCCCTCGCCAGCGGCCCCCGAACCGGAATATCCTGTGCCCGGTACCCAAAAGGGAGGGGTTCATGAAGACGGTGATGCTCGTTCCGGCGATCGCGCTTGCGCTCGCCGCCGCGCCGGCCTTGGCCGGGACTTCGTGCGACGACGTGAAGGCGGCGATCGCCGCCAAGATCGAAAAGAAGGGCGTGAAGGACTACACGCTCGAGGCGGTGAAGAAGGGCGAGGAGGGCGACCGCAAGGTCGTCGGCACCTGCGGCGGCGGGACGATGGTCATCGTCTACAAGCGCGGCAAGGCGAGCTAGTCCGGCTCGACCGGCGGCAGCTCCGGCGCCAGCAGCACCAGCCCGGCGCGCAGAAGCGCCTCGTAGCGCGCCTTTTCCTTCGCGATGGTTTCCGGCGTCCAGTCGTAGAAACCCGCGCCGGCCTTCATGCCCAGTCGCCCCGCCGCGACGCGGTCGGTGAGCGACTTCGCGGGCTCCTTGTTCGCGGCGAGGCCCGGGTACATCGTCGCGGCCGCGGCCGCGTGCACGTCCAGCCCGGCGTGGTCGCGCTGCAGGAGCGGGCCGGCCGCCAGGTAGCGGAAGCCGAATCCGAAGCGGACGGCGGCATCGACGTCTTCCGGGGTCGCCACGCCGGCGTCCACGAGCGCCAGCGCCTCGCGGCCGAGCGCGTGCTGCAGCCGGTTGGCGAGGAAGCCGGGAAGATCCTTCCTCACGATGACGGGAACCTTGCCCGTGGAGCGCATGAACCCGGCCAGCGCGGCGGCGAGCGCCGGATCGCTCGCGGCGCCGCACACGACCTCGACCAGGGGAACGAGGTGCGCGGGCATGAAGTAGTGCAGGCCGAAGAACCGGTGCGGCCCCGCGAGCCCCTCGGCAATGGCGCTGATGGGAAAGCTGGAGCTGTTGCTCGTGAGCCAGGCGTCGGCGCGCACGCGCGGCGCGAGGTCCGCGAAGAGCCGGCGCTTGAGGTCGAGCTTCTCGGGCACGGCCTCGATGACGAGATCCACCGCGGGCCAGGGCACCGCGTCCACGCTGTCGTGGACGGTGATGCGGTCGAGGCGCTGCGGACAGCCCAGCGCGTCGAGCCCCGCCGCGAGCCGGCCGGGCAGCGTGCGCCGGACGCTCTCGAAAGTCTCGACGAGATGGGTGGGGCAGCCCGCCCGGGCGAGCGTGAGGGCGATGTCCGCGCCCATGGTGCCGGCGCCGATGACGGCGCATGTTTTTCGTTGTGCCATTCCTAGTTCCAATAGTATCCCGGCATCCGCGACGGGAGCATGCCATGCGAAGCTTCGCCATCGTACCGCCGGCCCGAATTGACCGGGGCGACCCCGCGTGGGGAGAATGCGCCCTCCACCTGAAGGGAACCCGATGAAGCAGCGGCTCGACGCAGACCGCCCGTGGCTTCGCTACTACGGAGCCGTCCCGCCCACGATCGACTATCCCGAGGTCACGCTCTACGGGGCGCTCGCGGCCACCGCGCGACGCGTGCCGCAGTCGGTCGCCTGGGACTTCCTGGGCACGCGGTGCACCTATCGCGATTTTCTCGAGTCGGTGGATCGCTGCGCCGCCGCGCTGGCCGGCGAGGGGCTGCGCGCCGGCGACCGCTTCCTCATCTCGATGCCCACCTCGCCGCAGGGCGTGATCGCGTTCTACGCGGCCAACCGCCTGGGGGCGCTGCCCGCGCTCATCCATCCGCTCTCCACGGCGCCGGAAATCACGCATTACCTCGATGCCACGGGAGCGCGCATGGCGCTCACGCTCGATGCCTTCCACGGCCCGCTCGCGGCGGCCACGCCGAGGAAGCCGCTCGAGAGGATCGTGATCGCGCGCATCCCCGAATACCTCTCGCCGCTCAAGCGCCTCGGGTTCTGGGCGACGAAGGGCCGCAGGATCCCGCCCGTGCCCGCCGACCCGCGCGTGCGCTCGTGGGCCGCGCTTCTCGCGGCGGCAAGGCCCGCCACGCAGCCGGCCGCGGGCACCACGAACGACGCGGCCGCGATCCTCTTTTCCGGCGGGACGACGGGGCTGCCCAAGGGGATCGTGCTCTCCAACCGCAATTTCATCGCCGAGGGCCTGCAGGCGGCGTCGTGGTGCGGCCTGGGGGAGAAGGACGCGATCCTCGCGATCCTGCCCATCTTCCACGGCTTCGGGCTGGGCGTGTGCGTGAACGCCGCGTTCATGGCCGGCGGCAAGTCGATCCTCGTGCCGCAGTTCAGCGCCGAGATCGTCTCGAAGGTCCTGAGGAAGGACCGGCCCAACGTGCTGGTCGGCGTGCCGACGCTCTTCGACGCGCTCACCCGGGACCCGTCGCTCGCCCGCGCCGACCTCTCGTGCCTCACGGCGTGCTTCTGCGGCGCCGACACGCTGCCGCGCGCGGTGAAGGAGCGCTTCGAGGCGATGGTGGCGGCGGGCGGGGGGCGCGTGAAGCTCCTCGAGGGCTACGGGCTCACCGAGGCCGTGACCGGCATCATGGCCACGCCTCTCACGGAATACCGCGAGGGCTCCATCGGCATCCCGTTCCCCGACATGCTCGCCAAGATCGTGAAGCCCGGCACGACCGAGGAGGCGCCGACGGGCGAGGAGGGCGAGATCTGCATCGCCGGCCCCGCGGTGATGATCGGCTACCTCGACGATCCCGAGGCCACGGCGCAGGCGCTGCGGGCGCACGCCGACGGCCGCACGTGGCTGCACACCGGCGACCTCGGGAAGATGGACGCCGACGGCTTCGCGTACTTTTCCGTGCGGCTCAAGCGCATGATCAAGTCCTCGGGATTCAACGTGTACCCCGCGCAGGTCGAGGCCGTCATCCGCGAGCACCCGGCGGTTGCCGAGGCGTGCGTGATCGGGGTGGCGGACCCCGCCCAGGTCGAGCGCGTGGTGGCCTGCGTGGTGCTGCGCGACGCCGCCGGGGCGGGCGCGGCGATGCAGGAGTCGATCATCGCGCACTGCCGCGAGCGGCTCATCAAGTGGTCCTGCCCGCGCGAGGTGGAGTTCGTGGCCGAGTTTCCCCTCACGCGCGTGGGCAAGGTCGATTATCGGGAACTGGCGCGCCGGCACGCGGCGATCGGACAGGCGAAAGAACCATGAACGCATCGAACATCCCGGCCCACGGCGGCGAGCGCGTGGCGGCGGCACTGGCTGCCCACGGCGTGAAGTTCATCTTCACGCTTTGCGGCGGGCACATCTCGCCCATCCTCGTGGCGGCCAAGCGCCGCGGCATCCGCATC
>JAGRPO010000088.1 GCA_019449455.1 Betaproteobacteria bacterium | reverse complement strand
GCGGCGTGCGCGGGATTCTTCGCCATGCCGATCACGGTGCTCACGCGCACGCTCTGGCGCCACCGCTTCACGCGCGAGGAGGACCGGCGCCGCGCCTTCGCGATCGACGCGGTGATGATCGAGATGAACTTCACCCTCGGGCCGGCGATCATCGCCGGCGTCCTGGCCGCCGCCAGCGCGACGGTGGCCTTCGGCCTCGCGATCGGCGTGAGCGTCGCCGCGGTTCTCGTCTTCGCCGCGTCCCCGGCGCTTCGCTACTTCCGGGCCGAGAAGCACGACGGCCGCCACATGCTGGGCCCGCTCACCGAGCCGCGCCTGCTCTTCGTCTTCATCGCCACCTTCGGCCTCGCGACGACCTTCGGGTTCCTCGAGGTGGGCTACCCCGGGTACGCCACCGCGCTCGCGGCGCCGGCGCTCGGCGGCATCCTGCTCTCCGTCAATTCGCTGGGCAGCGCGACGGGCGGCGCGATCTTCGGCGGGCTCACGCTGCGCGCGCCGATCGAGCGGCAGTTCGCCGCGACCGCGGGACTCATGATCGTGCCGCTCCTGCTGCACTACTTCGTCGACGCGACCGTCGCCTTCGCCATGGTCGCCTTCATCGCAGGCGCCGCGATCGCCCCGAGCATCGCCTGCCAGTCCGTGCTCGTCTCGCGCCTGGCCCCCTCGCACTACGCGACCGAGGCGTTCACGTGGTCGTCCACCTTCATCGTGAGCGGGCTGGGCGCCGGCATGGCCGTGGGCGGCTGGCTCGTCGAGACCGCGGGCGCGAAGTCACCCTTCCTTGCCGGCGCGGCCGTGATGCTCGCCGTGAGCCTCGGCACCCTCGCCCTGCCGCGCTCGCACCACCCCTAGCAGCCGGCGTCCGCGACCGAAGGCCTCCTCGGGATTCGACCACGGCGTGCCTGGGCGGCGGCGAATCCGCTATCGCCGTCGGGCGAGCGCGTCGAGCATGCCGTGCAGGATGGCGACCTCCTCGGTTTCGAGGTCGAGGCGCGCGGCCAGGCGTCGCATGCGCTCGTCGAGGCGCCCCGGCTCGGCCGGATCGAGGAAGCCGCTGGCGACGAGCACCGCATTCAGGTGCGCGTGCAGGGCCTCGAGGTCGGCGCCGGTCGCCGGAGTTCGCGGCGCCCGTTCCGGGACGCGAAAGGCGCCGGCCGCGAGCGCGAGCTCGTAGCAGGCGACCTGCACCGCGGCCGCGAGGTTGAGCGACTGGTAGTCCGGGTTGGCGGGGATGCACGCATGGCGCTGGCAGGCGAGCAGCTCCTCGTTCGAGAGCCCCGAGGTCTCGTTGCCGAACACCAGGGCCACGGGGCCGTCGATCGTCGCGGCGATGGCCTCCGGCGCGGCCGAGCGCCAGTCGCGGGCGCAATGCGAGAGATCGCGGCCGCGCGCGCTGAACCCGATGGCCAGCGTGCGGCCGGCGAGCGCTTCGGCCAGGGTGGGCACCACGCGGGCGCGCTCCAGCACGTCCGCCGCGCCGGCCGCGAGCGCGGTGGCCTCGGCATGCGGGAAATGGCGCGGCGCCACGAGCACGAGATCGACGACGCCCATCGTCTTCATGGCGCGCGCGGCGGCGCCGATGTTGCCCGGATGGCTCGTGCGGGACAGGACGACCGCGACGCGCGCGAGGGGAGATTGCGCCTTCATCGTATAATTCTGCCTTACGTCACTCTCCGGCGCCGCGCCTCCCGGGCCGCGCCCCGCTCTTTGCCATGCACCCGATGCTCACCACGGCCGTCAAGGCTGCGCGCAAGGCCGGCTCGATCATCACCCGCGCCTCCTCCGACCTCGACCGCCTCACCGTGCGGCGCAAGCAGCACAACGACTTCGTCACCGAGGTCGACCACGCGGCAGAGGAAGCGATCATCCGCACCCTGCGCGACGCCTATCCCTCGCACGCCTTCCTCGGCGAGGAAAGCGGGGCCTCCTCCCCGGCCGCCGCCACCGATTTCCTCTGGATCATCGATCCGCTCGACGGCACCACCAACTTCCTGCACGGCTTCCCGCAGTACTGCGTGTCGATCGCCCTCAAGCACAAGGGCGTGCTGCAGCAGGCCGTCGTCTACGACCCCAACCGCAACGAGCTCTTCACGGCCACGCGCGGCGCGGGCGCCTTCATGAACGACCGCCGCATCCGCGTGAGCGCGGCCGACAGGCTCGACGAGGCGCTCATCGGCACGGGTTTCCCGTTTCGCGAGTTCGCGCACTTCGACGAATACCTGCGCATGTTCGGCGAGGTCACGCGCCGCGTCGCCGGCGTTCGCCGGCCCGGCGCGGCGGCACTCGACCTCGCCTGGGTCGCTGCCGGGCGCCTCGACGGCTTCTGGGAGATGGGCTTGTCGCCCTGGGACATGGCCGGGGGCGCGCTTCTCGTGCGCGAGGCCGGGGGCATGGTCGGGGATTTCGAGGGTGGAGAGGGATTCCTCGAAGGCGGCCGCATCGTCGCGGCCAACCCCAAGGTATTCTCGCCGCTGCTGCAGGCGATCGGCACCCGGTCCTGACGTCGGCGGGCGCGCCGCCTGCCCGGATCCGGCAAGCCGTCGCGTGACGTATGCCCCGTGCCTCAGGACGCGAGGCGTTGCAGCGCCGCGCCCGCCGACAAGGCGGCGCCGAAGAAGAGCTCGAGCTTCACCGTGCGGAACAGGATGAAGTTGAAGGCGGGGCCGGGGGGCAGGTTCGCGAAATCGCGCTGAAGTCGCCACGCCATCGGCAGGAGCAGGAGCGGCGCCGCGAGGCCGGGGCGGGCGTCCGCGACGGCCATGAGCGACACGATGGCGAAGGGCGTCCACAGCGTGGCGGCATAGAGCGCGGCGGAGGCGTCCTTGCCGAACGTCGCCGCGAACGTGCGCCGCCCCGTGCGGCGGTCGTGATCCGCGTCGCGATGGTTGTTGACGACGAGGACCGCCGCCGCGTGCAAGCCGATCGCGATCGCCGCGAGCCACACCGTCGGCCCGCCGGCACCGGCGTGCAGGAGGTAGGTGCCCAGCACCGCCACCAGCCCGAAGAACACGAACACCGCGAGCTCGCCGAAGGGCGTGTACGCGATGGGGCGCGGCCCGCCCATGTAGGAGAGCGCCGCGAGGACCGACGCCACCCCGATCCCGGCCACCGCCGGCCCCGCGTGCAACGCGAGCGGCGTTCCGACGAGCGTGGCGCCCGCGATGGCGACCGCGATCGCGCGCCGGACTTCCGCGGGTGTGAGCCATCCCTTCGCCGTGGCGCGCGGCAGGCCCACGCGCAGGCCCGTCTCGAGCCCGCGCGCCGTGTAGCCGACGTCGTTCTGGAGGTTGGTGATGACCTGCATGATGATCGAGGCCACGAAGGCGAGCGCGGCGACCCAGGGGAGGATGGCCGCCCCGTGCATCCACGCGAGCGACGTGCCGACGACCACAGGAATGGCCGCGATCGGGAGCGTCTTCGGGCGAACGGCGACGGCCCACGCACGCAGCGAGCCGGGCGATATGTCGTCGTGTTGCGCAGCGGGATTGGCGGGCATCGGCTTCCGGACGGCAGGGGAACGCGGCCGATTATACGTCGCGACCCCGGGGGCGCCGCTTGCGCGCGCGCAAAGCGCGGGCCCGTCGCCCCGCGAACCCCGGCGCATGTTGCCGGCCGGACGAAGCCCGGCCTGGTCGCCGGCGATGTACGCTAACGAACAGACCGCCGTGTCCCGTGTCTTCATTCTGGATCCTGGGTCGAGACGGAGGCAACCATGAGTCTTGCGGTTCATCGAGGATTGACTGCGCTGCTGTCCGGCGTGACGCTGGCGATCGCCGGCTGCGGTGGTGGCGGCGGCGGCTCGACGGACGAACCCGTACCCACGGCAATCGTTCAGCCTCTCCCGATCCCCGGTCCCTTCAAGGTCGCATGCAGCAACGTGGTGCAGGATTTCGGCAGGGTCGTTCCCGGCGACGATGTCCAGGACTACTGGGAAGGCCTCGCGTCGGCCGGCGGCACCCCACGCTACGCCACGGACTTGCTGGCCGACCCCGCGAATACGCTCACCGCGCACGTGGTGGCGCCCGCGAACGCCACTCTCTACGGGCGATTTGCGGGACAGCAGGTCGCCTTCGTCGTGGTGGCGTGCTATCCCACCCTCGACGGCAACCCGCGTCCGGACTATGCATTGCCCACGGGCAAGGTCGTTCCACGCATGCAGACCGGATCGCAGCCCCCGCTCTTCGCCGACGATGCGGCACGCTATCCGATGCTGGTCTTCTCCCACGGCTACGCCGGCAGCCCGCTCTCCAACGATTACCTGGCCGTGATATCCGTGATGGCGAGCCACGGCTACGTCGTCCTCGCCCCGTTCCATGGCGACCCGCGCTTCTCCAACCTCAAGGTGGACGACTTCGGCGACGCCGTGAGGGTCCTGGCTCGCCTCGAGAATTTCACGGCGCTCCAGGCGTTGCGGCCGCTTTCGCTGTCCGCCTCGATCGACCTGGTGCTCGCGCATCCGCAGTGGCGCGACCACATCGACGCGACGCGCATCGGCGGCTTCGGGGCGAGCATGGGCGGCGAGTCGATGCTGCTGATGCGTGGCGCCGGGCTCACCACCTCCTCGGGACTGTCATGGACCCGGGTGACGGACGATCCCCGCCTCAAGGCGGCCGTCGGCTACGTGCCCTACTTCGGGCAGCCGTACCTGCCGGCATTCGGGCGCGACGGGCACGGGCTCGACGAGGTCACGCTTCCCTACCTGGCGATCGGCGGCACCGCGGATACCTCGGCGCCTCTCTTCATGACGGAGCAGGGCCTCCGGAGGCTCGCCGGAACGCGCGAGCTCGTCGCACTGGGCGGCGTCAGGCACGGCTTCGACGTGGCCTCGACCGACGACATCTTCACCTGGACGCTCGTCTTCCTCGACGCGGAGGTTCGCGGGAGCGCCTCCGCTCGCCGGCAGCTGTCCACCATGGCGAGCGTGGCCGGGGGCGGCGACGATTTCGTGATCCTGCGCTACAACGGGCCGCCCGCGCCCTGACTCGCCTGCAGGGCTCGCCGTTCGTCGACGTCACGCCGTCGATCCGCAAGCATTCCCGTCATGCGGACCGGGCTGCATATGGGATACATTTCGCTCCCATGGCCCGCGAAACAGGCACCGCCGTCGACCCCCGACGGTTCCCGCAGAGAATCGCATCTTGAGCAAGAACAAGGACATGGCCGCCCCGAAGGGGAATGAAGGCCACACCCCCATGATGCAGCAGTACCTCGCCCTGAAGGCGGGGTACCCCGACATGCTGCTGTTCTATCGCATGGGGGACTTCTACGAGCTCTTCCATGCCGACGCCGAGCGCGCCGCCAAGCTGCTCGACATCACGCTCACCACGCGCGGGGCGTCCGCGGGGCAACCCATCCGCATGGCGGGCGTGCCTTTCCACGCGATCGAGCAGTACCTCGCGAAGCTGGTGAAGCTGGGCGAGTCGGTGGCCATCTGCGAGCAGGTGGGCGACCCGGCGACCTCGAAGGGCCCGGTGGAGCGCAAGGTGGTGCGCGTCGTCACCCCGGGAACCCTCACCGATTCGGCGCTGCTGGCCGCCACGAAGGAGAGCCTCCTCGTCGCCGCGTGCGTGCTGGAGCGCACCGCCGGCCTCGCCTGGCTTTCGCTCGCGAGCGGCCGGCTTCGCGTCACGGAGGTGCCGGCCTCGCGCCTCGCCGCCGAGCTCGAGCGCCTGCAACCCGCCGAGCTCCTCGTCCCCGACGATTTCGATCCGCCCGCGACGCGCGCCAACGCGCCCGTGAAGCGCATCGAGTCGTGGCAGTTCGACCCGTCCTCCGCGGCGCGCGAGTTCGCGCGCCAGTTCGGCACCGTCGATCTCTCGGGCTACGGCGTGGAGGGCCTCGCGGCGGCGCTCGGCGCGGCGGGGGCGCTGCTCGCCTACGCGCGGCACACGCAGCAATCGGCGCTTCCCCACGTCACGGGCCTCGCCGTCGAGCGCGAGAGCGAGTTCGTGCAGATGGACGCGCACACCCGCCGCAACCTCGAGATCAGCGAGACGCTTTCGGGCGCGGACGCCCCGACGCTCGCCTCGCTCCTGGACCGCTGCGCGAGCGCCATGGGCAGCCGGCGGCTGCGCCACTGGCTGCACCACCCGCTGCGCGACACGGCCGTCCTCGCGGGACGCCACGACGGCATCGAGGCCCTCGTGGCCGCCAATTCCCGCGTGCGCCATCCGGACATCGCGCGCGCCCTCTCGGGCTGGTCGGACGTGGAGCGCATCGCGGCCCGCGTGGCGCTCGGCAGCGCCCGGCCGCGCGACCTGGCCGGCCTCCGGGACACGCTCGCCACCCTGCCCGCCCTGCACGCGATCCTGTCGTCGGCCGGCGCGCCGGCCCTCGATCGCCTCGCCGTGCCGCTCGCCCCCGCCGACGACATCCACGCGGACCTGGACGCCACGCTCCGGGACGAGCCCGCCGCCGTCGTGCGCGAGGGCGGCGTGATCGCGGACGGCTTCGACCGGGAGCTCGACGAGCTGCGCGCGATCCAGGGCGACTGCGGGTCGTTCCTGATGGAGATGGAGAAGCGCGAGCGCGAACGCACGGGCATCGCCAACCTGCGCGTGGAATTCAACAAGGTGCACGGCTTCTTCATCGAGGTGACGCAGGGCCAGCTCGAGAAGGTCCCGCCCGACTACCGCCGGCGGCAGACGATGAAGAATGCCGAGCGCTTCATCACGCCCGAGCTCAAGGCCTTCGAGGACAAGGCCCTGGCCGCCGGGGACCGGGCGCTCGCGCGGGAGCGCGAACTCTACGAGGCGCTCCTCGCGCGCCTCCAGGGGCGGCTGGCTCGCCTGCAGGAGATCGCGGATGCCGCCGCCGAGCTCGATGCGCTGGCCGCGCTGGCCGCATCGGCGCAGGCGCTGCGGCTCACGCGCCCCGCCTTCACCGGCGAGGACGTGATCGAGATCGCCGGCGGGCGCCACCTCGTGGTCGAGAGCCAGGTCGAGGACTTCATCCCCAACGACACGATGCTTTCGCGCTCGCGCCAGCTCCTCCTCATTACCGGCCCCAACATGGGCGGCAAGTCGACCTACATGCGCCAGGTCGCCCAGATCGCGCTGCTCGCCTATTGCGGCTCGTTCGTTCCCGCCGCCGCCGCGACCCTGGGCCCCGTCGACCGCATCTTCACCCGCATCGGCGCCTCCGACGACCTGGCCGGCGGCCGCTCGACCTTCATGGTGGAGATGACCGAGGCCGCCGCGATCCTCAACAACGCCACGCCGAGGAGCCTCGTGCTGGTCGACGAGATCGGGCGCGGGACGTCCACCTTCGACGGCCTCGCGCTCGCGTACGCCATCGCGCGGCACCTCGCGGAGCGCGTGCGCTGCTACGCGCTCTTCGCGACGCACTACTTCGAGCTCACGCAACTCGCGGCGGAGCTGCCCAACATCGCGAACGTGCACCTGGACGCGGTCGAGCACAAGGATCGCATCGTGTTCCTGCATCGCCTCGAGCCCGGGCCCGCAGACAAGTCCTACGGCATCCACGTGGCCCACCTCGCGGGGATCCCGAAGGAGATCGTGCGCGTGGCGCGCAGGCACCTCGCGGAGCTCGAGACGCACCTGCGCTCCGGCGGCGCTCAGGCCGACCTCTTCGCGGCGCCCGCGGCTGCGACGGAACCCGAGCCGCACCCCGTGCTCGAGGCGCTCGCCGACCTCGACCCCGATGCGCTTTCGCCCCGCGAGGCGCTCGAGGCGCTCTACCGCCTCAAGCGGCGCCTGGACTCGTGAGCTCCCGCGTCCGCCCTTTCCTCGCCGCCGCCCTCGCCGCGCTCGCCCTTGCCGGCTGCGCCTCGAAGCCGCCCCATCCGGAATCGTTTTCCTTCGCCGTGACGGGCGATTCGCCCTACGGCGAGCGCGAGGCCATGGAGTTCGACGCGATGCTCGCCGCGATGGGCGCGGAGCCGCTCGCCTTCATCCTGCACGTGGGCGACTTCAAGGCCGGCGGCGACTCGCCGTGCGCGGACGAGCGGTACGCGGACGCAAGGGCCCGCCTCGATCGCTCGCGCCATGCGCTCGTCCTCACGCCCGGCGACAACGACTGGACGGACTGCCGGCGCGATTCCAACGGGAAGATGGATCCCCTCGAGCGTCTCGCGAGGCTTCGCCAGGTGTTCTTTTCCGGCGCGTGGTCCCTCGGCCGCTCGCGCCTGCCGCTCGCCCGCCAGGAGGCGTGCGCCGAGCGCGAGGGCACGGCATGCCGCTGCCCCGGCCTGCCGGAGAACGCGATGTGGACGAAGAACGGCGTGGTGTTCGCGACGGTCCACGTCGTGGGCAGCAACGACAACCGCGGCTTCGACGCGGCGAGCGATGCGGAGCAGCGCTGCCGCGCCGCAGCCAATCGCGACTGGGTCGAGCGTGCGATCCGCCTCGCCGAGGGCGCGGACCGCCGGGGCCTGGTGCTGGCCGCGCACGCCAACCCCTGGGTAGGGAGCCGCGACAAGGTCTACGACGCGCTGCTGGCGCAGGTGGCCGCGGGGGCATTGCGCCTGGCGAAGCCCGTGCTCTTCGCGCACGGGGACACGCACTCCTTCCGCGCGGACCGGCCGTTCCGCGACGGTTACGGCAATCGCGTGGAGAACGTGTTGCGCGTCGAGACCTTCGGCAGTCCCGTGACCGGGTGGGTCCGCATCACCGTCGACCCGAACGAAAAGAAGCTGTTCCGGGCCGAACCGCAAACCGAGGTCCGGTCGGGCGGCTAGCCTTCGTCGCTCTCCGGAGCGTGCTCGCCGTGCGCGTGGCCGTGCAGAAGCTCCTCCTGCGAGGCGGGGCGCACCTGCGTCACCGTGCACTTGAACCACACGCGCTCGCCTGCGAGCGGGTGGTTGCCGTCCACCACCACCTGCTCGTCCGCGATGTCGGTCACGGTGTAGATGTACGGGTCGTCGGAGGGCTCTCCCCCGGGAACGCCCTCGAAGCGCATGCCGACCTGGAGCACCTCGGGGAAGGCTTCGCGCGGCTCGACGCGCAGGAGCTCGGGCTCGTATTCGCCGAAGGCGTCCTCGGGCTCCAGCGAGAGCGTGACCTCGTGGCCGGGGCCATGTCCCTCGAGCGCCGCCTCGACCTTGGGAAAGATCCCGCCGAAGCCGCCGTGCAGGTAGGCCACCGTCGCGCCGGCCTCGTCGAGGAGCGCACCCTCGACGTCGCGAAGCTCGTAGGCGATCGTGACGACGGTGCCCGCGTCAATCCGCGCGGCCATTGAGGGCCTTCACCTTTTTCAGCACCTCGTCGGCATGGTCCTTCGGGCTCACGTCGCGCAGGATGTGGCGCAGGATCCCCTTCTTGTCGATGATGAAGGTCGAGCGCGTGAGGCTCTCGCGGGGACGCCCGTCGATCACCTTCTTCTCGATCACGTCGTACTTGCGGCACACGATGGCGTCGGTGTCCGCGAGGAGCTGCACCGACAGGCCCTGCTCGTCCCGGAACGCGGCGTGCGAGAGAACGTCGTCGCGCGAGATGCCGAAGATGACCGTGTCGAGCCTGGCGAATTCCTGTTCGCGGTCGCTGAAGTCGACTGCCTGGATGGTGCAGCCCGGCGTGCCGTCGCGCGGGTAGAAATAGAGCACGACGTTCTTCTTTCCGCGGAAGCTGGAGAGCTGCATCATCTCCATGCTCGCGTCCGGAAGCGTGAACGACGGGGCAGGGTGTCCAACCTGTAACATGTGTGTCCTCGGGACTCGAAACGATTCTAGCGGATTTCATGAGGCGCAAGGGCGGGCCCGCCGACGGGCGGTGGCATTCGCAGGGCGCGCGCTTTCCGGGGCCGATGGCCACCGGGCGATTCCTGCGCGAGCACTGGCAGAAGCGCCCCCTGCTCGTGCGGGGCGCCTTCCCCGCTTTCGTGGACCCGCTTTCCGCCCGGGAGGTGCTGGACCTCGCGTGCTCTCCCGACGCCGAATCGCGCGTGGTGCGGCGCGCCGGACGCCACTGGGACGTGCGCCACGGCCCGTTCAGCCGCGCGGAGCTCGCGCGCCGTCCGGGCCGGAACTGGACCGTGCTCGTCCAGGACACCAACCACTTCAGCGACCGCGCGGCCGCGCTCCTGGCACGATTCGCATTCGTTCCGCACGCGCGCGTCGACGATCTCATGGTGAGCTACGCGGTTCCCGGCGGCACCGTGGGGCCGCACGTCGACTCCTACGACGTGTTCCTCATCCAGGGCATGGGCCGCAGGCGCTGGCAGGTCTCCCGCCAGTCGGACCTCGCCTTCGTCCCGGGCCTCGACCTGCGGATCCTCGCGCGCTTCGAGCCCGAGGAGGAATGGGTCCTCGAGCCCGGCGACATGCTCTACCTCCCGCCCGGCGTGGCGCACCACGGAGTGGCCGAAACGCAATGCCTCACCTGGTCGGTGGGGTTCCGCGCGCCATCGGACGCGGAACTCGGCGCCGGATTCCTCGACTACCTCGGCGAACGCATGGACCTCGCGGGCCGCTACGCCGACCCGGGCCTGCGGCAGTCGCGCTCGCCGGGACGCATCCCGCCGGCGCTCGTCGCGCACGTCGCGCGCACGCTCGATCGCATCCGCTGGGGCCGGGGCGACGCCCTCGAATTCGCGGGCCGGTTCCTGTCCGAGCCCAAGGCGCACGTCTACTTCACGCCGCCCGCACGCAGGCTGCCGCGCGCGCGCTTCGAGGCGGCGGCCGCGCGGCGCGGGCTGGTTCTCGACCGCCGGGCCCGCCTGCTCTACGCGCGGGGATCGTTCTTCCTCAACGGGGAGGCGGTCGCCGCGCGCGGGGCCTGCGCGGCGTGGTTGCGCCGGCTCGCCGACTCGCGCACTCTTGCCTCGATGGCCGGCGCGCCATCATCATTCGTGGATCTGGCACACGTCTGGCACGCCCGGGGCCTGCTCCACCTGGGCGAGGAGAAGCAAGCATGAGCACGCCCGGAAACGCGGAATCGAAGGCCACCTACCGGCAGCTGTCGGGGCTGGCGGAGTCGAAGGCGGCCATCGACGAGGTGGTCGGCGCCGCGCAGAAGATGCTCTGCATCTTCGACTACAACCTCGAGCAGCGCGGATACGGCGACGTCGCCCGCATCGAGAGGATCCGCCGCTTCCTGCTGGCCGGGCGGGCGCATCGCCTGAGGATCGCGCTGCACGAGCCCGAGCACCTCGAGCGCCACGAGCCGCGCCTCATCGCCCTGCTGCGGCAGCTCCCCGGCTCCATCGCGATCCACCGCACCGTCGGGCAGGCGCGCAACGCGACGGATCCGTTCGTCGTCGCCGACGACCACAGCGTCTGGCACCTGCAGCATCACGACCAGTCCCGCGCCATTGTTGCACTGCACTCCCCGCAGGACGCCTCGCCCCTGCGCGACCGCTTCGAGGAGATCTGGGAACTGTCCGAGCCGGCCATCGGCTCGTCCACCCTCGGCCTTTGAACTAACAGGGTTTTTCCGGCTTTTGGCCCCTTCCACGGGATGGCGGCCGATGGTATGATTTTGCGTTCGTTCGGGAAGGCGTCGGTTGCATCTTGCATCGCAGCAATCCGCCGGCGCCCTGACCGCGAGCAAAACTCCACCGACACCCAGTCCTCAAGGATCCCAGAAAATGAAGATTTCCTACCTCCTCGCTGCCCTCCTCGCCGCCGGCGTCGTTGCCTGCGGAAAAACCGAAGCGCCGGCCCCCGCGCCCGCCCCGAAGGTCGAAGCGCCGAAGCCCGTCGAGGCCCCGAAGCCCGCCGAAGCCCCGGTCGCCGCGCCCGCCGCTGGCGCCCCGGCCGATGCCGCCAAGCCCGCCGAAGCCCCGAAGGCCGACGCGAAGCCCGCCGAAGCCCCCAAGAAGTAATCGCGCTTCTCGGCAACAGAAAAGCCGGCCCTTGGGCCGGCTTTTTGTTTTAAAGGGGACGGTTTCGGAGACATGTCTCCGGAACCGTCCCCTTTAAAACATGTCTCCGGAACCGTCCCTTTTAAAAAGCTCCGGAACCGTCCCTTTAGTCCCCCCTCACACGCCGCGCCAGGCGAAGCCCTCGTCCTGGGTGGAAACCCCGATCCAGGATGCCTCGCACCCCAGGGCCCCCGCCAGCGCCTGCACCGCGAGCTCCGGCCGGTTGTTCTCCTTGGAGAGGTGGGCGGCGAGGATGTGCTCCAGGCCCGAGCAGTCGATGCGGGCGACGATCGCCGCGGCCGCCGCGTTGTCCAGGTGGCCGAAACGGCCCCCGATGCGGTCCTTGAGGCTGCGCGGGTACGAACCGCGTTCGAGCAGGCCCGCGTCATGGTTGCACTCGAGCACCAGCGCGTCGCAACCGGTCAGCTTCTCCTCGACGTGCGGCGTGGACATGCCCAGGTCCGTCACCACCGCGAGCCGCGCATCGCCGTCGGAAAACGCGTACTGCACGGGCTCCCTCGCGTCGTGGGGTACCGGGAAAGGGTCCACGAGCAGCTCGTCCACCTCGAAGGCCGCGTGCGGATCGACGAACCGCACGAGGCTCGCGGGGAAATCGAGCGGAAGCGATAGCGCGGTGCCGCGCGTGAGATGGACGGGAATGGCGTGGCGGCGGGCGAAGCGCGCGACACCGCCGAGGTGATCCGTATGCTCGTGCGTCACGAGGATCGCCGCGAGGTCGCCGGGGACGAGCCCGAGCCTGCCCAGCCGGAAGGCCGTGTCGCCCAGCGTGAATCCGCAGTCCAGGAGGACGCGGGTCCTGCCCCGTTCGACGACCAGCCCGTTGCCGGAACTGCCGCTCCCGAGGGAGGCGAAGCGCAGCGCCATGCGTGCGGGCGCTCCCGCTACTTCAGCTGCTCGAACAGGAGCGCGAGGATCCTTTTCGCCGTGGCCGACGTGTCCGGCTCGCCCTTCGCCGTCTGCACCGCCACGTGCGACAGCCCGCCGCCGGCGTCGGTCACCAGCACGCGGTATTGCGGCTGGCTCGCTTTCGCGGCCGGGCGCCAGAAGGCGAGCTTGTCGAGGAAGCCCTGTCCCGAGTCCGCGGCCTGCGCGTCCGGGTCGATGTAGCGAACGAAGAACGTGCCCTTGGAACGGTCGCGGTCCTCGACCGTGAATCCGGTCCGGTCCAGCGCGAGGCCCACCCTGCGCCAGGCGCGGTCGAAGCCGTCGTTCACGACGAGCGGCCCCGCGCCGCCTTTCTGCATCGACGCGTTGGCCGCGACGGGGGAAGCGGACGCCATGACGGAGCCGGCGGCAGCGGGCAATCCTTCCGTCGCGGGCGCGGCCTTCCTCGCCGGCGCGCCGAGCTTCACCAGCAGGCGGCCCAGCATCTCGGCCTCGAGATCGCGGTCGGTGCCGGTGCCGCGAGGCTGCCAGCGCGTCGAGTCCTGCGTGGCCGAGGTGAAGACTTCCTCGAGGCCGCGATGGCTCACGTAGATCTCCGTCGTGCCCGGCTCCGCGCCGCGCTCGATGCGCGTGCGGAAGCGGTCGCGCTCGCCGGTGGAGAACATGCCGGGCAACGCACGGTTGATCACGCCGCGAATCCCCGTCGTCTCGACGTTGGCGCGCGTGTCGCGCCAGTTGGTTTCGAGTATCCCGGACTCCGGCGTCTCGCGGGCGATCGAGAACCCGATGTCCTGCCAGAAATCGCGCACGATCGGCCACACCTGCGCGGGATCGGCCTTGGCGACGATCCAGCGCTGGTCGCCGCCGCGGTCGATGCGCGCGTTCGACACGGCGGGCAGCACCGAGGACGCGGGCCCGGCGATCGGCGTGCCCGAGGGGGTGCCGGTCCTGTCCTTGCTGTACTGCGAGAAGCTGGTGGAGGCGCGGGGGTCGGGGACCGCGTAGCGATCGTCGATGACCGGGGCCGTGAGGTCCGGCGGCATCTCGAGCGGGCGTTCACGCGTGCGCGCGATGCGCTGCTGCTCCTCGGTCTTGAAGATCGAGCATCCGGAGGCGAGGACGAGCGAGGCGAGGACGAGGGCGAGCGGCAGGAAACGTTTCATGGATTGGGTCCGGTTCAGGAGAGGCAGCCCGCTTCGCGGAGCGCCCCGGTGACGGTTTCGTGGAAGGCGGGCGCGAGCGGCGTGAGCGGCAGGCGGATTCCCTCGCCGATGCGCCCCATGCGCGCCAGCGCCCATTTCACGGGGATGGGATTGGCCTCGACGAAGAGCTTCTGGTGCAGCCCCATGAGGCGCTGGTTGAGGGCAATGGCCTTCCCTGCGTCCCCGGCGAGCGCGGCCGCGCACATCTCGTGCATGGCGCGCGGCGCCACGTTGGCGGTGACGGAGATGTCGCCGTGGGCGCCGAGCAGGATGTAGGGCAGCGCCGTGGCGTCGTCGCCGGAGTACACGGCGAACTGCGCGGGCTTGCGGCGCAGCAGGTCCGCGCCGCGGTCGAGGTTGGCGGTGGCGTCCTTGATGCCCACGATTCCCGGCACCTGCGCGAGCCGCAGCGTCGTGTCGGTGGCCATGTCCGCGACCGTCCGCCCGGGGACGTTGTAGAGGATCATCGGGATGTCCACCGCCTCCGCGATGGCCTTGAAATGCCGGTACAACCCTTCCTGCGAAGGCTTGTTGTAGTACGGCACCACCGAGAGCGAATAGTTCGCGCCGACGTCCCTGGCGAATTTCGTGAGCTCGATCGCCTCGCGCGTGGAGTTGCCGCCCGTGCCCGCGATGATCGGGATGCGGCCCTTGCAGTGCTCCACGGCCGTCCTGATGAGCAGGCAGTGCTCGTCCACGTCCACCGTGGGCGACTCGCCCGTCGTGCCGACCACGACGATGCCGTCGGTGCCTTCGGCGATGTGCCAGTCGAGGAGAGCCTTGAAGCCGGGAATGTCGAGCGCTCCGTCCGCCTGCATGGGCGTGACGATTGCGACTAGGCTGCCGGTGAGCATGGTTGCGGGGCCGTGGGGCGGTCGAAAGACCGAGATTTTACCGCATTCCCCCCTCGCATCGTCCCCCTAGATGGCAGGATCCTCGCGCCGGGCGCAGAGCCGCTGGATCGCGGCCGGGCGCGGCGCGGTGACCACGAGGTCCTCGTAGGCCACCACGCGGAGCCTGCCGCGCACCGCCTCGAGGAGCTCGCCGGGGGCCAGCAGGAAGTCCGGATTCGAGGGCTTGCCGAAACGCTCGTTGCCGCGGGCGAATGTCTCGTAGACCAGGACACCGCCGGGCTCCAGGGATTCCAGGAGGAGCGGAAACAGCGGCCGGTGCAGGTAGTTGGCCACGACGACCGCGTCGAAGCGCCGGTCCGCGAAGGGCCACGGCCCCGCCTCGAGGTCCGCCCCCACGAGCGTCACCCCGGCCGGCGGGTCGGGGAAGAGCCCCGGATCGCGGTCGACGGCGGTGACCTCGAAGCCGTGAGCCGCGAGGTAGCGCGCGTGGCGCCCCGACCCGCAGGCGAGGTCGAGCACCTCCCCGCCCGGGCGAATGAGTCCGGTCCAGCGGGCGACCCACGCGGAGGCAGGCAGGTCGGCGAGGTGCGAGGTCATCGCTTCACGCCGCGACCAGGGTGCGGGGCTCGACGAAGGCATGTCCCAGCGCCTCGGCCACCTCGCGGTGGGTGACCTTGCCCTCGCAGACGTTGAGCCCGGCCATGAGGTGCGGGTCGGCCGCGACCGCGCGCCTCCAGCCCAGCGCGGCGAGCTGCAGCACGAAGGGGAGCGTTGCGTTGTTCAGCGCGTACGTGGAGGTTCGCGGAACGGCCCCGGGCATGTTGGCGACGCAGTAATGCACGACGCTGTCGACCCGGTAGGTGGGCTCGGCGTGGGTGGTCGCGCGCGAGGTCTCGAAGCAGCCGCCCTGGTCGATCGCCACGTCCACCACCACCGAGCCCGGTTTCATCTGCGAGACGAGCTCGCGCGAGACGAGCCTGGGCGCGGCGGCGCCGGGGATCAGCACGCCGCCGATGACGAGATCGGCGGAGCGCACGTGGTGCTCGATCGCGTCGCGGCTGGAAAACACCGTGATCGCGCGCGCGCCGTACGTGTTCTCGATTCGCCGCAGGGCGTCGATGCTGCGGTCGATGACCGCCACCACGGCGCCGGACCCCGCGGCCATGCGCGTGGCGTTCGACCCGACCACGCCCGCGCCGAGGATCACGATCTTGGCCGGCGGCACGCCCGCCACGCCGCCCAGGAGGATCCCCATTCCGCCGTTCGCCTTCTCGAGGCAATGGGCGCCCGCCTGCACCGCCATGCGCCCCGCGACCTCGGACATTGGCGCGAGCAGTGGCAACCCGCCGCCGGCCTGCGTGACGGTCTCGTAGGCGATGCACACCGCGCCGCTCGCGAGGAGCCCCCGGCATTGTTCCGGGTCAGGCGCGAGGTGCAGGTAGGTGAAAAGGACCTGCCCCGGGCGCAGCCGCGCGATCTCGGCGGGCTGCGGCTCCTTCACCTTCACCACCAGGTCGGCGGCGGCGAAGACCTCCTCGGCGCTCGCCACGATCCGCGCGCCGGCCTTCTCGTACGCGCTTTCCGTCGCGCCGATGCCGGAACCCGCGCCATGCTCGACCAGCACCTCGTGACCCTGCGCGACGACCTCCCGCACGGACGAGGGCGTGAGCCCCACGCGGTACTCGTGGACCTTGATCTCCCTGGGCACTCCGATGCGCATGCCGTCTCCCTTCGAAAGTGCCCCGGACGCGGGGCGCCGCCCATTATCGTCGCCCTCGCGCCGGCGCGGCCATCCGCTCGCGCCGCGCCCGACACGAAACTGTCATAATCGCCGCTTGCGGGCCCCTTGCGGCCAGCCAAAGCGAGGTGACCTTTCCCCCGGCGGCACGAGTGCCGCGGGAGTCTCGATCGACCGCAGTGCAGACGCTCCTCAACCTTTTCGCCAGCGTGGCGCTCCTCGTGTGGGGCACGCACATCGTCCGCACGGGGATCCTGCGCGTCTACGGCGCGAGCCTGCGCCGCGTCCTGTCGAAGAGCGTCACGAATCGCGGATCGGCCTTCATGGCGGGGCTGGGCGTCACCGGCCTCGTGCAGTCGTCGAGCGCCACGGCGCTCATCACCAGCTCCTTCGTCTCCCAGAACCTCATCGCGCTCGCCCCCGCGCTCGCCATCATGCTGGGCGCCGACGTGGGCACCGCGCTCATGGCGCAGGTGTTCTCGCTCGACCTGTCATGGCTCTCGCCGCTCGCGATCTTCTTCGGGGTGATCTTCTTCCTGTCGCGCAAGAACACCAGGGCCGGGCAGCTGGGCCGGGTGTCCATCGGGCTGGGCCTCATCATCCTCGCGCTGCAGCTCACCCAGGAGGCGACCCGGCCCATCGTCGCCTCCGCGGGCACCAAGGTGCTCTTCGGCTCCCTTTCCGGCGACCCGATGCTCGACATGCTGATCGGGGCCGTCTTCACCGTGTTCTCGTGGTCGAGCCTCGCGGTGGTGCTGCTCACGGCCACCCTCGCGGCCGCGCACGTGATCTCCGTCCCGGTGGCGATGTGCCTGGTGCTGGGCGCCAACCTTGGCAGCGGCCTCATCGGGCTGGTGGCGACCCTGGGCACGCCCGGGGCCGGGCGGCGCGTGGCGCTGGGCAATCTCTCCTTCAAGCTCGCCGGCTGCGTCGTCTTCTCCCTGGCGCTGCCGCTGGTCATGCAGGGCATCGCGCAGCTGGACCCGGACCCGCGCCGGCAGGTGCTTCACTTCCACGTGGCCTTCAACGTGGCGCTCGCGCTGGGCTTCATCTTCCTCACCGACGCCATCGCGCGCCTCGTCGAGAAGTGGTTCCCGGTGGCGAGCGGCGCCGGCGGCGTGCAGGTGGCCGAGCCGCGCCACCTGGACAGCCTGGCGCTGGAGACCCCGACCCTGGCGCTCGCCAACGCCGCGCGCGAGACGCTTCGCATCGGCGACACCATCGAGCAGATGCTCAACGGCCTGATCGAGGTGCTGCGCACCAACGACGACAAGCGCGTCGAGGAGCTCATCCGCCTGGACGACGACGTGGACCGCCTCTACACCGCGGTGAAGCTCTACCTCACGCAGATCAGCCGCGAGGCGCTCGACGAGAAGGACGGCCGCCGCTGGGCCGAGATCATCTCGCTCACGATCAACCTGGAGCACGTGGGCGACGTGATCGAGCGCATCCTCCAGGACATCAAGGACAAGAAGATCGCCCACAAGCTCTCGTTCTCGGATGCCGGGATGAAGGAGCTCTGCGACCTGCACGCCAAGCTCGTCGCGAACCTGCGCCTGGGGCTTTCGGTCTTCCTCACCGGCGACGTGAAGACCGCCCAGATGCTGCTCGCGGAGAAGGAGAAGTTCCGCGACCTCGAGCGCTCCTACGCGGCCCAGCACCTCGACCGCCTGTCCGACCAGTCCGTGCAGTCCATCGAGACCAGCTCGCTGCACCTGGACATCATCAGCGACATGCGCCGCATCAACTCGTTCTTCTGCTCGACCGCCTACCCCATCCTCGAGCAGGCTGGGCAGCTGCGCAAGAGCCGCCTGCGCTCGGGCTCGGTGGCGGGCGAAACGACGGGCGCCTTCTCGAAGGGCGACCTGGCCCCCGGGTCCAAGTAGCCGGTTCCGGCGACGCCCCCGCGCGGCCGGTTCAGGCGTGGTCGGCGACGGGCCGGCGCCGGGACGCGGCCCACTGCAAGGCCGCCACCAGTCCTAGAATGCCGAGCCCCATGACGTCGGTGACGACGCCCGGCTTGATGAGCAGGAACGCCGCCGCGCCGAGGGCCACGCGCTGCCAGAGGGCGAGCGGGGCAAGCAGGTAGCCGTACAGCGAGGCCGCGAGCGCCATCACGCCCACCGTCGCCGTGGCCGCCGCGAGCGCGATGTCCCCCCAGTCGCCGATGGCGAGCAGGGCCGGCTCGTAGACGAACATGAAGGGCACGATGAAGCCCGCGGCCGCGATGCGCACCGACTCGAGGCCGGCGCGCCACATGTTCGCCTTGGCGAGCGCGGCGGCGGCGAAGACCGCGAGCGCCACCGGCGGCGTGATCGCCGAGAGGACCGCGAAGTAGAACGCGAACATGTGCGCGGCCGGGGTGGCGACGCCGAGCTTGATGAGGGCCGGCACCAGGAGCGACACCATGACGATATAGGCCGGCGTCGTGGGCATGCCCATGCCGAGGACGATCCCGGCCATCGCCGTGAGGACGAGAGCCAGGATGAGGCTGTTCTGGGCCAGCGCGATCACGATCTGCGTGAAGGTGATGCCCAGCCCCGTGAGCGAGATCACGCCGATCACGATGCCGGCGCAGGCGCAGGCCATCGCCACCGCGAGCGCGTCGCGGGCGCCGCCCTCCAGCGCCTCGACGACCGTGCGCCACGAGATCCCCTCCCGCGTGCTTCGGCGCAGCAGCGCGACGGGAAGCGTCGCGATGGTGCCCGCCAGGGCGCACAGCGGCGCGCTGTAGGACATCGCCATCCCGCCCAGCACGATGAAGATGGGAATGAAGAGGTGGCCGCGCTCGCGCATGACGGTGCCGAGCCGCGGCAGGTCAGCCCGCGGCACGCCCACCAGGCCCACGCGCTTGGCCTCGAAGTGGACCGCGAAGAAGAGCGCAACGTAGAAGAGCATCGCCGGGATCCACGCCCAGACGGTGACCTGGAAGTAGCTCACCGCGAGGTACTCGGCCATGACGAAGGCGGCCGCGCCCATGATCGGGGGCATGATCTGGCCGCCCGTCGAGGCGCTCGCCTCCACCGCCGCGGCGAACGGCGGCCGGAAGCCGGTCTTCTTCATGAGCGGGATGGTGATGGGGCCGTCGACCATCACGTTGGCGACGGCGCTGCCGGAGATCGTGCCGAAGAGGCTCGAGCTCACGATGGCGACCTTGCCCGGCCCGCCGGCCTGGGCGCCGGTGAGCGAGAGCGCGAAGTCCATGAAGAGGCGCCCCGTGCCGCTTCGCTCCATGAACGCGCCGAAGAGCACGAAGACGATCACGTAGGAGGCGGAAACGCCCAGCGTGGAGCCGAAGATGCCGTCGGTGGAGAGGTACATCTGCTCCAGCAGCACCTGCATCTTGATGCCCGAGTAGAACACCGCGTAACCGAGGAACACGAGCGCGGTCGCGGGCAGGGCCCAGCCGATCACGCGCCGGGAGGCGTCGAGGACGACGAGGACCGTGACGACCGCCATCGCCTTGTCCCAGGCGCCGAGGTCGTCGATGTAGATGATGCGGTTAACGATGTACTGGTAGTTCGCGAAGATGTAGCCGATCGCCGCCGCCGCCGCGGCGATGAGGGCGAGATCGAGCCAGAGGAGGCGCCGGGGGCCGTCGCGGCCCCCGGCGGGGACGAGCAGGAAGACGAGGACGAGCGCGAAGAGCAGGTGCGTGCCGCGGAAGATCATCGCCTCCGGCGGCGGCATGGCGGCGAACCACATGTGGTAGAGCGACATCGCGATCGCGACGCCGCCCGTCGTCCAGCGAAGCGCCTTCTCCACAGTCACCGCTCCCCGGCTCGCGCGGCCGGCCCTACATCGCCCCCACTTCCTTGTAGAACTTCACCGCGCCGGGGTGGAACGGCACGCCGATGTCCTCGGCCATCATCTTCGGCGTGAGCGAGGCCATCGCCTTGTTGATCGCGGCCATGTCGGCCACGTTGGCGGCCATCGCCTTCGTCATCTGGTACACGGTCTGCTCGGGCAGGCTGCACGAGACGACGAGGTGGGCCGAGTAGACGATCGCGGGCACGTCGTTGTCCTGCTTCGGGTAGGTGCCGGCCTTGATCGCGCCCTTGGTGTAGCCGGGGTTCATCTTGCGCATCGCGGCGACGATCTCGTCGGTCACGGGCACCATCTTGATGTCGCGCCCGGCCGCCACGTCCATGATCGAGGAGGCGGGAATGGTCGTGCCCAGCGTGAAGACCTGCGCGTGGCCGTCCTTGAGCAGCGCCGCGGCATCCGTGTAGCTGTTCACGAAGCTCACCTTGGCGCTCTGGTAGCTCAGGCCCACCGCCTGCAGGATCTGCTGCGAGATGAGCTCGGCCGTGTTGCCCTTCGGCTGCACGGCGATGCTCTTGCCCTTGAGATCCGCGATGCCGTTGATGCCGCTCGCCGCGAGCGCCACCACCTGGAAGTACTGGGGATAGAGGTTCGCCAGCTGGCAGGCCTTCGTCACCTTGTGCGGGAACGGGGCGCGCCCGGCCACGCCGTCCACGGACGTGATGCTGTTGCCGAAGCCCACGTCGGCCTTGCCCTCGTCCACGCCGCGCACGTTGGCGATGCCGGCGCCGGGCATCGTCTGCACCTGCAGGCCGGGGATGGCCTTCTCCCACATGTTCTTGAGGGACCCGCCAAGCGGCACCCAGACGCCGCCCTGCGGGCCGGTCATCAGGCGGATCGTTTGCGCCTGCGCGGCGCCGGCGGCGAGGGCTGCGGCAACAGCCATCGCAAGGGAAATCCTGCGGTTCATGATGGTCTCCTCCGGGTTTCGGGATGTCGCCCCGTGTCGATCCGGGGCTTGACCGGCGCAGTATGGCACGCGACCGAGGGCACGCGCATTGCTGCGCTGCATCGTGCCCGGCCATCGCCGGTCCCCGCGCGACGCCGGCGTAGAATACCGGCTGGTCCGCCCCGGGCCCGCGTGGTGGTCAGGCATTCCATGAGCTTCCGGCTCGCGAACTCGGCGTCTCGGCGAAGGTTTTTCAGGCGGGCCCTCGCGATCGTGGCCGGCCTCCCGCTCGCCGGCTTGCTCGTGTCCCTGCTTCGGCGCGAGCAGTCCCGCCGGCCTCCCGGCGCGGTGTCCATCCCGGCCGACGCCGCCATGGGGCTCTCCATCATCGACGGCGCGATCGTCTACCGGGGCGGCGACGGGGCCCCGCGCGCGTTTTCGGGGCGCTGCACCCACCTCGGCTGCCGGATCGAGCGCGTGGTCGGCGACGAAGTGGTCTGCCCATGCCACGGGTCGCGCTATCGCGCCGACGGCAGCGTCGCCGCCGGCCCGGCGACGCGATCGCTCGCACCGATGCGCATCGAGCCCGACCCGGCTTCCGGAGGATGGATCGCCCGTGCCTCCTCGTAGCCAGGCGTCCTCCATCGTCATGTCGCGGTGGGGCACCCTCGGCGATCTCGCCACCGCGGCCTTCGTCATCGCGGCCGTGTCGGGCGTGGCGGTCGCGGTGCCCTACGACCCGGCCGACGGGTACGGGTCCATCGCCGCCATGCTCCTGGCAAATCCCGCGGCGGTCTTTTACCGCAACCTGCACTACTTGGCCGCCCAGGCATGCCTGTTGCTCACCCTCGCGCACGTGTGGGACCGCCTGCGGGCGCCGGTCGAGCGGCGCGTGCCCCGCGGCATCTGGCTTCGCCTCGCGCTGACCCTGCCGCTCCTCGCCTTCATCATGCTGTCGGGGTTCCTGCTCCGCGGCGATGCGGACGCCCGCCAGGCGCTTCGCATCGTGACCGAAGCGACGACCCAGGTGCCGCTCCTCGGCCCGCTGCTGGCGACGCTGTTGTTCGGAGCGGCCGAGCGGCTCGAGTTGATCTACGTGCAGCATGCCGCGACGGCGACGATCGTCGTCTGGCTGTTCGTCATCGAGCACGCGCGACGGGTATGGCCGCGCACGGCGGCGCTCGTGGCCGTCACGCTGTGCACCGGCGTCCTTTCGCTCTTCCTGTCGCCGGGCCTGCACGACGGTCGGGATCCCGTTCTCAAGGGGCCGTGGTATTTCCTCGGCTTGCAGGAGATCCTGCACTGGACCGCGTGGCCGCTCGCGGTCGTGCTGGGCGGGGTCGTCGCCGTGGGCGCCCTCTACGCCGTGCGCGAGATCCGGCCGGCCCGGGCGGCGGGGACGAAGGTCGCGTTGCTCGCCGTCGCGGTGATCTATGCGGGCCTGTGCGCGGTCGGGGCGTTCGCGCGCGGAGAGAACTGGGCGTTCTCGCCGGGGTGGCCGGCCGGGGCCGGCAATCCGCGCGCCGGTTTCGTCTTCGCGGCAACGCCGGAAGTGCCCGTGCCGCTTCCCGTCGCGATGGGCCGGCCCGAGGGGTGCCTCGCGTGCCATCGCGGCGTCACGGGCCTGGGCAATTCGCACCGGCCGGAAGCCATCGGCTGCATGTCGTGCCACGGCGGCGATGGGCTGACTCTCGACAAGGCAAGGGCGCACGCCGGCATGGACGTGATACCGGGCAACATGGCGACCGCACAGGGCCGATGCGGCCAGAGCTCGTGCCATGCATCCGTCGTCGCGAGGGTCGAGCGGTCGGTCATGGCCACCATGAGCGGGATCGTGCGAGTCGACCGGAAGGTCTTCGGGGAGGAGGCCCCCGGGGACGCGCGCGCCCCCGTCCATGTCCGCCAGCTCGGCCGATCGGCGGCGGACACGCACCTGCGCCAGCTTTGCGCGTTGTGCCATCTCGGCGCGGCGAAGGAGACGCTCGGCCCGAACGACGAGGGCACGAGGGGCGGCGGCTGCAATGCCTGCCACCTCGTCTACGGCCCGGCGGCGCTCGAAGCGCTGCGCCGCTACCAGCGCCAGAAGGAAGGCGGAACGCCCGATGCGCCGACGGTGCACCCGGCTCTCTCGCTCGACATCGGAAACGGCCAGTGCTTCGGTTGCCACAGCCGATCCGGCCGCATCGCGACGAGCTACGAGGGCTGGCACGAGATGAACGAGCCGCCCGCGCAGGCGGCGGACCCGGCGCGGCCGCTGTCGGCGGGATATCGGGTCGTCGAGGGCGACCGCGTGTTCGAGCGCGTGACCCCCGACATCCACCACCAGCGCGGCCTCGACTGCATCGACTGCCACACGTCGGCCGAGGTCATGGGAGACGGCGTGGCGCACGCGACCAAGAGCGGGCAGCTCAGGGTCGCCTGCGCGGACTGCCATGCGCCGGCGGGCGCGAGCCTGCCCACGTTGCCTTCGTCCGCCCTCGACCCCGAGTCGCGGCGCATCCTTGCGATCCGCGCCTGGCCCGGGCCCGCCGCAAGCCGCCACGGACGGACAGCGAAGGGCGACGCGCTGGTCAACGTCGTGATCGATCCCGAGGGGCGGCCCGCCATGGTGCGCAAGCGCACCGGCGAACGGCTCGCGCTCAAGCCCACGGCCCGCGTCTGCGTGGAGGGCCGGGGACACGCGCGTCTCTCGTGCGGCAGTTGTCACTCCGCATGGGCTCCGCGTTGCTCCACGTGCCACACGTCGTTCGACGCGGCGGGAACGGCCTGGGACTGGATCGACGGCGCCGAGGTCCGCGGCGAATGGGTCGAGAAGTCCGGGCCGTTCGTCGCGGACCTTCCGACCCTCGGCGTCGCGCGTCGCCAATCGCCTGGCGGTGCGGGCCGGGACATGGTCGAAACGTTCGTGCCCGGCATGATCCTGACCGTCGACCGGCCGGCACAGCCCGGGCGCCCGGCGGGCACGGTGTTCCGCAGGCTCTACGCGCCCATCGAGCCGCACACCACGCGGCGCGAGGCGCGCTCCTGCGAATCCTGCCACAACGATCCCGTGGCGATCGGATACGGCCGCGGCGACCTGCGCTACGGGCCGACGCCCTCCGGGGGCCGCTGGCGCTTCACGCCCTCCTCGCCCCGCCTGCCCGCCGATGGCCTTCCAGCCGACGCATGGATTGCGTTTCTCGGGGCGCGCGACGGCATGGTCTCGACGCGCGACGACGCCCGGCCCTTCGCGGTCGAGGAGCAGCGCCGGATCCTGCGCGTGGGCGCCTGCCTCACCTGCCACGACGGCCGCTCCCCGGTCATGCGCGACTCGGTCCGGAATTTCCAGGCGGTGCTGGCACGCCGGACCTCGAAGTGCCTGTCCCCGGCCTGGGACTGACCCGCATTGCGGCGCGACCCCGCGGGGGTCACGCCGGGACTGACGGCGAGCCGGCCCGCCAGCGCGCCACCTCCGAGAGCAGTCCCTCGGGGCGCTCGACGACCACCTCGGGCTCGCCGTCGAGGACCCGCCCGTTCTCCGCATCGAGGCAGATGGTCTCGCCCTCGCGCCGCGTCGCCCCGCCGAAGGTGATCGTGCGCGCCTTCTCGTCGATCCGCAGCGTGGCGCAGCCCACGAGGCAGACCTTTCCCATGTGGCGCGCGACGACGGCCGCGTGCGAGGTCCGGCCGCCGCGCGCCGTGAGGACGCCGCTCGCGGCGGCGATGCCGGCGATGTCCTCCGTGCTCGTGTCGTTGCGCACCAGGATGGCCGGACGGCCCTCGCCGGCGAGCCGCACGCAGGTCTTCGTGTCGAGCGCGATCGCCCCCACCGCGAGGCCGATGCTCGCCGGCACGGCGCTGGCGAGCGCCGCCTCGCCTTCGTCGGCCACGCGGCGGCGCTCGATGGCCGCGAGGTCGATGCCTTCGAGGCGCGCGAGCGCCTGGGCGGGCGTGGCGATGCCCTCGCGCACCTGCTCCACCGCGATCCGCAGCGCCGCCCACGGCGTGCGCTTGGCGGTGCGCGTCTGCAGCAGGTAGAGCCGCCCGTCCTGCACGGTGAACTCGAACTCCTGCGCGTCGCCGAACGTGGACTCGAGTGCGTGGCGCAATTCCTCGAGTCGCTGGGCGACTTCGGGCAGCGCCATGGGC
The DNA here is from genome assembly GCA_019449455.1 of Betaproteobacteria bacterium. Lineage (GTDB taxonomy): Bacteria > Pseudomonadota > Gammaproteobacteria > Burkholderiales > Usitatibacteraceae > FEB-7. The sequence continues at coordinate 41,073 of JAGRPO010000088.1, read as the reverse complement.
AGCCGGGCCGTGTCGGTGACGGCGTGGCGCCCGGACACCACGTCCTCGCCCTGCGCGTTGAAGAGGAAATCGAGGTAGAGGCGGTTTTCGCCGGTGGCCGGATCGCGCGTGAACCCCACGCCGGAGCCCGAGGTTCCGCCGGCGTTGCCGAAGACCATGCGCTGCACCGTCACCGCCGTCCCCATGGCGTCGGCGATGCCGTGCAGGCGGCGGTATTCCGTGGCGCGCGCCGAGCGCCACGAGTCGAGCACCGCAACCGTCGCGGCCTCGAGCTGCTCGCGCGGGTCCTGCGGGAAGGGCGCCCCGGTGATGTCGGCGAACAGGTCGAGGCTGTCGGCGGCGAGCCTGGCGAGGCTCTCGAAGTCGAGCTCGCGGACGCCCTGCGCGCCCGCCTGCGCCACGGCGGCGGCGGCGATCTCGTCGAACGCGCCGCCCCTGGCGCCGTGCACGACCTGGGCATACTGCTGCACGAGTCGCCGGTACGAGTCCCATGCGAGTCGCGGGTTGCCGGAGAGGCGCAGCAGGCCCCGCACGGCGCGGTCGCACAGCCCGACGTTGAGCACGGTGTCCATCATCCCCGGCATCGACGCCGGCGCTCCCGAGCGCACCGAGACGAGGAGCGGCCTCCTCTCGCCGCCGAAGGCGAGCCCGCAGGCCTGCTCGAGGCGGCGCGTCCACTCGCCCAGCGCGTCGTGAAGCGCCTGCCGCGTTGCGCCGGGATCGCGCTGGTGCATCCCGCACCACCCGGTTCCCAGCACGTAGGCCTGCGGCACCGGAAGCCCGGCGGCCACCATGCGTTGCAGGTTGAAGGCCTTCGAGCCCATCTGGTCGAGGCCACCCGTTCCCGTGCCGGCTTTCGCGATGCCGATCCCGAAGACCGGGCAGGCGCCGTCGACCGTGCTCACTGCACCACCAGCTCGCCCAGCACCGCGTCGCGCAGGTGCAGCGCGGTGTGCATCAGCGCGTCGATCGCCGCCTCGAGATTTCCCGCGCACTCGATGAAGCCGAAGAGGGCGCCGTAGCTTCCGGACCGGGACGGAACCAGGGTCTTGGCCGCGCGATGGATCTCGTCGCTTCGCCGCTCCAGCGTCATGATCCGGTGGATGGCCTCGAGGAAATCCTGCGTGTCCTCCCGGGGGCTGCCGCGGTGCAGCGTGCGCGCGGTCTCCACCGCCTTGAGATACTCCTGGACGCTCTCGACCGCGAGCGCGGCCAGGGGACGCAGCGCCGCGCACAGCGAATCGCCGTCGGCGTCGCGGGGCACGAGCGCGAGGTGGAACGCGGCCTCCTCGAGCTCGTCCACGATGTCGTCGGCCACCTCGATCAGGTCGCGGTAGGACTGCGCGCGCTCCGAATGCCTCGCCTGCGCGCGCGCCGCGTTGACGAGATCGTCGGCGCGGTGCTCCCACGCCTTCGCGCGCTGCGCGTTGCGGGCGATCGCCTCGCCCGCCGAGGGCGTGCCGGCGTTCACCAGCGCGTCGCGTATGCCGGAGGCGATCTCGAGGGCGAACGCGGCGTGCTCGGCCGCGACGTCGAGAACGCTCTCCTGCGCCGAGCGGAAGTAGCTCACCAGCTCGGCGCGGACCTCGTCGCGGATGAGGCCCTCCGGGCGGCCGCCGATCAGGCCCTGCGCGCAGGTCCGCATCACGTAGCGCATGAAGTTCACCGCCGCCGCGCGCCCCAGCACGTCGTCCAGCCGGGCGCCGAAGGAGGCGGGCGCGCGCGACACGAAAGCGAGGGAGTCGAAGATCATCTGCTCCCCGCCCGCGCGCAGGAAGGCCATGTGCCCGTGGTCGTTGTCGGCCGTCCACTTGAGGAGATCCATCAGGTCCTTCTTCGGCAGCAGCAGTCGCAGGCGCTTGCGGGCGCGGTTCCAGTCGATGAGGAAGACGAGGCGGGAGCCGAGGAACGCGAGGTACTCCTCCAGCTCGGCCGCGCCCGCGGCCGCGTAGGAGCCGATGCAGAGGTGGTAGACGCCGTCCTCCATCGTGCGGTCGGTGCGCGAGAGGGTGTCCTGCCAGTCCACGCGCCACGCATCGAAGAGGCTCTGGAAGAAAAGGAGCCGCTGCATGTGAACGTCGGTGTACGTGAGGGTCACGCGGCCGCCCTCGACGTGCACCACGAGGACGTGCGCCTCGGTCGTCCCGATGTCGTTCTGGATCACCAGCTTCGCGCCCGACCGCGTGGCGGTCGTGCCGAGGCCGGGGTGGTCGAGCTTCAGGGCAGCGGTGCGGTTCACGCCCCGCATGAACGCCGCCACGAGCGCCCGGTCCCCCTGCGCCATCCCGTAGGCGTGGGCGCCATCGATCGCCTCCGACGCGATGCGCGCCTGCAGCCCGTTCAGGGCCTTGTGCATGTCCATCACGAGCCGGTGGACGGTGTCGGCGCCTTCCCGGCCGCCCGCGGTGAGCGAGGCGATCTGTTCCGCGCTGATCTGGTCGTCCTCGCCGCACCACGGCTGCGCGGCCAGCCGCGCGCGCCGCCCGTCGAACCCGTCGGCCTCGTCTCCCGATGCCTGGAGCGGCGCGAGCATCGCGTCGACTTCCGCGTGCAGGCGCGCGCACAGCCGCTCGACCCCGGGCATGAAATAGCGGTCCTCGCCGACCCTGGTCGCCAGCGCGGCAACCTCGTCGAAGCCGGCGGCAGTCAGGCCGGCGGCCTCGCGCTCGGCGCGCAGTTCCGGCGCGGGCCCTCCGGGGTGGTCCGCATGGCCCCGCGCGACCTGGAGCACGGTGAAGAGGTACTTGGCGCGGTCGTTCGCCGCGAGCGCGTCGTTCAGGAGTGCGGGCAGGCGCAGCCCTTCTTCGCCCAGTGCCTCGACAATGCGTGACTTTTCCATGGCGAAAACAGGAGGTTACGCTCCCAATGTAGCCGGGCTGCGCGAGGCGTTCCTGTCATAGGTCAACAGGTGGGCGCGCGGCGGGGATGGCGGCGACGGGATATAGTTACGGCGCCCCTCTCCCCGAGGAAGAGGGAGGAATACGAAGATGGAACCGCTGAAAATCGGAATATCGGCGCGGCTGCTCTATCCCGATCCCCGCCGCTTCTTCATGCCCACGAAGAGCGTCCAGTACCTCGAGCAATCGGTGGCGAGCTGGGTGATGTCGGGCCAGGTGCTCGCCTTCATGGTCCCGGCGCTGAGCATCGCCTCCCCGCACCATCCGTCCAGGATCTCGAAGAAGGACTACGTGGACGCGCTCGACGGCCTGGTGCTGCAGGGCGGCGCCGACATCGCCCCGGAAACCTACGGCGAGGCGCCGCTCAACCCGGAGTGGTCCGGCGACCGCGTCCGCGACCGCTACGAGATCAGGCTCTTCGAGGAATTCGTGCGCCAGGGCAAGCCCGTCTTCGGCATCTGCCGGGGCAGCCAGCTCATCAACGTCGCCTTCGGGGGCACGCTCTACCAGGACATCGCCACCCAGGTGGGCGAATCCGTCCTGCACCGGTGCGACCGGCGCTACGAGGACAACTTCCATGCCATGCGCGTGGTCGAGGGGGGCTGGCTCTCCCGCCTGTACCCGCGCACGGGGCTCGCGCGAATCAACACCATCCACCACCAGGCCGTGAAGACGCTCGGCCGCGACCTCGTCATCGAGGCGTTGAGCGAGCCCGACGGCGTCGTCGAGGCCGTGCGCTGGGCCGGGCCGAGCTTCGTGGCGGGCGTGCAGTGGCATCCCGAGTTCATGAATCCGTCCGACGCCGAGCTGCTCGACGGCAAGCCCCTGCTCGACGCCTTCCTCGCCGCATGCCGCAGCCGCAAGGCGACAGGCCGCCCTTCCCCCGTCCTGGAGAACACCCCATGCGCCACTGCCTAGCCCTGGCCCTTTTCGTCGCCCTGGGCACGCCCGCCTTCGCCATCGACGGCGAGGAATCGCAGGAGAACCGCAGCGACTACCGCGACGGCTATCGCCGCGGCTACGACGACGGCTTCGCCGCGGGATACCGCAAGGCGCTCGACGAAGGCCGGCGCCCCCCGCCGCCGCCGGCGGCCGCTCCCGCCCCGCCGCGGCCCACCGGCCCGATCACGGTGTCCACCGCGTACTACGGCACTTCCGCGAAGAGCTGCGACGCGACGCGCTGGGTCGCGCGCCGCGTGAACGGCAGGCGCACCGCCTCCTTCGAGATCTCCAACGCGATGTGCGGCGACCCGGCGCCGGGCGACCGCAAGCAGCTCGAGGTGACCTACGTGTGCGGGACGATCGCGAAGACCGCGTCCGCCTACGAGCACCGCACGATCTACCTCGACTGCACGAGCTGACGGCCGCCCTTGGAGACCGAGCTCGCCACGATCGCCCGGACCGCGCTGGTGACGCTCGCCGCGCTGCTTCCCATCACCAATCCGCCGGGAAACGCGCCGATCTTCCTCGCGCTCACGGGCGGCATGGCCGAGGACGCGCGACGGGGCATGGCGCGCAGAGTCGGCCTCAACTGCCTCGTGCTCCTCGTGGCCGCGGCGTTCGTCGGCACGCACGTGCTGGCTTTCTTCGACATCTCGCTTCCGGTGGTGCGCGTGGGCGGCGGGCTGCTCGTGGCGGCCACGGCCTGGCGACTGCTCGCCGCCGAGGGCGGCGCGGGCAGCGACGCGCCGGGTTCCACCCGGCTCACGCCGGCGCACGAAGTCGCCGGGCACGCCTTCTATCCCCTCTCGTTCCCCATCACGGTGGGCCCGGGCTCCATTTCGATCGCCATCACGCTGGGCGCGAGCCTGCCCAAGCGGGGCGTGCCCCTGTTCACCACGTCGGCGGGGCTGCTCATCGGGATCTGGATCGCCTCGGTGGCCATCTGGCTCGCCTATCGCTACGCCTCGCACCTCGTGCGGCTCCTGGGCGCATCGGGGACGGCGGTCTTCCTGCGGCTTTCGGCGTTCATCCTGCTGTGCATCGGCGTGCAGATCTGCTGGGACGGCCTGGCGGAACTCCTCGCGCCGTGGCGCCCGGCGGGGCGATGAAGGAGAAGAAGCGACCATGACGATCCGGGGCAAGGTGGCGGTGGTGACCGGCGGAGCCGGCGCCCTCGGGCTGGCGGCCGTGCGCGCCCTCCTCGAGGATGGCGCCCGCGTGGCGCTCGTGGACCTCGACGCGCTGCGCCTGGACACGCTGTCGAGATTCCTGCGCGGCGAGCGCATCGTCGTCGCGGCCGACGTCACGGACACCCAGGCCGTTCGCGCCGCGCACGAGCGCGTGCGCGCCGACCTGGGGCCGGTGGACATCCTCGTGAACGCGGCTGGCGCCTCCACCGACTCGGCGATCGCCGCCACGGACATGACCGCCTGGCGCCGCGTCCTCGGCGCGCGCCTCGACGGCACCTTCCTGTGGTCGCGCGCGGTGCTTCCCGAAATGACGACGCGCGGCTGGGGCCGCATCGTGAACGTGGGCGGGCATCGCGCGAGCGCGGCCCCGCGCGGGACCGCGGACGCGGCAGCCTCGGGCGCCGTGGCTTCGCTCACCGAGGCGCTGGCCCGCGAGGTCGCCTCCCGCGGCGTCACCGTCAACGCCATCGCCCCGACCTTCATGCGCTCGCCCTCCGCGACCGACCACCTCACCGAGGCGCAGCGGCGCCAGGTGCTCGCCGCGCTTCCGGCGGGACGCTTCGGCGAGCCCGAGGAATTCGCGCACGCCGTGCGCTTTCTCGTCTCCCCGCTGGCGGGATTCATGACCGGCGAGACCCTGGGCCTCGACGGCGGGCTTCACCTCGCCTGATCGCCCCGCCGGTCGGGCCGCATTGCCGTTTTCTTGATCTTCTTTAAATTGCCGCGGCGCCCGTCCCGGTAGTCTTGGTCCTCGCTTCCGGAGGGCCGATGCCAGATCCGCAGTCCGAACAGACCGGCGTTACGTCCCCGCGCGATTCGCTCGGGCAGTGCCACCGCTGCATTGCCGGGCTGCTCGATCGCCTGGAGGCGCTCGCGTCCGAGCTCGCCGCCGTCCCGACCCCGCCGCCCGCCGGCCTGTCCGGTCGCGCCGGCGCGCTGGTCGCGGAGATCGACGAGGCGATCAACGTGCACGTGGTCGACGAGGAAACGGACATCTTCCCGGCGGTCCTCGCCGCCTCCGACTCGCCGGCCCACCGCGGCCAGTCCTTCGAGCTCGTCTCCTCGCTCCTCGTGGAGCACCGCGAGCTGGCCGAGCTGTGGCATGCGCTTCGCATCCCGCTGCTCGCCCTCGCGGGCGGCGTCCTGGTGGCCTTTCCCGGCGGCACCTCGGCCGACTTCCTCGCGCGCATGCGCCGCCACCTCGAGCGCGAAAGCGTCGAGCTCGCCGAGCTGATGGGCACCGTCGATCCCTCGCGGTCGAAGGCCATCGCCATCTCGATCGCGCACCGCCACGACGAAGCCTGCCCGCGCGTGAAGAACTGCCCGCTGAAGCCCTGACGGGCGCCAGCCGGCGGGGTCCCGGGGTCAGCGCAGGGCCCGGGCGAGCCAGAGGGCGGCGGTGAGGACGACCACGGCGCCGCCCTGGTGCGCGGTGCCCAGGCCGACGGGGACCGCCATCAGCAGCGTCGCGATGCCGAGCGCCACCTGCAGCAGGGTGACCGCGGCGAGCGTTCCCGCGGCCAGGCGCGCCTGCGTGCCCGCCGCGCGCGTGGCGAAGACGCGCCAGGCGAGGAAACAGGCGCCGGCCAGGACGACGATCGCGAGCGTCCGGTGCACGAACTGAACCGTGGCCATGTTGTAGCCGAAGTTGCGCCACCACGGCTCGATCATCAGGATCTCCGGCGGCACCCAGTGGCCGTTCATGAGCGGCCAGGTGTTGTAGGCGAAGCCGGCGCGGATGCCGGCGACCAGGCCGCCGGTGAGCGCCATCGCGAAGACGACGGCGGCGAAGGCGAGCCCCGCGCGGCGAAGGCCCGCCGGCGCGCCCGAGGGCGCGGGCCTGAGGATCTCGTGCGCCACCCAGAACATGGCCGCGTGGATGAGGAGCGCCAGCCCCAGGTGCGCCGTGAGCCGGAACTGGCTCACCTGCGGGTCGGCCACGAGGCCGCTCTTCACCATGTACCAGCCCATCCCGCCCTGGAGCCCGCCCAGCGCGAAGATGCCGGCGAGCTTCCACCCGAGCGGCCGGTCGAGCCGCCCGCGAAGCCAGAAATAGAGGAACGGCACGAGGAACGCCACGCCGATGAGCCGGCCGAGGAGGCGGTGGAAGTACTCCCACCAGAAGATCGTCTTGAACCCCTCGACGTCCATGTCGTGGTTGCGCAGCCTGAACTCGGGCGTGAGCTGGTACTTCCCGAAGGTCTCGGCCCATTGCGCGTCGTTCAGCGGCGGGAGGGCTCCCACCAGGGGCTGCCACTCGACGATGGACAGGCCGGAGTGGGTGAGCCGCGTGGCCCCGCCCACGACGACCATGGCGAAGACGAGGGCACAGCAGGCGAGGAGCCAGGCCGCTACGGCGCGGCGGCCGGCGGCCGGGGCAGCCGCGGCGGTGGCCGCCGGGGACGAATCGATCATGGTGGCGTTCACGGGCTCCATGTTAGCGGCCGGACGGGCGATCTGCCACGGCACCGGGGTCCAAAGCGGCTTTTCTTGAACGGGTTCAATTTTTTCCCCGGGCCGGCTGCCTAGCATACCTGCGTGACGTGTCGCCCCCGCGGCCCGCCCCCCATTCCAGGAGGAGACCCCATGAGTCAGGTACCCGCCTCGCCCGCCCCGGCGGACGACGACATGCACGACGAGCCGGTCCCGATGATGCAGCAGCTGATCGACAACCCGTTCCTCCTGCTGTTCCTCGGCGTCGCGATGCCCACCGTCCTGTACATCGTCTGGGGCGTGATGGAGATCGTCGGCATTCCGATCGCCAAATAAGAACTCCTACCCCGCGAGGCCGACATGAGCGCCATACAACCCCCTGCCGAACGACTCTGGTGGAAGCAGCCCCTGGACCGCGTCGAAGGCACCTGGATCGTCATCGCCTTCGTCTGGTGCATGGTGATGTTCTTCATGATGCCGTACTGGCACGTCTACGGTAAGCAGAACCTCTCCAACGAGGCCTACCGCACCACGCCCGAGGCCTACCTCGCCAAGGCGCAGGCGATGGTCGACAAGCACACGGTGCGCACCGTCACCGAGCAGAACATCCCCGTGGTGCATCCGGTGCCCGGCAGCGACGTCTATCTCGTCGCCCGCCTCTGGCAGTTCTGGCCCGTCCTCGAGCTCGAGGAAGGGCAGACCTACCGCCTGCACATCATGTCGACCGACTGGCTGCACGGCTTCTCGCTGCAGCCCGAGAACATCAACATCCAGATCCACCCCGGCTACGAGCACGTCGTGACGCTCACGCCGACGAAGGAAGGCACGTACTCGATCATCTGCAACGAGTACTGCGGCATCAACCACCACACGATGGCGAGCAAGCTCTACGTCGTCAAGCCGAAGAAAGGGTAGGGAGACCGCCATGGCCGTCAATCGCAATTTCCGCACCTGCCCGTCCTCCGGCCTCGTCTTCCACGAGCCGGCCGAGAAGCTCATCCGCTGGAACGCCGTCGCGGGGGTGGTCTCCCTCCTCGTGGGCGGAGTCCTCGCGCTCCTGGTCACGCTCACGCGCTGGCCCGCCGTGAAGCTGCTGCCGCCCGACTGGTTCTACCTCGCGCTCACCGCGCACGGGCTGGACATGCTCGTCTTCTGGATCATCTTCTTCGAGATCGCGGTGCTCTACTTCGCCGCCTCCACGCTCCTCAAGTGCCGGCTCGCGACGCCGAAGGTGGCCTGGGTCGCCTTCTGGCTCATGATCGTCGGCGCGCTCACGAACAACTTCGCCGTGTTCAAGGGCGACTCCAGCGTGATGTTCACCTCCTACGTGCCGATGGGGGCGCACCCGCTCTTCTACCTCGGGCTCATCCTCTTCGCCGTGGGCGCGCTCGTCGCCTGCTTCGTGTTCTTCGGCACGCTGGTCGTCGGCAAGGCGGAGAAGACCTACAACGGCTCGATCCCGCTGGTGACCTTCGGGGCCGTCACCGCCGCGATCATCGCCGTCTTCACCATCGCCGCGGGCGCGATCATCCTGATCCCCACCTTCCTCTGGTCCGTGGGCCTGGTGTCGCACATCGACTCCCTCATGTACCGCACCGTCTGGTGGGCGTTCGGGCACTCCTCGCAGCAGATCAACGTCGCGGCCCACGTGTCGGTGTGGTACGCGATCGCCGCCATCGTCTTCGGCGCGAAGCCGATGAGCGAGAAGGTGAGCCGGACCGCCTTCGTCCTCTACATCCTCTTCCTGCAGCTCGCGAGCGCCCACCACCTGCTCGCCGACCCCGGCCTCACCTCCAACTGGAAGATCTTCAACACCAGCTACGCCATGTACCTCGCGGTGCTCGCCTCCATGGTGCACGGCCTCACGGTGCCGGGCGCGATCGAGGTGGCGCAGCGCGAGAAGGGCTTCAACAAGGGCTTCTTCGAGTGGCTGCGCAAGGCCCCCTGGGGCAACCCGAGCTTCTCGGGGATGTTCATCTCGCTCGTGGGCTTCGGCTTCCTGGGCGGCATCTCGGGCGTGATGATGGGCACGGAGCAGCTGAACCTCATCATCCACAACACGATCTACGTGCCCGGCCACTTCCACGCGACGGTCGTCGTGGGCACCACGCTCGCGTTCATGGCGCTCACCTACTTCCTCATCCCGACGCTCTTCCGGCGCGAGGTCATGTTCCCGGGCATGGCGAAGTGGCAGCCCTATGTCTACGGCCTCGGCATGTGCTCCTTCTCGGTGTTCATGATGGGCGCCGGGACGCTGGGCGTGCCGCGCCGGCACTGGGACATGGCGTTCTCGGGCGCGATCCTGCCGCACGAGTTCCCCGGCACCGCCTATCTCATGATGGGCATCATGGCGGTCTCGGGCATCGCCGCGGTCATCGGCGGCGGGATGTACCTCGCCATCACCGTGGGCTCCGTGTTCTTCGGCAAGAAGATCCAGACGCCGGACTTCAAGCACGTCCCGGTCCGCCAGGGCATGGCGCCCGCGCCGGTACCGGTCGCCGCCGCCCCGTCGGGCCACGGCTCCATCGGCATCGGCGGGTTCGTGGCGCCGGGCACCTTCGTGCTGGCGATGATCTTCCTCACGTCGTTCATCCTCTACTACTTCGTGAACTGGAAGTACCTGTCGACCGTCTGGCCGCTCAAGTAGCCCAACCGACCGACCGGGAGACCGCCATGAGCGAAGATGGACATGCAGGCCCGATGCGCGACCAGGTGAGGTTGTTCTTCGACCTGTTCAAGCTGCGCATCGGGTTCGCGATCGGGCTCACCGCGCTCGCGGGAGCCCTCGCGGTCCCCGGCCGGCAGGCGGCGGGCGCGTGGCAGATCGCCCTGCTGGTGGCCTGCGTCATCGCCGCGTCCGCTTCGGCCGGCGCGTTCAACCAGTACGTCGAGCGCGACCTCGACGCGCGCATGGGGCGCACGCGCCACCGGGCGTTCGTCACCGGCCGGCTCACGCACGGGCCGTTCTGGCTGGGCGTGATCGGCCTGATGCTGGCGCTCGCCGTCTGCGCGACGGCCGTCGCGGTGAACCCGGTGGCCGCCCTGTTCGTGTTCCTGGGCGCCTTCTTCTACGGCGTCGTCTACACCGTCGTCCTCAAGCGGCGCACCTGGATGAACATCGTGATCGGCGGGCTCGCGGGCAGCTTCGCGGTGCTCGCCGGCGCCACGAGCGTCGCGCCGGGCGAGGTCGGCCCCGTCGCCGCGTCGCTCGCGTGGGTCCTGTTCCTGTGGACCCCGCCGCATTTCTGGAGCCTCGCCATCGCCTACCACGACGACTACCGGGCCGCCGGCGTGCCGATGCTGCCGGTCGTCGTCGGCGACGCCCGCGCGGCACGCGCGGTCCTCGCCGGCACCGTCGTCCTCGTCTTCTCCTCGTTCCTTCCGCTCGCCTTCGGCCTGGGTCCGCTCTATGCCGCAGGCGCGATCGCGGGGGGCTTCCTCTTCCTGCGGGCCGCGGCCCGCCTTGCCAGGGATCCTTCGCGCGCCACCGCGATGCGCAGTTTCCACGCCTCGCTCGCCCAGCTCTCGCTACTTCTCATCGGCGTGATCGCGGACGCGGCCTGGCGAGGCTAGCCCGCATGGGCAACGGATGCCGACCGCGCTGGCTGCTGACGGCGGCCGCGCTCTGCTTCGGGGCAGTCCTCGGCGCTGTGCAGGCGCGAGCAGCGCCCGAGGGCGCCACCCTGGAGCCGGACGCGGCCCTCGACCGCAGCCAGCGCGCCATCGGCACCCCGGTGGGCGACCACGCCTTCCGGGCCGGTGACGGGAGTCCCTTCCGCCTGTCGCAGCTTCGCGGCCGGCCGGTGCTGGTGAGCTTCGTCTACACCGGCTGCTCGCAGGTCTGCCCCACCACCACGCGTTTCCTGGCCAAGGCCGTCGCCGAGGCCGACCGCGCGCTGGGCCCGGGGCGCTACTCCCTGGCCACCATCGGCTTCAACTACCCCTACGACACGCCCGAGGCGATGCGCGCCTTCGCCCGCCAGCAGGGCATCGACCGCCGCGACTGGCACTTCCTCAGCCCCGAGGCCGGGGTGGTGGAGGCGATCACGCGCGAGCTGGGCTTCAGCTACGCCGCCTCCGCCGGCGGCTTCGACCACCTCACGCAGGTGACGCTCCTCGACGCGAACGGCCGCGTGGCCGCGCAGGTCTACGGCGAGAACTTCGAGATGTCGATGCTCGTGGGCCCGCTGAAGGCGCTCCTCACCGACGCGCCCCTGCCCGCGGCGAGCCTCGCCAACATCGTCGACCGCGTTCGCCTGCTGTGCACCGTCTACGATCCGCGCACCGGCCGGTACCGCCTGGACTACGGCGTGGTGATCGAGATCCTCGCGGGCCTGTCGATCCTCCTCACCACGCTCGTCTACCTGCTGCGCGAATGGCAACGCCACCGCCGCCGGCTGCGCGCCGCCGGCTGAACCTCCCCCATGCTCAAGCTCCTGCAGCGACTGCTCCAACGCCTGTTCCTTCTCGCCGAGCGGGCCGCCAACGCGATCTTCGGCGAGCACCTGAACCCGCTCTACCACCTGGGGGCGATCAGCTACTGGCTGTTCTGGGTCGTGGTCGCGAGCGGGCTCTACCTCTACGCCTTCTTCGACACGAGCGTCACCGAGGCGTACCTGTCGGTCGAGCGGCTCACGCACGGGCAGAAGTGGGCCGGGGGCATCATGCGAAGCCTGCACCGCTACGCCTCCGACGGCATGGTGCTCACGATGGCGCTGCACCTCCTGCGCCACTTCGCCTTCGACCGCCACCGCGGGTTCCGCTGGTTCTCGTGGGTGAGCGGCGTGCTCGTGCTGTGGCTCGTCTACGCCTCCGGCATCAACGGCTACATGCTGCCGTGGGACCAGCTCGCGGCGTTCACGGTCACGGCCACCGCCGAGTGGTTCGACGCGCTCCCGGTCTTCAACGGGCTGCTCATGCGCAACTTCCTGGTCGCGGACAGCGTGAACGACCGGTTCTTCTCGCTGCTCTCCTTCCTCCACATCGGGCTGCCGCTCGGCGTGCTGGCGCTCCTGTGGATCCACACCCACCGCGTGCCGCAGGCGAAGACGCTGCCCCCGAACCCGCTGATGGCCGCGCTGGGCGCGGCCATGGTCGTGCTCTCGGTCGTGAAGCCGGCCCTGAGCCAGGGGCCCGCCGACCTCGCGACGATGGCCGCCGCGATCGAGTTCGACTGGTTCTACATGCCGACCTACGCGCTGCTCTACCGCTGGTCGCCCGACACCCTGTGGCTGCTCGTGGGAGGACTCACGCTGCTCGCCGTCATGGCGCCGTGGCTGCCGCCGAAGTTCGGGCGCCGCGAATTGCGCGCCTTCCATGTCCTGGCCCATCCGGACAACCGCATCATCCCGGTGAAGGAGGACGAGTCGCTCCTCGACGCGTGCCTGAGGGACGGCCTGCCCATGGCCTTCGACTGCCGCAACGGCGGCTGCGGCGTGTGCAAGTGCACGGTGCTGCACGGCGAGGTGGCGCTGGGCGCCTACCAGCAAAGCGCCCTCACGGCCGCCGACCGCGAGGCCGGGCGCGTCCTCGCCTGCGTGGCCAAGCCACTCTCCGACGTGGAAATCGAGTACGAGCCCACGGCGCAGGCGGCCCGCCCGGTCGCCGTGCACGAGGCGCGCGTCGTCTCGCTCGACCTCCTGGCGAAGGACGTGATGCGCGTGCGCCTCGAGGTGGAGGGCGGCGGGAAGGCACCGTTCTACGCCGGCCAGTACATCAACATCCTCCTCGACGACGGCCAGAAGCGCGCCTTCTCCTTCGCCACCGCCCCGCACGAGCAAGGCCCCATCGAGCTGCACATCCGGGCCATCCAGGGCGGCCGCTTCACCACGCACGTCTTCACCGCCATGAAGGTCGGCGACCGCGTGCGCTTCGAGGGGCCCGTGGGCTCCTTCTTCCTGCGCGAGGACGGCGCCAAGCCCGTGATCTTCGTCGCGGGGGCGACCGGCTTCGCGCCCGTGAAGAGCATGGTGGAGCACGCGTTCCACGCCGGGATCACGCGGCCCATGGTGCTCTACTGGGGCACGCGCACGCTCGCCGACATGTACCTGCGCGAGCTCCCCGAGCGCTGGGCCAGGGAGCATCCGAACTTCCGCTTCGTGCCCGTGCTCTCCGACCCCGCGCCCGGGGAAGCGTGGGAGGGCCGCACCGGGCTCGTCCACGAGGCGATCCTCTCCGACTATCCCGACCTCGCGGGGCATCGCATCTACGCGTGCGGCTCGGTGAAGATGGTCGAGGCCGCGCAGCCGGCGTTCGCCAAGCAGGGGCTCGCGCCCGACGACTGCTTCTCGGACGCGTTCAAGCTCGCGCCGCGCATCCACGCCGGGGACGCCGACGTCGTGCGCCTGGGAGGCCGCCCGTGAACCGCGCCTTCCGTTACGTTCTCCAGGCCCTCCTCTACGGCGCCTTCGCGGCCGCCCTCGGCTACTTCTCGACCGCGCCGGCCTTCAGGCCGCTGCCGCCGGGGTACGCGCTGATCCGCCTGTCCCTCAACCACGCGGGACAGCGCAAGGTCGCCTGCCGCATGCGCACGCCCGAGGAACTCGCGAAGCTCGCCCCCAACATGCGCGCCGCGGAGGATTGCCCCCGCGAGCGCGCCCCGGTGCTCGTGAAGGTGGAGCTCGACGGCGCCCCCGTCGCCGACATCGTCGCGAAGCCCGCCGGCTTTTCGCGCGACGGCGCCTCCGTCGCCTACCGGCGCATCCCCGTGGCGGCCGGCACGCACCGGCTGCGCGTGGCGCTCGCCGACGATGCCGCGGGCACGTTCGACCGCGTGCGCGAGGAGCAGGTGCGCCTCGAGCCCGGCCGCGTGCTGGTGATCGACTTCGAGCCCGGCAAGGGCGGGATCCTCATCCGCTAGCCGCGGCCGAGGAACGAGCCGGGACGACCATGAACGCTTCCGCCGCCTTCGCGCTTCCCGGGCCGGGTCCCGCCGCCCCGATCGTCGAGCGGCTGGACGCGCTCTTCGACCGCGCCTTCGGCCAGCGCCTGAACCCGTGGCGGCACCTGGGCGCCCTCGGCTTCCTCTCCTTCTGGATCTGCTGCGCCTCCGGCATCTGGATCTACGTCGGCTTCGACACCAGCGCCACCGGCGCGCGCGAGAGCCTCGCCGCGATGGACCGGAACGCCTGGCCGCTGGGAGCGTTCGCGCGCGCCCTGCACCGCTACAGCGCCGACGCCCTCGTGGCGGTCACGGCGCTGCATCTCGTGCGCGAGCTCTCGCGCCGCCACTACGCCGCGTTCAGGCGATTCGCCTGGCTCACGGGCATCTTCGCGCTCGCCCTGATGTTCGCCGCCGGCATCGGCGGCTACTGGCTCCCCTGGGACCAGCTCGCGCAATGGAGCCTCACCGCGACCACCGAATGGCTCGACGCGCTGCCGTTCTTCGACGGGGCGCTCACCCGCAACGTCATCGCCGGCGACCAGGTGAACGACCGCTTCTTCTCGCTCCTCATCTTCCTGCACATCGGCCTGCCGCTAGCGATGCTCGCGGCGATGTGGGTCCACGTGCAGCGGGTGAGCCCGGCGCGCACCCAACCGCCGCGCGCCCTTGCCTGGGGAACGGCCGCGATGCTCGCGGCGCTCGCGCTCGCGAAGCCCGTCTCGCTCATGCCCGCCGCCGACCTCGGCCTGCTGCCCGCGACGATCCCGCTCGACTGGTTCTACCTCTTTCCGCACCCGGCCATGGCCTGGCTCGGCCCCGAGGGCCTGTGGGCGGCGACCGCCGCGTTCTTCGCCGGCCTCGCCGCGCTGCCCTACGCCACCCGCGTGCCGCGCGCGCCGGTGGCCCGCGTGAACCTCGCCAACTGCAACGGCTGCGCGCGCTGCTTCGCCGATTGCCCCTACGACGCCGTGGTGATGGTGCCGCGCACCGACGCCCGGCCGCACCTCCGGCAGGCGCAGGTCGACGCGAACCTCTGCGCGGGATGCGGCATCTGCACCGGCGCCTGCCCGTCCTCGACGCCTTTCCGCCGCGACGAGGCGCTCGCCACGGGCATCGACATGCCCTCGGCGACCATCGGCGGGCTGCGCGCGCGGCTCGAGGCGCGCGCGGCGGCGCTCGAGGGCGGCCCCCGCATCGTGGTGTTCGGCTGCCGCTGGGGCGCCGGCGTCGCGTCCCTCGAGGGCCACTCCACGGCCGCGATCGAGTTCCTGTGCGCCGCGATGGTGCCTCCCTCCTTCGTCGAATACGCCCTTCGCGCGGGCGCCGACGGCGTGCTCGTCGCGGGATGCCGGGAGGGCGACTGCGAGTTCCGCGTGGGCGACGCGCTCGTCGCGGCCCGCCTGGACGGCGGGCGCAAGCCCTCCCTGCGCTCGAGCGTGCCGCGGGAGCGCGTCCGGTACGCGCACGCCGGGCTCACCGATCTCGACGCGCTGCGCGTCGAACTCGACACGTTCCGCACCGAGCTTTCCCGCCTGGGGCCGCGCGCGGCCCGCCACACCCTGCCACCCAAACGCCAGGAGAAGCACCATGGCTAGCCTGCCCTCCCTTCATCTCCCCACTGCATCCTCCGCGGGTTCCGGCCGGGGCACGGCCTACGGGATCACGGTGGCGCGCGACGCCTCCGCGCGGCTCGCCACGGGCTGGCTGGTGCTCGGCATCGCCGCCCTCGTCGGCTCCGGCATCTTCTCGCTGCTGCTGGTGCTCGCGCGCACGCCCGGACTGAAGGAGGTGTTTCCCGTCGCGGACTTCTTCCAGGTGGCGCTCGTCGCGCACGTCGACCTCTCGGTGCTGGTGTGGTTCCTCGCCTTCGCCGGCGTCCTCTGGAGCCTCGCCTGCGATTCGCGCGCCATCGCCCTGGGCTGGACATCGCTCGCGTTGTGCGCGGCCGGGACACTCGCCCTGTGCGTCGCCCCTCTCGCGGGGCACGCGGTCCCGGTGCTCGCCAATTACATCCCGGTCATCGACAACGCCGTATTCCTCGGCGGGCTCGGCGCGATCGGCGCGGGCGTGGCAGCCGCCGTGGCACGCACGTTCTGGGCGGCACGGTCCTCCGGATCCGTCCTCGACGGGGAGGCCGCGCTGCGCTGGGGCATCGTGGGATCGGCGGCCGCGACCGCCGTCGCGCTGGCCGCGTTCGGCTGGTCGTACCTCGACGTCTCCCCGCACCTCGAGCGCAAGGCCTACTACGAGCTGCTGTTCTGGGGCGGCGGTCACGTGCTGCAGTTCACGTGGACGCTCCTCATGCTCGGGGGCTGGCTGTGGCTCGCCTCGGCGCTGGGCCTGCGCCTGGCGCTCTCGCCGCGCGTGACGCTGCTCGTCTTCACCATCGCGTTCGCCTCGGTGCTCGTGACGCCTGCCATCTACATCGCGCACCCCGTGGCGTCGGTCGAGCACCACAAGCTGCAGACGTGGCTCATGCGATTCGGCGGCGGGCTCGCCATCCCGCCCGTGCTGCTCGCGTTGCTCTGGGCCATGCGCGGGCTGCCGGCGCTCGACGGGCGCAGCCGCCCGATATTCGGCGCGCTCGCCGCCTCGATCGGGCTCTTCGCGGCCGGCGGCCTCATCGGGTTCGCGATCAGCGGCCCCAACGTGAAGATCCCCGCGCACTACCACGGCTGCATCGTCGGCGTGACGCTCGCCTTCATGGGCCTCGCCTACCACCTGCTGCCGCAGCTGGGCTTCGCGGCGCCGCGGTCCCGCCTGGCGGCGTGGCAGCCGTGGCTCTACGGCGGCGGGCAGCTCGCGCACATCGTGGGCCTGGTCTGGTCCGGCGGCTACGGCGTGGAGCGCAAGGTGGCGGGCGCCGCGCAGGTCCTGCGCACGTCCCAGGAGGTGGCCGGCATGGCGCTGATGGGCCTGGGCGGCCTCGTCGCCATCCTGGGCGGCCTCGCGTTCGTGATCGTCGTGATCGGCGCGCTCCGGCAGCGGGCCCCGGCCGGGGTCCGGTGAGCCTGCCCGGCCTCGCGCGGGACGACCGCGCGCTCGTCGCGTCGGCCGCGGCGTGCGCCGCCCTCGTCTTCGTCGTCGTCGCCTCCAGCGCCTGGCTGCGGCTGGCGGCCGCGCCCTGCCCCGCCGGCGGCTGCACCGGTTTCGGGCTCTCCGATGCCGTGCGGCTCGCCCATCGCGTCGCGGCGATGGGCGTGACCGTCCTCGCGCTCCTCATCGCCGCCGTCGCGTGGAAGGCCCCCGCGCGCCCCGGCCGCCGCGTGGCGGCCGCCGCCGTCCTCGTGCTGGTGGCGGTGCTCGCGGTCATCGGCCGGCGCTCGGCGGGCGCCGCGCCTCCCGCGGTGATGCTCGCCAACCTGCTCGGAGGCCTCACCCTCCTCGCCTTGTCGGCCGGCCTCGCGGTCGCCGCGCTTGCCCCCCGCGGCCGCCTCGCGACGCCCTTCGTCGCGGCAAGCGCGCTCGTCGCCCTCGCCACGGTGACGGGCGGCGTGCTCGCCACCGCGCCGCCGTCCGATCCCTCGTCGCTCGCCCTCGTCCACCGCGCGCTCGCGTGGGCGAGCCTCGCCGGATGGGCTCTGCTGGCGTTCAGCGCCTCCCCGCCGCCGGGCGCGCGCCTCGCCGCCCGCCTGGCGGTCGCGCTCATCGCGGCGCAGGTCCTCGCCGCCGTCGCCGCTTCCGGCTGGCCGCTGGCGCGCTGGCTGCACAACCTGCTTTCCTCGGCGGCGCTGTGCGCGGCCATCGCCGCCGCGCTCTCCTCGCGGGCCGCCCCCCGGCCCGACCCGGGCCTTCCCGGGCGCGTTTCCGTCGGGTCGTGAGCGCCGGCCGGGGTATCATGGGCCCTCACAACGCCCAGTGCCCCTACCGTCATGCAAACCGGAGAGCCGCGCGCGCGCGGGCCGGACATCCCGGTCGAGCAGTTCCTGGTGAACCTCCCGCTGTTCAGCGACCTGACGCCCGAGGAGATCGCGCGCATAGCGGGCGGCACGCGCCGCATCTACGCGATGAAGGGCGAGACTCTCTTCTCGCGCGGCGACCGCTGCGAGGGATTCCACGTCGTCCTCTACGGGCAGGTGAAGCTCTTCGTCACCTCGCCGCAGGGCTCGGAGAAGGTGATCGAGATCATGGGCCCCGGCATCTCGTTCGGGGAGGCGATCCTCTTCATGGACATGCCCTACGTCATCTCCGCGCAGACGCTGAAGGATTCGCTGCTGCTGCACGTCTCGAAGAGCATGGTCCTCGACGAGATCGAGCGCGACCCGCGCTTCGCCCGCCGGCTGCTGGCCGGCATGTCGAGGAAGCTTCACCAGCTCATCCGTGACGTGGAGGCGTATTCGCTGCGCTCGGGCCTGGAGCGCGTGATCGGCTACCTGCTGCGCGACGACACGCTTTCCGACGGCTCCGCCCGCTCGGCGAGCGTGACGCTTCCCGCCAACAAGATGATCGTGGCCTCGCGGCTGAACCTCACGCCGGAGTACTTCTCGCGCATCCTCCACGAGCTGGCCGACGCCGGCCTCATCGTGATGGAAGGCCGTTCGGTGTCGGTGCCCGACATCGAGCGCCTGCGCACGTACACCGGCTAGGCGCGCGACCGATGGCCGCCCGCAAGCCGACCGTGCCGAAGCGCGCCTCCCGGGTCGCGGCAAAGGCGCTCCCTCCCGAGGTCGCCACCTGGCTCAAGGCCGCCGCGCTCGACGTGGCCGACGACGGCATCGTCATCTCGGACGCCTCGACGCCGGACGCGCCCATCGTCTACGTGAGCCCGTCGTTCGAGCGGCTGGTGGGCTACACCGCCGACGAGATCCTGGGCACCAACTGCCGCATGGTGCAAGGCCCCGGGACCGACCCCGAGACCGTCAAGCAGATGGCCATCGCGCTGCAGCAGGGAAAGGTCTTCCAGGGCGAGATCCTCAACTACCGCAAGGACGGCACGCCGTTCTGGAACTTCCTGCGCATCGCGCCCATCCGGGACGCGACGGGAAAGGTCACGCACCACGTGGGCACGCAGTCCGACGTGACCGAGCTGCACCTCACCCGCGAGCGCGAGCACGACCTCCAGGACACGGTCGCCCATGCCTCGCGGGTGCGCACGGTGGCGGCCCTCGGCGCCTCCCTGGCCCACGAGGTGAACCAGCCGCTCGCGGCCATCACCGCCAACGCCGAGGCCGCGCTGCGTTTTCTCGACTCGGGCAACGCGGCCGAGGTCCGCGAAGCCCTGGAGGCGATCGCGGGCGACGCGCGGCGCGCCGGCGAGATCATCCTTCGCGCGCACCGCCTCGTGCGCAAGCAGCCGGCGGCCGCGGAGGCCGTGGACGCGGCCCGCATCGCCTCCGAGGTCCTCGACTTCACGCGCACGCACCTGCGTCACGCCGGCGTCAGGACGCAGCTCCTGGCGCGCAAGACGCTGGGCCGCGTGATGGCCGATCCCGTCCAGCTCTACCAGGCGCTCCTGAACCTCGTGGTGAACGCCATCGAGGCGATGGAAGGCAACCCCGCCGGCGTCGAGCGCGCGCTCGTGGTCGCGGTCGAGCCCGAGGACGGGGGCGTGCGCGTGCGCGTGACCGACAGCGGCCCGGGCGCCGACAACGAAGTCCTCGCCCGCATGACGCGGACATTCCACACGACCAAGGCACGCGGCACCGGCCTGGGGCTCCTCGTCACGCGCTCGCTGGTGGAAGCTCACGGCGGGCGGCTCGAGCTGGAGCGCAATGCCGGCCGCGGCCTCACCTTCACCATCCACCTGCCGGGAGAAGACCCCAAATGATCGCCGCCGAGGGCGTGAGCCTGTTCATCATCGACGACGACCCGTCGGTGCGCACGTCGATCACGCGCCTGCTGCGCGCCGAGGGCGCCGACCCGCAGGCCTTCGCCACCGCGGAGGAGTTCCTCGAGTTCCTGCCGGGCATCACGGGGCCGTCGTGCGCGCTGCTCGACATCGGGCTCCCGGGCAAGAGCGGCCTCGAGCTGCATGCCCGCCTGCAGGCCCTGCGGCCGGAGATCGCCGTGGTCTTCCTCACCGGGCACGGCGACGTGCCGGGAGCGGTCACCTCGATGAAGCGCGGCGCCGTCGACTTCCTGCTCAAGCCCGTCGAGGCCGCCACACTGCTCGCCGCTCTCACGCGCGCCATCGCGCGCGCGCGCGCCGCCTCCAGCGACAAGGTCACCAAGCGCGAGATCGCGCTTCGATACGGCGAGCTCACGCCGCGCGAACGCGAGGTGCTCACCCACGTGATCGCCGGCAAGCGCAACAAGGTGATCGCCGCCGAGATCGGCACCACCGAAAAGACGGTCAAGGTGCACCGCGGCCGCATCATGGAGAAGATGTCGGTGCGATCGGTGGCCGACCTCGTGCGGGCGGCCGACAAGCTCGGGATCAAGCCCACCCCCTCGCCGCCGCGCGCGAAGGCGACATGACCGAAACGGAACACCACGACGCGCTGCAGGCACTCAACGGCGAAGGGTCGCTGCGCGCCCGGATCCGCGAGATCCACTGGGCGGTGCGCACCTTCATGCCGTTCGTGGCCCGCATCGCGGTCGCGATCTACGACCCGAAGACCACGTTCCTCAAGACCTTCGTCCACTCGAGCGACGGCGACGATCCCCTGCCCCATTACCAGGCGCCGCTCGGCGAAGTGCCGTCGCTCGCCAGGCTCCTGGAGGAGAAGCACCCGCGCGTCATCCAGCACATGCTCACGTTCGAGGGCGCGGAGAGCGAGCATTCGAGGCGCCTGGGCCGCTCCGGCTTCGCGGCGAGCTACACGATGCCCATCTTCTCGAACGGCGCGTTCCTGGGGTTCGTGTTCTTCAATTCCCGCGAGCCCGACGTGTTCACCGAGACCGCCCTCGCGCAGCTCGACATCTTCGGCCACCTGGTGTCGCTGCTGGTGGTCCAGGAGCTCGCCGCGGTGCGGACCCTCTCGGCCGCCCTCGAGAGCGCGCGGCACATCGTGAACGCCCGCGATACCGAGACGGGCAGCCATCTCGACCGGATGTCGCGCTACGCCCGCCTCGTCGCCCGCGCGCTCGCCGAGCGGCACGACCTCGACGACGAGTACATCGAGCGCATCCAGGCCTACGCCCCGCTGCACGACATCGGGAAGATCGGCATCCCCGACGCGATCCTGCTCAAGCCGGACAGCCTCACCGACAAGGAGATGGACGTGATGCGCACGCACGCCAATCGCGGGCAGGCGATCATCGACGAGCTGCTGACCAATTTCGGGCTGGGCTCCCTCGCGGACATCGAGGTGGTGAGGAACATCGCCCTCCTGCACCACGAGCGCGTCGACGGCCGGGGCTATCCCTACGGCCTCGCGGGCGACGCCATCCCGCTGGAGGCGCGGATCGTCGCGGTGGCGGACGTCTTCGACGCCCTCACCAGCAAGCGCCCCTACAAGGACGCGTACACGAACGACGTGGCCTTCGCCATCCTCGACCAGCTCGCGGGCACGCACCTCGACGCGGAATGCGTGAAGGGCCTCGCCGGGCAGCGCGACGAGATCGAGCGCATCCAGGAAAAGTTCCGCGAGGACCCGCTGGGCTGACCCATCCCGCCCCCCGGGCCCGGCCTCGCCCAATCCTCCCGGGGTAACCCGGATGGGGGGGGTTGACGAAGTAACCCGATCCGTTACCATTTGGCCCATGGAAGGTGTATCCAACATGCCTGTTCTGGATGCCGACGGCTATCTCGTCGACCCGAGCCAATGGTCCGAGAACGTCGCGGTGGCGCTTGCGCGCAAGGAAGGCATCGAACTGGGACCGGACCACTGGGACGCGATCCGGTTCATGCGCGGCTACTGGGAGGAGCACCAGATCACCGCGGATGCGAGGTTCGTCATCTGGCACCTCATGGAACGCCTCGGCCCCGGCGCCCGCAACCGCCTCTTCGAGCTCTTCCCCTACGGCTACCCCGGCCAGGCCTGCAAGATCGCGGGCATGAAGCGCCCGCGCGCCTGGAGCACCGGCTGAAAAGCGAAAAGGGGACGGTTCCTGGGAACCGTCCCCACTACCAGACGGTGCCCTGGTTGCCGGCGGCGACCTGCGCCATGCCCTTGAGCACGAACTTCTGCAGGCGCTTGCCCTCGTAGGTTTCCGTCGTGTAGATGTTGCCCTTCGAGTCCGTGGCGATGCTGTGCACGCCGTAGAACTGCCCCGGCTGCCTGCCGCCGTCGCCGAAGTTCGTGACCTCCCGCAGCGTTTCCCGCACGACGACGCGAACGACCTCGTTGGTCCCGTCGGCGATGTAGAGGTACTTCTGCTGCGCGTCCTTCGAGAAAGCGAGATCCCACGTCGAGCCCGAGCCCAGCGTGTTCTTCGCGAACTGCGCCTCCTTCACGAAGCTGCCGTCCGGCTTGAACACCTGGATGCGGTCGGCCTGGCGGTCGCACACGTAGACCAGGCCGTCGTTCGCGCGCTCGACGCAGTGCACGGGATTGCGGAATTGCTTCGGCAGGGGCGCGCCGGGATCGTACTTGCCGAGGTCCGCGTCGTCGGGCTTGTTGCCGTAGGCGCCCCAGTAGCGCTTCATCCTGCCCGTGTCGGCATCGAGCACCGCCACGCGCTTGTTCCTGTAGCCGTCCGCGACGTAGGCCTCGTTCGTCTTCGGGTCCACCCAGATCTTGGCCACGCGCCCGAAGTTGTCGGGGTCGTTGCTGCCCTTGTTGCCGCCGAGTCTGCCCAGCTGCATGAGGAACTTGCCGTCCTTGGTGAACTTCAGGATGTGCGCGTCCCTGGGCCCGTTGCCGCCGATCCAGACGTTGCCCTTGTAGTCGACGTGCACGCCGTGGTTCGACTCCGGCCACTCGTAGCCCTGGCCCGGCCCGCCCCAGGAACGCACGAGGTTGCCCGCGGGGTCGAAGACCAGCACGGGCGGGGCGGCCGCGCAGCACTCGCCCACCTTCAGCTCCAGCGCCCGCTCGTTGTTGTGCAGGGTCGCCGCGCCCCGGTGGACGATCCAGACGTGATCCTGGTCGTCGACCCAGATGCCGATCGCCATGCCGAGCACCCAGTGGTTGGGCAGCGGCTTGGGCCAGAGCGGGTCGACCTCGAATTTCGGCGCCTCCACGGTGCGCCCCTGGGCATCCGCCTTGTTCTGGAGAACGGCCTGGCCGATGCCGAGTCCCGCCACCAGGGCGGCTGCCGTGGCGGTGACGGCGCTGCGTCGCGTGAGCTTCATGGGTTTTCCTCCTCGTGCAGTCGCTCGGGCGCCGTGGGGCGGACGCGTGTGCCGATGGTGCCGGCCGGTTCTTGTGCGGACCATTCTAGGCAGCGCCTCTTCCGCTTTGCAACGCGCCGCGCGTTCCATTAAGGTCACGGGGTCGCGCGCAAGGGGACCGAGCGGGTGGAAGACCGATGACCGGACAGTCGCAGCCAGCCTTCGCGGCGCTGCGCGTGCTCGCACTCCTGGCCGCGCTGGTCCTCCCCGCGCTTGCGCCGACGGCGCGCGCGCACGACATCCCGAACGACGTGACGGTGCAGGCGTTCGTCCGGCCCGACGGCGGGCGGCTGCATCTGCTGGTGCGCGTGCCGCTGGGCGCGATGAACGAGGTGGACATGCCCTTGCGAGGGCCCGGCTACCTCGACCTGCCGCGCGTGGATGTGGCGCTGCGCGTGGCGGCGAAGCTGTGGTTCGCCGACAACGTCGCGCTCTACGAGGACGGGCGAAGCCTTCCCTATCCCGGCATCGCCGAGGCCCGCGTGTCCGTCGCCTCCGACCGGTCGTTCGCCTCCTGGGAGGAGGCGCTCGCGCACCTGCGGGCCGCGCCGGTGCCGCCCGATACGGACCTCTACTGGAAGAGCCAGTTTCTCGACGTGCTGCTCGAGTACCCGATCGCCTCGGACCGCGCGCAGTTCTCCATCCACCCCCGGCTCGCGCGGCTCGGGCTGCGGGTCCTCACGACGCTGCGGTTCCTGCCCCCCGGCGGCGAGGAGCGCGCCTTCGAGCTTCACGGCGACCCCGGCCTCGTGCACCTCGACCCGCGCTGGCACCAGGCGGCGCTGCGCTTCGTGAAGGAGGGCTTCTTCCACATCCTCGACGGAACGGATCACCTGCTCTTCATCGCCTGCCTCGTGATCCCGTTTCGCAGGCTGCGGCCGCTGGTCGTCATCGCCACCGCGTTCACCGTCGCGCACTCGATCACGCTCGCGGCGGCCGCCTTCGGCCTCGCGCCCGGCGGGCTGTGGTTCCCGCCGCTGGTCGAGACGCTCATCGCGGCATCTATCTTCTGCATGGCGCTGGAGAACGTGGTGGGCAGCAGCACGCACCGGCGCTGGATCCTCGCCTTCGCGTTCGGCCTGGTGCACGGCTTCGGCTTCGCCTTCGCCCTGCGCGAGACGCTGCAGTTCGCCGGGGCGCACCTCGTGACTTCGCTGGTCGCCTTCAATGTCGGCGTCGAGCTGGGGCAGGTGGCGGTGCTCGCCGTGCTCGTCCCCGCGATGAACCTGCTGTTCCGGGCCGTGCCCGAGCGCGCGGCCACGATCGTCCTCTCCGCCCTCGTGGCGCACACGGGATGGCACTGGATGGCGGACCGGTGGACGGACCTGAAGAAGTTTCCGCTGCCCGCGATCGATGCCGCGGCGGTGGCGGGACTCCTGCGCTGGGCCATGGCGGCGATCGTCCTCGCCGTGCTCGTGTGGGCCGCGGACGGCTGGCTGAAGCGCTGGCTCGGGCGCGAGGAGGCCGCGCGCCCCGCGCCGCGGCAGCCCTGACATCGACCGGGGACGCGTCGGCGGACACGTCCCCGATTCCGCCTAGCCCTTGAGGCAGGCCGACATGAACGCGCGGCGGTCGTCGCCCTTCAACGACTTCTCCTTTGCCGTCGCGTTGCAGCGGCGCATGCGATCCTGCTGCGATTCGGGCGCGCTCGCCTTGCGCTCGGGCGCCGGCGGCTTGGGCGTGCCTTCGGCGGCGAAGGCGGGGACGGCGAACAGGGCGGATGCGACGGCACAGGCCGCGGCGAAACGAAGTTTGGTTCTCACGGTCACCTCTCGATCTCGGGTCATTGAAGGGAAGGCTGCCGGCGGGCGGCCTTCGGTCATCCTGCGAGGCCATGAGACCCGATGCGCCGCCGGGGCGCGAGCCGAAATCGCCGATCGCCGCGCGACGATTTCGGATTGCGGGGCGCGCGATTGACAGAGGACGCGGCGCCACGTAAACAGCGTGTCGTTGCCTTCGATGCCAGACGCCGCGACGACCCGACATGGCTCGCGAAGCCCTCTTCTCCTGCTCCGACCATCCCACCGCATGCGCCGCGGCCGAGTGGCTCGGCCGCCATCCCGCGTACGCCCTCCTCGCGGCGGGCGCGCTGATCGCCTCCCTGTTCCTCGCGGGCCTCCTGCTCTCGGTCCGCGGGGACCGGCGCGCGAGGGCGCGATTCGATGCCTTCGTCCACGCATCGGGCGGCACTTCGGGCAGGGAGGGAGAGCCGGTCGGCGAGCTGGTCGTCTCGGGACGGCCGGCACGGGTGAGCACGTTCCGGACCGGCACCAAGACCACCTTCCCGTGGACACGCTATGCCATCGAGATCGCCGACCCGTCGTTCGAGATGGAAATCCGCGATCGAAGGGCGCTCGCCACCGCCGGTTCGTTCGTGGACCTCGGCGACCCCGCCTTCGACGAGAACTTCCTCGTATCCACCAACGACGAGCCGCGGGCGCTCCGCATCATGACCGCCTCCGTGCGAAGGCTCGTCTGCGAGGCCGGCGAGATCGCCAGGGTGGTGCGCAGCCCCTTCAGCCTGCGCGTGCACCAGGGCCGCGTGATCTTCGAGGCGCCCGGGAAGTTCGACGGCGGCGACTTCGACCGGCGCTTTCGCCTGGCCCTCCAAGCGGGCGCCGCGATCGCCGACGGCCTCGGCCGCTCCGGATAGACGCCACGAGGTGGAACCGCCAGCGAGGGGCCGGTTCCGCGTCGTCAGCTTTCGAACAGCTCCATGATCAGCGGCAACGACCGCTCGGCGGCGCGCTCCCCCTCCGCGATCGCCGCCTCGGCGCGGTGATAGTCCATCGCGGCGATGCCGGCGAGCCTCGGGCGGATCATGGCGTCCGCCGGCTCCCCGGCGAGCCGGCTTTGCGTGATGCGCACCTGCATGATGTTGAGGCTGGTGGAGAGCACCTCCAGAAGCGATGGCGCGTCCGACGGCTCCGCCGGCACTTCGCCGGGGCGCCGCGCCGCCCGCAGCTTCGCGAGCATGGAGGCGAACATGCCGCCTGCTTCCCCGGGACCCGGAGCCTTCGATTCCTCCGCCCCCCGGTGGCGCCTGCCGATGAGATCCCAGTTCAGGTCGACCGCGATGACGATGTCCGCGCCCATGGCGCGGCACAGCGACACCGGAACGGGGTTCACCAGCCCGCCGTCGACCAGCAGGCGCCCATCCCGCTCGACCGGCGTGAAGAGGCCGGGCAGCGCGATCGAGGCGCGCACCGCGTCGATCACTGCGCCGTCGCGCAGCCAGATCTCGCGCCCGCTCGCCAGCTCCGTCGCCACGCAACCGAAGGCCTTCGGCAGCCGCGCGATGCCCTCGTCGCGAAAATGCGCGCGGAAGAATTCGACCAGCTTGCCGCCCTCGATGAGGCCGCCGTTCATCTTCAGGTCGACCATGCCGACGACGGCCTGCCACCTCAGGCCCTTGACCCAGTCGTGGAGCCGCTCGATCTCGCCGGCCGCATAAGCGGCGCCGACAAGGGCGCCGATCGAGGTGCCGCAGACGATCTCCGGGGAGATGCCCGCCCGCTCGAGCACGCGGATCACGCCGATCTGCGACCAGCCGCGCGCCGAGCCGCTGCCCAGCGCGAGGCCGATCCGTGGCCTTCGGCTCACCGGCACGCGCCCTAGCGCTTGAGCTTGGTGATGCCCAGCATGTTCATCACCTGCTTCTCGTAGAACGGCTCCGAGGTCCCCCGCTTCATCTTGCGGATGAAGTACTTCTCGAAGGCGATCTTGGCGAGGTGGACCCACTTGCCTTCCGAGAACCAGTTCACGTTGCGCGGCGGGATCTGCGGCAGCGCGACGAACGCGATGCCCGTGTCGCCCATGTCCGCGAGGCACACCGCGTTCCAGGTGGCCTTCTCCTCGCCGGCCTTGCCGTCCAACTCGGCGCGGATGTTGTGCGCGGCGGCGGTCACCATCGACTCGATCATGAATCCCGTCTTGGGAGCCCCGGTCGGCACTGGAGTCGGTTCGACCGGCGGAATGGCCACGCACACGCCCACCGCGAAGATGTTCCGGAACCTCGGGTTCCTCTGGTTCGCGTCGATCAGGATGAACCCGCGCGGGTTGGTGAGGCCCTCGATCCCGAACACCGCGTCGATGCCCTTGAAGGCCGGGAGCATCATCGAGTAGCGGAAAGGCAGCTTGTGCTCCTTCCTGGGCTTGCCCTCCTCGTCGTGCTCCGTCACGTGCATCGTGCCGGCCTCGACCTTCGTCACCTTGGCGTTGCAGATCCACTTGATGTGCTTGTCGCGCAGCGCCGACTCCAGCATCGTCTTCGAGTCGCCCACGCCCCCCAGGCCCAGGTGCCCGATGTAGGGCTCCGACGTGACGAAGGTCATCGGCACGCGGTCGCGCAGCTTGCGCCGGCGCAGGTCCGTTTCCATGATGAACGCGAACTCGTAGGCCGGGCCGAAGCACGAGGCGCCCTGCACCGCGCCCACGACGATGGGACCCGGCTCGTTCACGAACGCGTCCCACGCGAGCGCCGCCCGTTCCGCGTGGTCGACGTGGCAGACGGACTGGGTGTGGCCTTCGGGACCGAGGCCCTCGATCTCGTCGAAGGCGAGCTTCGGCCCGGTGGCAATGACGAGGTAGTCGTAGTCGAGCATGGCGCCGTCGCCCAGCTCGACCTGGTTCTTCTCGGGGTGGACCCGCTTCGCGCCCGCGGGATTGAAGGCGATGCCCTTCTTGCCGAGGTACTCCGCGGCCGGGAACTCGATCTCGCTGCGCTTGCGCCAGCGCACCGCGACCCAGGGGTTGGATGGGACGAAATGGAAATTGGGGCCGTTGCCGACGACGGTCAGCCTGTCGCCGGGCCGCAGCTGCTCCTGCATTTCGTAGGCCATGGGCATGCCGCCCAGGCCTGCGCCGATGATGACGACGTGTGCCATGACGAGTGCTCCTCGCGCGCGATGCGCTCCAGGGTATTGTCCTTCAATCTAGAGCGCATCGCCCGGGCTCGCGTGACCTGCGTCAATCCCGGCCAAGAACGGCTGGCACCCCGGGAAATGCAGCCGTTCTGTTCGGTTTCGCACGGACGGCGACTCGCGGCTGATGGAATATCGCCTTCCGGTGGCGATGCCGGCCTCCGGCGGCTTGGACGACACTTTCGGGCGCGCAGGCAGCGCGGCCCGGCATTCCGGGAGGCGACCATGATCAAGATTCGCAAGGGCCAGGCTCCGGCCCCGCTCGACCGCGCCCAGTTCAGCGCCCGCTTTCTTGCGTCCTTCCACGATCCCGCGTTTCGCGCCGAGGACCCTTCCCTCGCGCGCCTGGAGGAGATCGCCTGGCAGGCCTACACGGAGGGCCGCAAGGCGCCCTTCACGCAAAAGGCGGGCCCGGGCTATGCGGATCCGGACTACGACCTGTCCACCGACTGGATCGGCACGAAGGAGCGCATCGCCGAAGCGCAGCGGCGCTGGGCCGAGCCGGCGAGCCCGTCCCGTGTCCTGCTGATCTGCGGCTCGGCGCGAAACGACGGCACCTGCCCGGGCGAGATATCCAAGACGTTCCGCCTGCTGGGGCTCTGCCGCGAAGAGCTGGAGCAGGCCGGGATCGAGCCCGACCTGCTGGACCTGAGCCTGCTCACGTCCGAATACGGGCGGAAGATCCATCCGTGCAAAGGCTGCCTTTCGACGGCGATGCCGTTGTGCCACTGGCCGTGCAGTTGCTACCCCAACCACGCGCTCAACCAGACCAACGACTGGATGGCCGAGATCTACGAGCGCTGGACCGCCGCCCACGCGGTGATCATCGTTTCCCCCGTCTACTGGTACCAGAGCCCAAGCCCCCTGAAGCTGATGATCGACCGCCTGGTGTGCGCCGACGGAGGCAATCCCGACCCCACCTCGACCTCGGGCAAGAAGGCGGGCAAGGCCAAGGCCCTGGAGATGGCCGGATGGGATTACCCGAAGCACCTTGCCGGGCGCGCCTACGGGTTGATCGTCCATGGCGACGTGACCGGCGTCGAGGAGTCGCGCCGCGCCCTGTCGGACTGGCTCGACTGGATGGGCTTCATCGACGCCGGCGCGCAATCGCGGCTGGACCGCTACATCGGGTACTACGAGCCATACGCGACGAGTCACGAAGCGCTGGACCGGGACACGTCCGTCCAGGAGGAGGCGCGCAATGTCGCGCGCGCGGTGGCGAAGGCCGTGGTCGAGTTGCGCGCCGGCCGGCTGCAGGCGGTGCAGCCGAGCCTGTCGCGTCCACGCCCGAAGTAGCCCGATTCCCTCGTTCCCGGGCGCCAGTCGCGAGTCGCGGGCCGGCGCCGGGATCAGCCTTGCGCCCGGTCGAACACCTTCTTCACGATCTGGTAGCACGAGCAAGACGACGCCTTGAGCCCTCCTGCATCCAGGATCCGGACCTTGCCCCGGCTATAGCTGATCAGTTTGCGTCGCCTGAGGACGCTGGCGGCCTCCGTGACGCCCTCGCGCCGCAATCCGAGCATATGCGCCAGGAACTCGTGGGTCAGGTGGAATTCGTCCGACTCGACCCGGTCGCGCGTCATCAACAGCCATCGTGCCAGCCGTGCTTCCGTTTCGTGAAAGCGGTTGCAGGCGGCCGTCTGCGAAATCTGCGCCATCAACGCGTAGGTGTACCGGAACAGCGCGTCCCGCAGCGGCCTGTTGCGGTCGAACTCGATGCGGAAGGGCGCCGAGGCCATGCGCAGCGCATTGCCACCCCCCTGCACGATGGCGCGAACCCCGGAGACGCCGATGCCGAGGATGAACGGCATTCCCGCCATGCCCTCGTTGCCCACCATTCCGACCTCGAGGGTCCGGCGCTTGTCGACGGCGGTGAGCAGCGAAACCAGGCAGTCGAGGGGGAAGTAGACGTGCCGGATCGACTTCCCCGGCTCGTAGAGCACCTGACCGAACTCCAACGCGACCGGTTCGAGCTGGGCCTGGAGCCGCTTGTATTCCCTTGCAGGGATGCTCGCCAGCACCCGATTCGCAGCGCGAGTCCGAACTGTCACTTTGTGCGCCCCCAGTCATTCAGCGGGAATTGCCGACCGTGACTCGAATATGCGTGAAACCGCGAATGGCGTATGTACGGCACCGAACGCAATTGCGCTACGCTTTCCGCGCGGCGCGCAGTTCCCGCCGCAGGACCTTTCCGATCGGGGACTTCGGCAGGTTGTCGCGGAACTCCACGTGGCGCGGGACCTTGTAGCCGGTCAGCAGCGTCTTGCAGTGCTCGATCACGGCTTCCGCGGTGAGGCCCGCGTCCTTCCTCACGATCACCACCTTCACGGCTTCGCCCGACTTCTCGTCGGGCACGCCCACCACCCCGCATTCGAGCACGCCCGGGTGCATGGCCACCACGGCCTCGATCTCGTTCGGGAAGACCTTGAAGCCCGACACCAGGATCATCTCCTTCTTGCGGTCGGTCAGGGTGATGTACCCCTCGGCGTTCATGTAGCCGACGTCGCCCGTCTTCAGCCAGCCGTCCTGCAGCACCTTGGCGGTTTCGCCCGGGCTCATCCAGTAGCCCTTCATCACCTGCGGGCCGCGCACGCAGATCTCGCCGGTGTGCTTCTCGATGTCGCCCGCGCCCGTCCATGCCGGCAGCTCCCCGAAGCCGTCGTCGCGGATCGACACGTCGGTGGAGGAGAAAGGCAGGCCGATGGTGCCGTTCCAGGGCGATTCCATCGGATTGGCGCAGACGCCCGGCGAAGCCTCCGTCAGGCCGTAGGCTTCGGTGATGTAGCGTCCGGTCACCTGCCGCCAGCGCTCGGCGACCGACTTCTGCACGGCCGCGCCGCCGCCGACCGCCACCTTCAGCGCGGAAAAGTCGAGCCCGTCGAAGCCGGGCGTGTTCAACAGGCCGTTGAACAGGGTGTTGACCGCCGTCATGCCGCTGAACTTCCAGCGCCGAAGCTCCGCGACCAGTCCCGGCAGGTCGCGCGGATTGGTGATGAGCACGATGAGGCTGCCCCACTTCATGAACGCCAGCGTCGAAGTGAGGCAGAAGATGTGGTACATGGGCAGCGGCGCGATGACGATCTCGGCCCCTTCCCTGAAGCTGGCCGAGATCCAGGTGCTCGTCTGTTCCACATTGGCGAGGAAGTTGCGGTGGGTCAGCATCGCGCCCTTCGAGACGCCGGTGGTGCCGCCGGTGTACTGCAGGAATGCGATGTCCTCGCGAGTCATCTCGACGGGCCTGAGCGAGGTCGCCGCGCCGCGCGCGAGCGCCTCCCGGAAGCCGATGGCGCCGTCGATGCGCCACGCGGGCACCATCTTCTTCACCCGCTTGATCACGAAATTGACGAGCCAGCGCTTCGGGACCGGCAACAGGTCCCCGACCCGGGTGGTGATCACGTGCTCGACCGGCGTCTTCCCGAGCACCTGCTGCAGGACGCTGGCGAAATTCTCGATGACGACGATGGCCTTGGCGCCCGAGTCCTTCAGCTGGTGCTCCAGCTCGCGCGGCGTGTACAGGGGATTGACGTTCACCACCGTCATGCCGGCGCGCAGGACGCCGAACAGCGCCACCGGGTACTGCAGCAGGTTGGGCGACATGATGGCGACCCGGTCGCCCTTGCCCATGCCCGGCAGGGCCTGCAGGAAGGCCGCGAAATCTCGCGAAAGGCGCTCCAGTTCGGCGTAGCTCAGCGTGCGGCCGAGGTTGTGAACGGCGGGCTTGTCGGCGAACTTGCCGAACAGGCCGTCCAGCAGGTCCGCGATCGAGTCGAACTGGTCGGCGTCGATCTCGGCTGGCACGCCGGCGGGGTAGCTCTTGAGCCAGATCCTGTCTGTCATGCCTTCCTCCTGCGACCGTCCACCGGAACGCTCCAACTCAGGATCGCCGCAGATCGCCGTGACCGCTCTCCCGCAGGGAAGTGGCGGCCAGGAACTCGTCGACAAAGCGGGTCAGGTCATCCCAGTCGGTGTACTCGTGGTCGCGCGACGTGTCCGTGTCGCCGCCCTGGTGCCTCGCGATCAGCTTCATGACCAACCGCTTGAAGTAGTCGTATTGCGTGTACCGCAGCGCACCGGCCACGTGGCGAGTGATCGCCGGCGTCCAGCCGGTTTCACGGAAGAACGCTTCCGCGAGCCCCTCCAGTTCCCTCCGACTCTCATCGTCCTCCAGCGCCGCCGTCAGGCTGACGCCGACGAACGCGGCCGGAATCCCGGCGAGCCACGCCGCGTTGTCCTTCACGAAATGCAGCAGCGAAGCCTGGTAGCGGAGCTGGTGGACGGAGCCGCATACGATGGCGGCCGAGTAGGTCGGCTGGACCAGGGCTGCGCGCTCGTCGGCGCTGTCCACGAGGTCTACTTTCACGCCGCCCGCCTTCAATGCGTTCGCGATGAACTCCGCGATCTTGCGGGTCTGGCCTTCCGTCGTGCCGTAGACAACCAGTGCCGATTTCATCGCACTTCCCGCTGCGCACCTCGACGCTTCAAGTGTATCGCAGGCGGGTGGCGGGGCCCCGGCGTCGACTCGAATTCGGCGCCGGGGCCCGCGGCAGCCTCTCAACGACTGGCGGCCGACTGGAAGTAGAAGTCGAGCATCGCCGTCAGGGGCGTGGCATTTCCCCGCAGCCGGCTGCGAAGTGCCGCCCCTTCCCAGCAGTCCACCAGCAGGCTCGCCATGCGCCGCGTATTGGAATCGGCCGGTATGTCGCCCCTGTCTCGCGCCTCCTCGAGGCAGACGGCCATGCGCCTGGCGATGACGGAAAAGCACTCCTCGATCTTTCGCCGAAACACCTCGCTTACGCCTGACAGTTCCTGCCCGAGCCCACCCAGAAGGCAACCCATGTAACCCTCCCTCCGGTAGCTCTGCTGCGTCATCTCGAAGAACTTGCGCATCCGCTCCAGCGGGGGACGTCCCGTGTCCTCCAGGCAGGCGTCGAGGCCCGCATGCACATGCTGCATGTACTGGTCCACGGCCTGGAGCGCGAAGTCCTCCTTGTCCCGGAAGTGGTGGTAGAAAGAACCCTTCGGAGTCTGCGTGGCTTCGAGCAGCGCCTGGATGCCCAGGTCGTGGTAGCCATGCTTCAGGAGCATGGCTATCCCCGCATCGAGCAGGCGCTGCTTGGTTGAATGCACCGGGTGCATTGCGGGTTCCCCGGAAGCGAGCCGCGCCGCTCCCCGCAAACCTAGCCCCCCACCTTCCCGATCATGTGATCGATCACATGGCTGTGCTCGTGCTGCGGGCTGAACATGACGATCTCCGCGTCGGCGTCCACCCTGACGTTGTGCCCGGGCGGCCAGTAGAACAGGTCGTTCACGTTCACCGTCTCCTGCGCGCCCTTCGCATCGGTCGTGGTGATCCGGCCGCGCAGGACGAAGCCCCAGTGGGGGCACTGGCAGAGGTTGCCTTCCAGGCCCTGGAAGAGCGGGGTGGTATCGACACCCGCCGAGAGCGTGAAATACTCGCCGCTGATCTTGCCGAACCCGCTCGCGTCGCCGAATTCCTTTTTCTGGCGGATCACCGCGCCGGGAATCTCCATCCGGACGTCCACGTCGTCTTTCGCCACTCGCATGTTGGTGCCTCCTGTTGGTAACGCCCTCGTTGGTCCGCAAGCCTCGAATAGACCGATCGGTCTAGGCGGACACTACATCCCGGATACGGGCGTCGTCAACCCGGCGGAGGGCCTGCCTGCCGGCTCATCGCCCGTAGAGCTGCGCCAGCAGATCCTGGAACGCCGACTGCCGTTCCGGAGGCGTGACGCGGACGATGCCTTCGCGCTGGAATACCGCGATCAGCTTGCGGGGAGTGACACCGGCTTCGCCGACGATTTCCACGTGCCCGGCCGGCACTTCGACGTCCCTGGTTCCGGGGGCATTGGTGACCGGCGGGTAACGCTGCTCGGCAAGGCTGAAGATGTAGTCGCCCTCGATGCACTGGCCGGTTTCGTCGCGACGGCGGCAAGTGCCACGCTCGTCGGTGACGACTTTCAGGTGGCGGCGAACCTGCCGGGCGAGACTGCCGGGCTGCCGGATGAAACTCGACGCAAACGTGATCTCGTACCAGTTGTCGCCGCTGACGAGCCAGCAGGCGAGATCGTTGAGGCCCAGGGATGCGGCACGCAGCGCCGGAATGGCGCACCCCCGCGCCGCGGCGATGCCGGAGAACGGCGCCGAGACCGTCACCAGCTGAAGGTCGATCTGCGCGTTGCGGATGGGGTCCGCGCGGTCTCCGACGAGCGCCTTGCGTGCGATGAGCCCTCCCATGCTGTGGCCGATCACCGTGACCTGCGGCTTCTCGAGGCTCTCCGCGAGCGTGTCGACGGCACTGGCCAGCTGGCCCGAACTCACCATGAGGCTCGCGCGGTCGTCGTAGGAGAAGCACACGGTCTGCTGACCATGAAAGGCGAGCACTTCGGCCAGCGACAGGAACTTGCCGGCGGAGCCGTTGCAGCCATGCACCAGGACATTGACCGCCTGGCGCGGGTCGATGTTCAGCATGCTTCCCGCGCCATCGTTGCAGGGACGAAGGCCTGGCACGCTCACCACCCGTTGGGCGGACGGCAGGCGCCCCGGATCCGGCGCTTCAGGGGCGGCGAGGTGATCGGCCGTGGCGCAGCCGCCCAGGGCGAGGACCAACAGCAGTGCGGGGATCGGGTTCATTGTCGCGAGGCCACCTTGACCAGGGTCGGCCAAGTGTACCCGCTCGTCCGGGCAGGATCGGACTCCCCTGTCCCCGGTCCGCCGCTTCCCCCGCGACTCGACGTCGCGAAGGCAATCTCAGTGGCAGCTATCCGGAAGCCGTGTGGCCGCCTTGCGCATCAACGCCCCGAAGTCGGTCCCGTTCATATGCACGAGGGTCTGGTGGTCGCCCCCCTCGAAGTACACATCCGCCCTGCCGCCGAGACTTTCGTCCCAGAGCGTGTTGATCCCGTAGGCCGCGCCGACCGGCGGAACCGCTCCCGGCTGGCAGTCCGCGAACAGCTCCTTCAGCTTGCCTTCGCTCACGAGCGCGAGATCGTCCGCGATGGCCTCGCCGAGATCGTCCACGTCCAGGTGCTGGTTGGCCGGGATCACGGCCATCAGGTATCCGGCATTGCCCTCGAGCACGACCGCCTTGGCCACGCGATCAGGGGATACGTGGGCGAGGTGCGCCGCCTCCATGCACGAGCTGCTCGGCTGGTGCGACACGGGATCCCAGGTGAGTTTCCGGTCTGCGATGTAGTCCTGCAACCGATTGGCGATGGACATGACAGCCTCCCTTCGTTGGAGATCCGCCCTGAAGTTCCATGTTTATCCCAACGGGCGGACGCCATGTTGACTGCCATCAACGCCACGGGAATCAGCTCGTGAGTGGTGTGCGGGAGGTGTAACGAGGAGGCTCCCCGTTACACCTCCTCACGGGCGGACCGCGCCAAGCTATCATCGGGGCGATGGGCCAGGATGTATCGCCGCAACCCCGATCCCGCAAAGGAGAGACCATGGCCACGCGTCGCACCACGATGAGAAGCCGAACCGGTACCAAGCTGTATGCCGTCCGTGACGAGAGCGGGCAGTTCAAGGACATCCAGTCCTACAAGCGTGCCCACGCCGCCGACATGCGTCACAAGTCGAAAGCCGAGACGGCGGCCGAGCAAGGCCCGATGGAGAAGAAGGTGAGGAAAGCGGCGAAGAGCGCCGTCAAGTCCGTCAAGGACACGGTGGGCGGCGCGGTCGCCGCGGTGCGGAAGGCCGCGAAGCAGGCCCTGAAGACGGCTTCGGGAAAGCAGCCCCCGAAAGCGAAGGCGGCCAGGAAAGCCGTGAAGAAGGTTGCGAAGAAGTCCCGCAAGCCGGCGGCGAAAAAGGCCGTGAAGAAGACCGCGAAGTAGATGAACGGGATGATCACCGCCATCGCCACGTTCCGACTGCCAAAGCCCCTGACGGTCGATGAGGCCAGGTCCATCTTCCAGGGCACGGCGCCGCGCTACCAGTCGCAGCCCGGGTTGATCCGCAAGTACTACGTCCTCGCCGAAGACGGCATGACCGCCGGCGGCGTCTATCTCTGGCGGTCCCGGCAGGATGCCGAGGCCCTGTACACCGACGCGTGGCGGGCCTTCGTCACGGAGAAGTACGGCGCGCCCCCGCAGGTCGTGTACATGGAGACCCCCGTGATCGTCGACAACCCGACGCAGCAGATCCTCGTCGAGTGAACGGGCCGGCGGGAGTCGAAATGCCCACCGCGTTCCAGGACTGCTATCCGGAGAGATTCAGCCACTGCTACGGTTGCGGAAAGAGCAACCCCCAGGGTCATCACCTCAAGAGCTACTGGGACGCGGAGGAGACCGTTGCACGGTTCACGGTGCGCCCCGAGTTCAGCGGTGGCGTGCCCGGCCATGTCTTCGGAGGCATGGTCGCCTCCCTTCTCGATTGCCATGGAACGGCATCGGCGGCGGCCTTCGCCTACCGGGCCGCGGGCCGGGAAATCGGCGACGACGGAGAGTTCATGCGATTCGTCACGGCATCGCTGAAGGTGGACTTCCTGCGCCCGACGCCGATCGGCGTGGAACTCGAGGTCAGGGGCGTGCTTCGGGGCATCGAGGGACGCAAGGTGCAGGTGTCGCTGTCGCTCAGCGCGGCAGGCCAGGCGTGCGCGAGGGCGGAGATGCTGGCCGTGCAGTTCCGGGAATGACGTCCCCGACGAAGTCAAAAGAGGCCGGTCTCCCGAGTGGCCCCTTCGCTGCGCCGATCACCTGATCGAAGCAAGGGCTTGCCGGCCCGGCATCCGCATCCGTGGCATCAGCGTGCATTGTTGTTCTTCAGCGCTTCTTTCCACTCGGATGCGTTTCCGAATGCCCAGCCGGGGCCGTAGA
The DNA here is from genome assembly GCA_019449455.1 of Betaproteobacteria bacterium. GTDB lineage: Bacteria > Pseudomonadota > Gammaproteobacteria > Burkholderiales > Usitatibacteraceae > FEB-7. The sequence continues at coordinate 3,752 of JAGRPO010000088.1, read as the reverse complement.
AGCATCCTCTCGCCGCCCCCGTGTCGCCCAGGAGGTGGGCGTATACCCATGCCCTCGTGACGCGCTGGACGGACGGGTTTCTCGCGAACCCGACGTGGCCCTGGTTCCTGTTTTCTCCGTACCAGGCATTCGCCTTCGACGTTTCCTGGTATCGGGTCTTCACGTATTCGGGAGTCGCCGTCGCATCGAGCGAGCCCGAGATGTAGAAGGTGGGGACGGACAGGTCGGCTGGTCTTGCCGAGTCCAGAGCGGGCGCGTACAGGAGAATGCTCGTGATCCTCCGGTTGCCTGTGGCAGCCATCATCGCCCCGTTTCCACCCGACGAATGTCCGATGGCAAGCACGCGGGAGGAGATGAGCTTCTGGTGGTACTCGCTTCCTGCCGTCTCGTGCTGGTCGAGAAGCCAGTTCACGGCTGCGCTGGCCTTGGACCCGTCCGCCTGGTAGGGATCCGTGTCGGCAATCGCGACGACGCCGTGCGACGCCAGCTGGGCCAGGAGGGCATCGTAGTTCCTCGGATTCGACCCCGTCCCGACGCACAGGACCGCGATGGGGTGGGCATTGGCCCCGAGCGCCTTGGGGCGATGGATGTAGTACCTGCCCCCGGGGCCAGCACCGGCGACGACAACCGTCGAGTGAGGTCCGTTCGCATCCTCCCAGGTCGCCCCGTGGACTGGAACCACGCACATCGCCAGCATGGCCACGATGAAACGCAGTACGGATCGCAGGCGCTTCATGGAAACCCCTCCCTCGTCGCCACCCATCTCGGCAAACACCGGAACGAAAGCGATTCCAGCTTGCCCCTTTTACCGCGCGCGCATCGTGAGTTGCGTCAATCAGCGGGGAAAAGGACCGCCAAGGCCGCGGCCCGCGTCGCGCAGGAGCCCGCTTCCGCCCGAAGGCGGACGAAATGAAAAGGGGCCAGTCTCTCGACTGGCCCCTTCATACAACTGGCGCGCCCGGCAGGATTCGAACCCACGACCCCCTGGTTCGTAGCCAGGTACTCTATCCAACTGAGCTACGGGCGCGAAGTCGGCAATTATAGCAAAGGGCGCGTGCCCGGCAAAATCCCCGTCCGGAAACCCGCCCCATCCCTTTACACCTGCAACCATTGGGCCAAAAGCTCCCGACTTCCTGCTAGTTTCCGTTCTCAAGGTGAAAAGCGACCCGGGCGTGAGTCCCGGAGACGGAGCAACCAGGAATCGTGGCGATCATGGAAGTCGGGCAAGTTCGAACCCCCGCCGGGGGCGTGTGGGCCAGCCGCGTGCGGGCCGACCGCATCAGGCTGCTTTACGAGTCTTCCTATCCGGCGGTATTCCTGAGCCTCGCCGCGGCCACCCTGCTCTCGCTCCTGTTGTGGCCTGCCGTGGATCACTCCGCGATTCTCTTGTGGCTTACGGCTCTCGCCGCAGCCTCGTTCGTCCGCATCGCCCTCTTTCGCGCTTATTACACGAAGGCTCCCGCAGGGGACGCTCTTCTGGCCTGGGAACGCCCCTACGTCGTCACCCTTCTGGTCTCGTCGGCGATCTGGGGATTCGGGTGCGCGTGGATGATGCCCAGGGAGTCGCTGCTCCACCAGGTGATGATCCTTTTCGTCCTCATCGGCATGGCCGGCGCGGCGCTCGCGGCATATTCCGCCATCCGGTGGCTGGTCATCGCCACCCTCGCGGCGGTCCTGCTTCCGGCGACGATCTGGCTGCTCGCCACCGGGGAGCGGCCCGCATTCATCATCGGCGGCGGCGTGATTCTCTTCCTCGGGTCGTCATTGCGCGCGACGCGGGTGATCTCGGACACCTTGCGGCAGAACCTCGAGATGACCTACCAGCTGCGCCTGGCGAAGGAAGATGCCGAGCGCATGGCGAGCACCGACCTGCTGACGGGGCTCGCCAACCGGCGCGCCTTCCTCGACCTGGCGAACGCCCCTTTCGAATATTGCCGCCGCAACGGGCTCGCGGTTGCCGCCGTGGTCCTCGACCTGGATCACTTCAAGCAGATCAACGACACGCACGGCCACGCCGCGGGCGACGTTTCGATCCGGCACATCGCCCGGCTCATCCAGGCGAGCCTGCGCAAGTCCGACGTGTGTTGCCGCTGGGGCGGCGAGGAGTTCGTGGTCCTTCTTCCCGGCACCCCGCTGGAGGTCGCGGCGGACGTGGCCGAAAAGCTGCGCGCCTTGATCGCCGCCACGCCCGTGCCGTCGCCGGGCGGGGAACTCTCGATCACCGCGAGCCTCGGCGTCGCGCAGGATCACGTGGCGCTCGAGGGCCTCATCAACCGAGCCGACCAGGCCCTCCTGCGCGCCAAGCGCGAAGGACGCAACCGCGTGGCGTGCGACGACGACGGCAACGTCGGGCACGGGGGCCCGCCCGTCGCCTAGCTCTGCTTCAGGGTCTCCACCGCGTCCAGCGCGCGCGTGCGGATCTCGCCCCGGCGCCCCTCATGGGCGATGGGGGCATCCGGCAGGATGAGCCAGCGCATGAGGTCCCGGATCGACACCACGCCCACGGGCTTGCCGCCGTCGGCCACCAGCATGTGCCGATACCCGTGCTCGACCATGAGGCGAAGGACCTCGAGGACCGACTCCGTGGACGGCACCTTGCGGACATCGGGGGTCATGACCGCGGACATGGGCGTGGTCCTGGGATCGCGTCCCTGGCGCACCACGCGGCGCATGACGTCGCGCTCGGTGAAGATTCCGGCCATGGCGCCGGCCGCGTCGCGGACGAGGACCGAGCCCAGGCCCTTTTCGTCCATCAGGGCGACAGCCTCGGAAACGGTGGCCGTGGCGGCCACGGAAAGCAGGGTGGGGCTTGTCTTGCCCTTCAGGATGTCGCCCACCGGATGGTCGATCATTTTCCTTGCTCCTCCTCGTTGTGAGTGGCTCAATCCTACCCCGACGGGCGCAAACTGAGGAGCGTCGCTGGAGGGAACCCCAATGAGCACCGAAAGCCGCGCCGGCCGCCGTAGCGCCCTGAAGAGCCTCGCCGCCCTGGCCGGTGCCGCCGTCCTGCCAGGCGATGTCCGGTCGGCCCCCGCGGCCATCCTCGAGCGCGCGATCCCCGGCACCGGCGAGACGATCCCCGCCGTCGGCATGGGGACGTGGCTTACCTTCGACGTGGCGCCCGGCCCCCAACGCGATTCGCGCCTGGCGGTGCTGCGCGAATTCTTCGCGGGCGGCGGAACGCTCCTCGACTCTTCCCCCATGTACGGCTACGCGGAGGCGGCCCTCGGCGAGTTGGTGCCGAAAGCGCGTCCCGCGAAGGTCTTCAATGCGACCAAGGTCTGGACGCCGACGCGCTTCCTCGGCGTGAAGCAGATGGAGGAATCCTTCACCCACTGGGGAGTGAAGCGCTTCGACCTGTTGCAGGTGCACAACATGCTCGACTGGGAGACGCACCTCGTCACGCTGAAGGCGTGGAAGGCCGCGGGGCGCGTCCGCCACATCGGCATAACCACCTCCCACGGGCGGCGGCACGATGCGCTCGAAGCCGCGATGAAGCGCGAGCGCTTCGACTTCGTGCAGTTCAGCTACAGCTTCGCCGACCGCGAGGCGGAAAAGCGCCTGCTGCCGCTCGCCGCCGACCGCGGCGCGGCCGTCATCGTCAATCGCCCGTTCGACGGCGGCGATCTCTTCGGCGCGGTGAAGGGCAAGCCGCTGCCGGCGTGGGCGCGCGAGATCGACTGCGCCAACTGGGCGCAGGTCTTCCTCAAGTTCGTGGTCTCGCACCCGGCCGTCACCTGCGCGATTCCGGC
>JAGRPO010000014.1 GCA_019449455.1 Betaproteobacteria bacterium | reverse complement strand
CGCGACGTCCCACCTGTGGAGCGGTAGCGGCGGCAACCCGCAGCTCGAGCCGTGGCGGGCCAAGTCGTACGACCTGTCGTTCGAGAAGTACTTCGGCAGGCGCAGCTACGTCGCGGTCGCCGGGTTCTACAAGGAGCTCGACACCTACATCTACACGCAGAAGATCGAGTACGACTTCACCGGCATCCCGAACACCACGGCGCTGGTTCCGGCCGGCAACATCGGCCTGTTCGAGCGGCCGATCAACGGCAGCGGCGGCTACGTGCACGGCAGCGAGATCAGCGGCGCCTTCGAGGGCGGCCTCATCGCGCCGATGCTCGACGGCTTCGGCGTGCAGGCGAGCGCCTCGTTCACCAGCAGCACGGTGCACCCCAACGGCCCCGGAACCTCGCAGAGGCTGCCGGGCCTGTCGGGCACGGTGACCAACGCGATCGTCTACTACGAGAAGGCGGGGTTCTCCGCGCGCGTCGGACAGCGCTACCGGTCGGGCTTCCGCGGCGAGATCACGGGCCTGCACAACGCCCGCGAGTTCACGGAGATCCTGCCCGACCGCCAGACCGACGCCCAGGTCGGCTACGAGTTCACCTCGGGCCAGCTGCGCGGCCTGTCGGTCCTGCTGCAGGTCAACAACCTCACCGATTCGCCGCTGAAGACCAAGCAGGGCAACGGCTTGGGAGACGCGATCGCTCCGCTGGAGTACAACAAGTATGGCCGACAGTATCTTCTCGGGGCCACGTACAAGTTCTGAGGCCCCCGGAAGGTGCTTATCGCCCCTGCCGGCCCGCCGGCGGGGGCTTTTTTCTTCGGCTGCCGCATCACCCAGGAGATCCGCGATGACACTCGCCCCCGTCCGCAACATCGTCGTCGTCGGCGGCGGAACCGCAGGCTGGATGACCGCGGCCGCGCTGTCCAAGCTGCTCGGCGGCCAGTACCGCATCCGGCTCGTCGAGTCCGACGACATCGGCATCATCGGCGTCGGCGAGGCCACGATCCCGAACATCAAGAACTTCAACAACGCGCTCGCGATCGACGAGGACGAGTTCCTGCGCGCGACGAAAGGCACGTTCAAGCTCGGCATCGAGTTCGTCAACTGGGGCGCGATCGGCGACCGCTACACGCACGGGTTCGGCAAGGTCGGCACGGAGCTCGACGGCGTGCCGTTCCACCACTACTGGCTGCGCATGGCGCGCGAAGGCAAGGTGAGCGATCTCGGCGCCTACTCGATCAACACCGCGGCGCCCGCGCAGGCGAAGTTCATGCGCGCGCGGCCGGACATGCCGGCCTCGCCGCTGGGCGACATCGCCTACGCCTTCCACTTCGACGCGAGCCTGTACTCGCGCTACCTGCGCGGCCATGCCGAGAAGCGCGGCGTCGTGCGCGTCGAGGGAAGGATCGTCCAGGTGCTGCAGCGCGAGCCCGACGGCCACATCGAGGCCGTGGTGATGGAGAGCGGCGAGAAGGTCGCGGGTGACTTCTTCATCGACTGCTCGGGCACGCGGGGCCTGCTGATCGAGCAGACGCTCAAGACGGGGTACGACGACTGGACGCACTGGCTGCCCTGCGACCGCGCGATCGCCGTCCCCTGCGAGAGCGCCGGGCCGCTCGTGCCGCTCACGCGGTCCACGGCGCATTCGGCCGGATGGCAGTGGCGCATCCCGCTGCAGCACCGGACCGGCAACGGGCACGTCTACTCCAGCAGGTTCATGAGCCGGGAGGAGGCGACGTCCATCCTCATGGGCAACCTCGACGGCAAGCCCCTGGCGGAGCCGCGCTACATCCCCTACGTGCCGGGCCGGCGCAGGAAGTCGTGGAACCGCAACTGCGTGGCCATCGGCCTGGCCGCGGGCTTCTTCGAGCCGATCGAGTCGACCAACATCCACCTGATCCAGACCGCCATCGCGCGCCTGGTGACGCTGTTCCCGCACGCCGGGCTCGATGCGGCCGACATCGACGAGTTCAACGCGCAGGTGGAGGACGAGTACCAGCGCATCCGCGACTTCATCATCCTGCACTACAAGGCCACGGTGCGCGACGACTCCCCGTTCTGGAACCATTGCCGCGAGATGTCCATCCCCGACACGCTGCAACACCGGATCGACCTCTTCCGCAGCAACGGGCGCATCTTCCGCGAGAACAACGAGCTGTTCGCCGAGCTGAGCTGGCTGCAGGTGATGTACGGCCAGCGCCTGCGGCCGAAGGGCTACCACCCGTTCGCCGACCTGCACGCGAAGGAGAACGTGAGCGCGTTCCTGGACGACGTCGAGACCGTCATCCGGAAGTGCGTCGACGTGATGCCGACGCACGCCGAGTTCATCGCGCGCAACTGCGCGGCGGGAGCCTAGCGGGACGATGGGAGGACACAAGCGCATTGCGCTCGCCGCGATCCTCTGCGGCTGCCTGCTCGCCCGGGGGGCGGCCGCCGCGCCGGCAGCGCCGGCCGACTGGCCCGCCGTGCGCCGCGCGGCCGCGCCCGACGCGGCCCTCGAGGCGCGCATCGCGAAGATCGTCGCGGGCATGAGCCTGCGGCAGAAGGTGGGGCAGATGACGCAGCCGGAGATCAAGCACGCCACGCCGGAGGACGCCGCCGCCCACTACCTCGGCTCGGTGCTGAACGGCGGGGGATCCCGGCCGTCCGGAAACAAGCGGGCGAGCGTGGGCGACTGGCTCGCCCTCGCGCAGCGCTACCACGACGCGTCGATGTCCACGGACATGGCCGTGAAGGTGCCGATCCTCTGGGGGACCGACGCCGTGCACGGGCACAACAACGTCTACGGCGCGACGATCTTCCCGCACAACATCGGCCTGGGCGCCGCGAACGACCCGGACCTCGCGCGCGCGATCGGCGCTGCCACGGGCCGGGCGGTGCGCGCCACGGGGATCGCGTGGGTGTTCGGGCCGACGGTCGCCGTCGCGCGCGACGACCGGTGGGGACGCACGTACGAGAGCTTCTCGGAGGATCCCGCCCGCGTGCGGCCGCTCGCGAAGGCCTACGTGTCGGGGCTGCAGGACGGCGCCGATCCCGATTCCCGCGTGATCGCCACCGCCAAGCACTTCATCGGCGACGGAGCGACGGACTCGGGCGCGGACCAGGGCGTGGCCACCGTGACCCGCGCCGAGATGATCGCCATCCACGCGCAGGGCTACTACGGCGCGCTCGAGGCCGGCGCGCAGACGGTGATGGCTTCCTTCAGCAGCTGGCGCGACGCGGCGGCCGGCATCGACTACGGCAAGATGCACGGCAGCCGCGAACTCCTTGCCGGCGTGCTCAAGGATCGGATGGGCTTCGACGGCTTCGTCGTCTCCGACTGGAACGGCATCGGCCAGGTGCCGGGCTGCACGCCCTCGAGCTGCGCGAAGTCGATCAACGCGGGCGTCGACATGGTCATGGTCCCCGAGGACTGGAAGGCCTTCATCGACAACACGGTCGAACAGGTCCGGCGGGGCGAGATCCCGATGGCGCGCATCGACGACGCGGTGACGCGGATCCTGCGCGTGAAGCTTCGGGCCGGGCTCTTCGGGCGCGCGCCGTCGCAGGCGGCGCAGGCGGGCGACCCCGGGGCGCTCCAGGCGAGGGCGCTCGCGCGCCGCGCCGTGCGCGAGTCGCTGGTGATGCTCAAGAACGACGGCGGCGTGCTGCCGCTGCGCCGGGGCCGGCGGGTGCTGGTGGTCGGGAAGAACGCGGACTCGATCGCGAACCAGGCCGGCGGCTGGTCGCTCACGTGGCAGGGCACGGAAAACGCGAACGGCGACTTCCCGTCCGGCGACTCGATCCTCGCCGGGATTCGCGAGGCGGCGGGCGAGGGCAACGCGAGTTTCAGCGAGACGGCCCGCGGCGTGGACCTCGCGGGCTTCGACGCCGTGATCGCCGTCGTCGGCGAGACGCCCTACGCCGAGACGAGCGGCGACATCCCGCTTTCGGGAACGCTCCAGCACAGCCGGCGCCATCCCGAGGACCTCGCCGTCCTCGACGCCGTGGCGGGAAAGGGCGTGCCGGTGGTGACGGTGTTCGTGACGGGCAGGGCGGCGTACGCGAACGACCTGCTGGACCGCTCCGATGCCTTCGTCGTCGCGTGGCTCCCGGGGACCGAGGGCAAGGGCGTGGCCGACGTGCTGTTCCGCGACACGAGCGGTGGCATCGCGCACGATTTCCGCGGCACGCTGGCGTTCTCCTGGCCGAAGTCCGCCTGCCAGACCCCGCTCAACTTCGGCGATCGCGGCTACGACCCGCTCTTCGCGCTGGGTTACGGTCTTCGCTACGCGGCCGCGAGCCGCGTGGGCCGCGTGGGCGACGCGGTCCCGGCCGAGGGTTGCGCCGCGACGGCGCCCGTGCCGATCTTCCGCCAGGCCGCCCTGTCGCCCTATCGCCTGTACGCGTCGGCGGCCGCGGACGGCTGGCGCGAGACCGCGGTCGGGGCCGACCTCGACGCCACGTTCGAGGTGCCCGCGGGACGGGCCGCGCTGCGCGTGTCGACCGCGCAGGTGAACACGCAGCAGGACGCGAAGCGCGCGGCCTGGACGGGGGAGGCGCGCCTGTACCTGCGTTCGGCGAAGCCGGCGAGCTTCGTCGCGCACGCGCGGGCGGCGGGCGCGCTGCAGTTCGACCTGCGCGTCTTCAGGAAGCCGGCCGGAAAGGTGACGCTCTCGATGGGCTGCGCCCCGGCCTGCGCCGCGTCGCTCGACATCACGCGCCTCGTCGCCGCATCCGGCATCGGGGCCCGGCGCACCGTCAAGGTTCCGCTCGCGTGCTTCGCCGCGCGCGGCGCCGATCTCGCGGCCGTGGACGTGCCCTTCAGCCTGGCCACGGACGGCGAATTCGACGCGGCGTTGGCCGACATCCGCATCGTGGCCGGTGCCGCGGGCAATGCCGATGCCGCCGCCTGCGCGGACCTCGCGGGCGATGCGGCGGCGGCGCGCGACAGGCCCCGTGAAGGCGCATATCCAATGCTAGAATCCGGGCCTTCATCCGGGCGGCACCGCGTCGCGGCTCCCGGGAACCCCCGCTAGAAGAATCCCATGGCGACAATCAAGGACGTGGCCCGCCTCGCGGGCGTTGGCTTGGGAACCGCCTCACGGGTCGTGAGCGGCAAGGGCCCCGTGGCGGCGGCCACCGCGGCGCGCGTGCGAAAGGCCATCGCGCAGCTCGAGTTCCGCCCCTCGCACGCCGCGCGCTCGCTGCTGTCGGGCTCCTCCCAGATGATCGGGGTGTACATCCCGGTGCTCAAAGGAACGTTCTACACGCCGATCCTGCAACTCATCCAGCTGGAGCTCCGGGCGAGCGGCCAGCACATGGTCGTCGCCTTCGGCACCGGCGACGGCGACGAGCGGCGCCAGGCGGTCGAGGGCATCAGGTTCCTGCTGGAGCGCGGCTGCGACGGCCTGGTGGTCATCAGCAACGCGCTCAAGGACGACGACATCGCCGAGCTCGGGCCCCGCCAGGAGCGGCTCGTCGTGCTCAACCACTACTACAAGGGCATTCGCGAGCAGTGCTTCTCCGCGGACCACAGGCAGGGGGGAAGGCTCGCCGCGCAGGCCCTGCTCGAGCTGGGCCATCGCCGCTTCGCCGTGATCGGCGGTCCGCCCACCTCGCCGGACAACGTGGCGCGGATCTCCGGCTTCATGGGCGAGCTCGCGAAGCACGGCATCGGCGCCTCGCGCGTGTTCGTCGTGGCGAGCGACTTCTCGCCCGAAGGCGGCTGGGCCGCGGCCGGGGCGCTCCTCGCCTCGGGGCACAAGTGCACGGCGCTCTTCTGCGCCAACGACGAGATGGCCGTCGGCGCGCTCTCGCGTTTCCAGGAGGAGGGCGTCGACGTGCCCGGCCAGCTCTCGGTGATGGGCTACGACGACACGCACACGGCGGAGTTCTCAGCGCCGCGGCTCACCTCGGTGCACGTCCCCTGGAGCGACGTGACGTTGAACGGGCTGCACTGGCTGCTCAATCGCTGCTACGGCGCCGAGCGGCCGGTCGCCCGGCGCTTTCCCGTCCGCGTGACGTGGCGCGCCTCCGTGGCGAAGGCGCCGGCCGCGAGGAAGCCCGCCTCCCGCTGAGGCGCCGGAAAAAAATTTCGATCCCAATGGAAAGCTTTCCGTCATGACCCGACCCCGCGCGAGGCACCCCCGGTGCCGGTGACCGCCCAGGCGCAACACGGCCCCGATCCTTCCAGTCCGCAGGCCGGCGCGGCCGACGACTCCCATCGCGTCCCGCGCCGCGCCGACTTTCCCGCCGGCTTCCGCTGGGGATGCTCCACCTCGGCCTACCAGGTCGAGGGCGCGGTCGCCGAGGACGGGCGCGGCGAGTCCATCTGGGACCGCTTCTGCGCCACCCCGGGAAACATCCGCGACGCCTCGAGCGGCGACTTCGCCTGCGACCATTACCACCGCTGGCCCGCGGACCTCGACCTCGCTCGCGACCTGGGCCTGAACGCCTACCGGTTCTCGATCGCGTGGCCGCGGATCTTCCCGCAGGGCCGCGGGGCGCTCAACCCGAAGGGGCTCGACTTCTATTCGCGCCTGGTCGACGGGATGCTCGAGCGCGGCCTGGAGCCGTGGCCCACGCTCTACCACTGGGACCTCCCGCAGGCGCTCGAGTCGCGCGGCGGCTGGGCCGAGCGCGACACGGTGGCCGCGTTCGTGGAGTTCGCCGACGCCGTCGCCCGCCGCCTGGGCGACCGGGTGAAGCACTGGATCACGCACAACGAGCCCTGGTGCACCGTGATGCACGGCCATCTCGAGGGCGTCCACGCGCCCGGGCGCAAGGACCTCGCGACCGCCCTGCAGGTGTCGCACCACGTGCTGCTCTCGCACGGACTCGCCGTCGACGCGATCCGGGCGCGGGTGCCCGGCGCGCGCGCGGGCATCGCGCTCAGCCTGCATCCCCTGCGGTCCGCCTCCGCGAGTCCGGAGGACCGGGCGGCGATGACGCGCCACGACGGCATCCGCAACCGCTGGTTCCTCGACCCGCTGCACGGGCGCGGCTATCCGCGGGACGCGTGGGAGCGGTTCGGCGCCGCGGTGCCCGCGGTCCGCGCGGGCGACCTCGAGGCGATCGCCGCGCCCACCGACTTCCTGGGCGTCAATTACTACTTCCCCGAGATCGTGGCGAATGCCCCCGGCGAGGGCGCGCTCGAGACGCGGATCGTCCCTCCCGAAGCGGTCGAGCGAACGGCCTTCGGCTGGGAGGTTTCCCCCGAGGGCATGGTCGCCTTGCTCGAGCGCGTGACCCGCGACTACCGCCCCGCGCGGATACTGGTCACGGAGAACGGCTCGACCTACGACGACGTCGTCACCGCCGACGGGCGCATCGACGACGAGCAGAGGCGGCGCTACCTGGTGCGCCACCTCGCGGCGGCCCGGCAGGCCATTGCGGCCGGCGTCCCGCTCGAGGGCTATTTCGCCTGGAGCCTGCTCGACAACTTCGAATGGGCCGAAGGCTACGGGCGGCGCTTCGGGCTGGTCCACGTCGATTTCGGGACGCAGAAGCGAACGCTCAAGCTGAGCGGGAAGTGGTTCCGGGCGTTCCTGCACGGGCGCGATCCGGCATAGATCGTCGGCAAGGGCCTCGCCGGGGCGATGACCGGCGGGGGGAGGCACGGTCATGCTGCATTGCAGCGAAACCGTGGCAGAATGCTCGTCCCACTCTGCCCAATTTCCCCCAGCCATGAGAGTGACCATCCCCAAGCTGCAGGAGCGCGCGCGAGGCGGCGAGAAGCTCGCCATGCTCACCTGCTACGACGCGAGCTTCGCGGCCCTTTCGGACGCCGCGGGCGTCGACATCCTGCTCATCGGCGATTCGCTGGGCATGGTGATCCAGGGCCACGACACGACGCTGCCGGTGACGCTGGAGGAGACGGAGTACCACGTCCGCCTCGTCGCGCGGGGCAGCTCCAACGCGCTCGTCTGCGCCGACATGCCCTTCGGCAGCTTCCAGGAGTCGAAGGAGCAGGCCTTCCGCAACGCCGCGCGCCTCATGGCCGCCGGCGCCCAGATGGTGAAGCTCGAAGGCGGCGCGACCATGGTCGAGACGACGCGCTTCCTCGTGGAGCGCGGCATCCCCGTGTGCGCCCACATCGGCCTCACGCCGCAGTCGGTGCACACGCTCGGCGGCTATCGCGTGCAGGGCCGGGACGACGACACCGCCGCGCGCCTCGTCGCCGATGCGAAATCGCTGGAGGCCGCGGGGGCCGCCATCGTGCTGATGGAGGCGATGCCGGCAGCGGTCGCGAAGCGGGTGACGGAAGCGCTCACGGTGCCCACGATCGGCATCGGGGCCGGGGTGGACGTCTCCGGCCAGGTGCTCGTGGTCTACGACATGCTCGACATCTATCCGGGGCGCAAGGCCCGCTTCGTGAAGAACTTCATGGCGGGCGCACCGTCGGTGAAGGCGGCGATCGAGGCGTACGTGCAGGCGGTGAAGGCGAAGACCTTCCCGGGTCCCGAGCATTGCTTCTGAGCGGGGCGCGGCCATGGACGTGATCCACACCGTCGGGGAACTGCGCGCGCGCCTGAGGGCCGTGTCGTCGATCGCCCTCGTGCCGACGATGGGCAACCTCCACGCCGGGCACATCGCGCTCGTCGAGGAGGCCGTCAGGCGCGGCAAGTGCGTCGTCGCCTCCATCTTCGTCAACCGCCTGCAGTTCGAGCCGGGCGGCGACTTCGACCGCTACCCGCGCACGCTGGCGCACGACTGCGAGGCGCTCGCGAAGGCCGGCTGCCACGTGGTGTTCGCGCCGGACGAGAACGAGCTCTATCCGGAGCCGCAGGAGATCCTGCTCGTCCCCCCGAAATCCGCGGAGCAGCTTTGCGGGCAGTTCCGCCCGGGCCACTTCCAGGGCGTGCTGACGGTGGTCGCGAAACTGTTCAATATTGTTGCACCGCACACAGCCGTTTTCGGGCGCAAGGACTACCAGCAGCTGTTCGTGATCCGGGCCCTCGTGCGGCAGATGGGCTACCCCATCGAGATCGTCGGGGTGGAGACGAAGCGCGAGCCCGACGGCCTCGCCCTGTCGTCCCGGAACGGCTATCTCTCCTCCGAGGAGCGCGCCGCCGCCGTGCGGCTCAGTCAAAACCTCAAGCGGATCAAGGGCCTGGTGGAGAGCGGGCAGCGTGATTTCGACGCGCTTTGCGCCTCCGCGACCGCGGACTTGACGTCGGCCGGCTGGCGCGTGGATTATGTTGCAGTGCGGAATCAGTCCGGACTGGCCTTTCCGGGCCCCTCGGACCGCGACCTGGTGGTCCTCGGGGGGGCTTGGCTGGGCAAGACCCGGCTGATCGACAACCTCGAATTCCGCGCCTGAAGGGACAACCTGGGGCTGGTCGACGAGTTTTCGAGCCTTTGCTCTAAAGAGGCCCGGTAGACTCGAACCAGTCGCTCTTCCGGAGACGCCGAACATGCAACGCACCATGCTCAAGTCGAAGCTGCACCGTGTCACCTGCACCGCCTCCGAGCTGCATTACGAGGGCTCGTGCGCGATCGACCAGGATCTCCTGGACGCGGCCGACATCAGGCAATACCAGCAGATCGAGATCTACAACGTGAACAATGGCGAGCGCTTCTCCACCTACGCCATCGCCGCCCAGGCCGGCTCGGGGACCATCTCGGTCAACGGCGCGGCGGCGCACAAGGCGCGCCGAGGCGACCTGCTGATCATCGCCTCCTATGCGACCTACACCGAAGCCGAGATCGCGAAGTACGAGCCCGATCTCGTGTACGTCGACGCGAACAACGCCATCAAGGACAAGCGCGGCGCCATACCGGTCCAGAAGGCCGCCTGACGCGTCCCGCCTGCCGGGAATTCGCGACGGGCGCCTTCGGGCGCCCGTTTCGTTTCCGGGCCCCGGCGCGCCGCCGGCCGGCGCCATTGACAGCCCGGAATCGCCGTCGCACGATTCGCCCCGAAAGGACTGGTAACGGTTCCACTCCCGGCGGGCCGACCCGCCAGACTCCTGTTTCCACCTCGGACGGCACAGAAGATTTCCACGACATTCCGGAGCCTGCTCGCGGCCCTCGCCCTCGCGTTGCCGGCGCAATTCGCCGGGGCGGGCGAGCGCGCGGCCATGACCGTCGCGACCTACAACCTTCGCCTGGACCTCGCGCAGGACGGGCCCAACGCCTGGCCGAACCGCAGGGAGATGGTCGGGAGCCTCGTGCGCCGGCACGGGCTCGACGTCTTCGGCACGCAGGAAGGCCTGCCGGGGCAGATCGACGACCTGGCGGCGATGGGGGAATACGCCTTCGTCGGCGCCGGGCGCGACGACGGCAGGCGCGCCGGCGAGCATTCGGCGATCTTCTACCGGAAGGACCGGTTCGACCTCCTGGACGCCGGCGATTTCTGGCTCAGCCAGACGCCGGACAGGCCGTCGAAGGGCTGGGACGCGCGCTGCTGCAACCGCATCGCCTCGTGGGCGCGGCTGCGCGACCGCGCCACGGGAACGGCGTTCCACTTCTTCTCGGTGCACTTCGACCACGAGGGCGTGGTGGCGCGGCGCGAATCCGCGAAGCTGATGGTGCGCAAGATCGGGGAAATCGCGGGCGGCGGGCCGGTCGTGTGCGCGGGGGATTTCAATTCCACGCCGGACACCGAGCAGATCCGGACCATGCGGACATTGCTGGCCGACTCGTTCCTGGCCACCGCGACGCCGGCGCGCGGTCCGGTCGGCACCTTCAACGGCTTCAAGCCCGATGCCGCGCCCACGGACCGCATCGACTACGTCTTCGTGAGCGCGCAGGTCAGGGTGCTCGGGTACGCGGTGCCGGCCGACTCCCGGGACGGCCGTTACCCGTCCGACCACTTCCCCGTCGTCGTGAAGGTCGCCATCGGGCCGTGATCGCGGCCTGGTAGTTCGCCGCGCGGGCCGCGCGCTATCATCGGCATATGCAGGCCACCTTGCCCGGCCGCGCGGCGCGCTCGATCCTCTTCGGCGCGGAAGCGCTCGCGGCGGCCCTCTCGCCCTCCACGTACACCGCGCCGGTGCGGGCGCTGGCCGCGCGGCAGTTGTGCGCGACCGCGTGGGAGGTGCTTCCCGGCTTCGTCGTCTTCTGCGCCGCGCTGGCGGCGCTGGTGATCCGCGTCATCGATTCCACCGCGCGGGATTTCGGGCTCTCCGGATACTCGCTGGACCTCTACGCGCGGCTGCTGGTGCTGGAGCTGATCCCGCTTTTCGTGGCGCTTTTCGTCTCGGTCCGCTCCGGGGCCGCCCTGGGGACGGAGGTGGCGCTGCTTCGCGTGGGCGGCGTCCTCGACCAGGGCAACGACCCGCTGCGCGCGGAACTGCTGCCGCGCGGCATCGGCGTGGCGGCGGCGGTGCTGGCGCTCACCGCGGTCGGCTGCCTGGTCGCGCTGGTGGTGGCCTACGTCGGCCTTTACGGCTTCTCGCCCTGGGGCCACGGTGCCTATGCGCGCGCCATCGGGCAGGCGTTCGCGCCGGCGGTGCTGGCGGGATTCGCGCTGAAGGTCGCGTTCTTCGCGGTGGCGGTCGCCACGGTGCCCGTCGCGGCAAGCGTGGGCGGATCGCGCGAGATGAGGTCCGTGCCGGACGCCGCGCCGCGCGGGCTCGTGGGCGTCTTCGTGGTGCTGGCGCTCGTCGAAGGCGCCTCCATCGCCCTCCAATATGCCTGAGCCCGCCATGGAACCCGCACCCCTGCCGGGCCTCGAGATCCGCCACGCCGGGCCCAAGGCCATGGCCGTGCTGCTCGGCACCGCGATCATCGTCGCCGCCTTCATCGCCTACGTGCTCTACGCGCGCGGCGCGTTCGAGAATACGCAGCGCCTGGTGCTCATGGCCGACGACGGGGCGGGCGTCACGGTCGGCATGGACCTCACCTTCTCCGGCTTCCCCGTGGGGCGCGTGCAGAAGATCGAGCTCGCCGCGGACGGCAAGGCGAGGATCGAGGTGGACGTTCCGGAAAAGGACGCGAAGTGGCTTCGCGCCTCGAGCATCTTCACCCTCGAGCGAAGCCTCGTGGGCGGCGCGCGGCTGCGGGCCTTCACCGGCGACCTCGGCGACAAGCCGCTGCCGGCGGGGGCGGTGCGGCCGGTGCTGCGGGGGGACGCGACCGAGGAGCTGCCGGGGCTCATCGCCTCGATGAAGCGCCTGCTGGAAAACCTGGAGCGCATGACGGCGGAGGATTCGAGCCTCAACGCGAGCTTCGCCAGCGTGAAGACCCTCACCGAGCGCATGAGCGGCCCGGGCGGGGCGCTCGCCGGCGTCCTCGGCGGCGAGGAGAACGCGCGCAAGGTGATCACCGCGCTCGACCGCGCCAATGCGACGCTCGCCTCGCTCGAGAAGGTGTCGGCGCGGCTCGACGGCATGCTCGGCAAGGCCGACGAAAGCGTCTTCGGCGCGGGCGGCGTGATGGAGGAGGCCAGGAAGACCGTGGCGCAGCTCAACGCCGCGCTGGGCGAGGCGCGCGAAAGCCTGAAGAAGGCCGACGCCGTCCTCGCGGACGCGCAGAAGGTCAGCGCCAGCACGCGCGACGCCACGAAGGACCTGGGCGCCCTTCGCACGGAAGTGGAGGCGAGCCTGCGCCGTGTGTCGGGACTCATCGACGAGATCAACCGCAAGTGGCCCTTCGCCCGGGACACGGAAGTGAGGCTGCCATGAGGGCGCTGCCGGTCGCGGCCCTCCTCTGCCTTGCCGCGTGCGCCGGCGGCCCGCCCGCGCCCGAATGGAAGGCGAACGCGCACGGGGCGCTCGAGAGCTTCGAGGCCGCCTACCTGCGCGGAGACTCGCGCATCGCGGAGCAGGATTTCGCGCGGGGGCGGGCGGCGCTCGCCTCGACGGGGCGGGCCGATCTCGTCGCGCGCGCCGAGCTCGTGCGTTGCGCCGCGCGCGTGGCGAGCCTCGACTTCGACGATTGCCCCGGGTACCGGGCGCTGGCCGCCGATGCCGCTCCGGCCGAGCGCGCGTACGCGGCCTACCTGGCGGGCCAGGCGCAGGCGGCCGACCTCGCGCTGCTGCCGGAGCACCACCGCGGCGTCTCGTCGGCGGGCCTCGCTGCCGTCGCCGATCCATTCGCCCGGCTCGTCGCCGCGGGCGTGCTCTTCCGCCAGGCGCGCCTGGCGCCGGAAGGCTTCGCGATCGCGGTGGACACCGCATCCGCGCAAGGCTGGCGCCGGCCGCTCCTCGCGTGGCTGGGCGTGCAGGAGAAGCGCGCCCGGGACGCCGGAGACCGCGAGGCCGCCGACGCGATCGGCCGGAGAATCCGGCTCGTGGGAAGCGAGGAGCAGGCTCCCTAGGCGAGCGCGGAATCGAGGCGGGGCACGGCCTCGAGATTCCACAGCTTGCGCGAGAGGGCCCCGGCGCGCGCCGCGCCGATCACCGGGACCGCGAGCTCCTGCAGCTTGCCCTCGAGGTCCTCGTCCGTGAGCGGCGAGTCCGGGTCGCCCTTGCGCGTGGGCTGCAGCCACCCGTCGGCGGTCCCGTCCTTCCACTCGATGTCGACGCGCGCCGCGCGCTTTCCCGGAAACGCCGCGTCGAGCTCCGGGTCCACGACGATGTCGATGCGGCCCATGAGCGAGCGCAGCAGCGGGTCCGCGAGCCTTTCGGGGGAGAACGCGTCCAGGCGCACGCTGCCGTGCGCCAGCGCGTGCGCGACGACGTAGGGAAGGCTGAACTTCGCCTGAGCGGGCGAGGACGCCTCGCGGTTGCCCGCGACGTCGAGGGCCGCCTGGTAGGTCGCCACCCGGACCCGCGCGATGTCGGCGGCCGGCCGCCCGGCGCGGGCCATGAGCGCGAGAGCCCCGTCGATGGCGGCGAAGGCGTGGCCGCAGCAGCCGTGGTTCTTGAAAGTCATCGCCGAGATGTTGAAGACCTCGCCCAGCCCCTCGCAGGCTCGGCTCCAGTCGGGGCCGTCGCCCATGGCCCGGCCCAGGCCCGCCTCGCCGTCGATCACGTCCAGCGACCCCGTGACGCCTTCGCGCGCGGCGAGGGCCGCGAGCACGCCGGCTTCGGCGGCGCGCCCGGAATGGAGCGGCTTGGACATCGAGTCCATGCGGAAGGCCTGCTGCAGCCCCGCGGCGAAGGTGGCCACCGTGGCGAGTGCGTGGGCGAACTGCCCGCGGTCGAGGCCCAGCAGCGTCGCCGCCGCCGCCGCGCTCCCGAAGCTGCCGACCGTGCCGGTGGTGTGCCAGTGGCGATAGTGCGACCTGCCCAGGGCCGCGCCGATCCTCGTCGAGATCTCGTAGCCCGCGACGACGGCGCGCAGGAATTCCTGGCCGCTCGCCGCCCTGTCCTGCGCCAGGGCGAGCGCGGCCGCGATGGTCGGGGCGCCCGGGTGGTAGATCGCGTCGCGGAAGATGTCGTCGAACTCGATCGCGTGCGCGGCGGTGCCGTTGATGAGCGCGGCGGCGCGGGCGGTGGCGCGCCGCCCGAGGGCGAGCGTAGCGCCGCCGCGGTCCAGCTCGTCGGCCAGCACGCGCTCGAGCAGCGTGGCCGGGGCGATGACGGCGCCGGGAAAGAGCGCCGCGTGCCAGTCGACGACGGCGCGCTTGGCATCGTGGATCACCGGCGCGCGCAGGGGCGCCGCGCGCAGGTGAACCGCGAACTGCGCGAAGCGCTCGACGACGAACAAGGAGGGCGCCTCAGTTGGCCTTGGCGTTGGCCATCCTGACCACCTTCGCCCACTTCTCGGTCTCGGACTTGATGTAGGCGGCGAACTCGTCCGGCGTGCTGCCGACGGGATCCACGCCCTGCTGGATGAGCTTCTCCCGGATCTCGGGGATCTTGAGCACCCGGACAACCTCGGCCTGGATCTTCATCGCGATTTCGCGCGGCATGCCGGCGGGGCCGAGGAGGCCGAACCACGACGACGCCTCGAAATCGGGATAGCCCAGTTCCGCGATCGTGGGGAGATCGGGCGAGGACGCCGAACGCGTCTTGGTGGTGACGGCGATGCCGCGCAGGCGGCCGGAGCGCACGTGCTGGATCACCGACGGGATCGTGGCGAACATGAAGTGCACCTGCTCGCCGGAGAGGAGGTCGTTGAGCGCCACCGCCCCCTTGTAGGGAACGTGCGTCACGTCCACGCCCGTCATCGACTTCAGGAGCTCGCCGGACAGGTGCGCGGAGGTGCCGACGCCGGTCGAGGCGTAGAAGTACCTGTTCGGGCTGGCCTTCAGGAGCCGCAGGAAGTCGGGGAAGTCCTTCGCCGGCAGCGAGGTGGGGTTCACCACGAGCATGTTGGGCGCACCGACCACCTGCGAGACCGGCTGGAAGTCCTTGATGTTGTCGTAGGGCATGCTGGCGTAGAGCGTCGCGTTGATCGCGAGCGGCCCCACCGATCCCATGAGCAGCGTGTAGCCGTCGGGCTTCGCCTTGGCGACCAGGTTGGCGCCGATGTTGCCGCCGGCGCCGGGCTTGTTCTCGACGACCACCGTCTGGCCCCAGGTCTTGCGGAACTCCTCGGCGATGATGCGCGCGACGAAGTCCGTCGAGCCCCCGGGCGAGAAGCCCACGACGATCGTGATCTGCTTGTTGGGCCAGTCGCCCTGGCCGAGGGCGAGCGTCGAGGCCACCAGGGCGAGCGCCGCGGCAGCCGCCTTCAGGAACGGGTTCTTCATCTCTCTCCTCCTTGTCGTTCGATTACGCTCGGATGCTGCGGGCCGGGCGTCGCGCCTCTGCCGGGCGCGTGCCGCT
>JAGRPO010000087.1 GCA_019449455.1 Betaproteobacteria bacterium | reverse complement strand
GCCGGACACCGTGGCGACGTCGAGCATGGCGGCCTCGCCCTTGATGCCGTGGACGGTCGCGAGGAGCGTCGCCACGAGCGCCTCGTAGGCCTCCTGGCGCGGGCGGACGTCCTTCAGGGCGCCATTGGCGTCGGCGAGCTTTCCCGCCGCGCCGTCCAGGAAGCGCTCGACCAGGGCGGCGTCCTTGTCGAGCACCGCGAGGAGGTCCTCCATCTCGCTCCTGGCCCGCTCCCGCGTCCCGGCCAGTTCCCGCTCGAGTTCCACCTTGGCCGTCACGTCGAAGACGGTGACGAGGAGCTCCTGCACGCGGCCGGCCTCCCGGATCGGCGAGAACTGGAAGGTGAGGTAGCGCGGGGCGTCCTGCGCCGCGCCGGCCGGGCGGACGGGCGCCTCGTGGAGGGGATTGAGGGACTCCAGGAGCGCGGGCTTCACGTCCGGCTTGAAGAGAAGGTCCAGGTAGTCGGAGAGCGGCTCCCGAAGCTGCGCGGCGACCAGCTCGTTCATGAGGGCGCGGAAGTCCTCGCCCGGCTCGGGAGCCCGCCCCAGGAGCGTGGCGATGGATCGCGAGAAGCGGCCGCCGACGGTGCCGTCGGCGTGCACGAGCAGCAGGCCCTCCTTCACGTTGTCGAGTATGTCGGCGGTGTCCCGGCGCGCCTCGTCGGCGACGCGGTCGCTGCGGCGCAGGCTGCGCACGAACTTGAGGACGATGAAGATGAAGTTGAGGAGCGCCAGGGCGATCCCCGCCATCTGGATCTGGCGCATGCGGCCCGCCTTCTCGAGGGCGCTCTTCTCCACGGCCGCGGCCAGGTCGTCGGCAAGGTTGGCCATCTTGATGTTGCGCACGACGGCCTTGCCCGCGGCGATCTCGACGTCGCCCGCCTCCGGGTCTGGGGTGGCGACGACCGGGCGTATCGCGTCGTCGAGCGGCGCCCATTCGTGCCGCAGGCCCTCGACGAACTCCCGGGCATCCTCGGCCTCGAACAGCCGGGCCATCGCGCCGCGATCGGCGAACTCCTGCCGCCCGAGGTAGTCCAGCGCCGCGCCGAAGCGCGCGTGCGCCTCGGTGAGCTGCGCCGACGAGGTCTGCGTGGGCAGCCCCCCCGCCTTCTCGATCTGGAACGTGAGCAGGGCCTTGGTCATCTGCTGGGTGAGCATCCGGAGCTCGCCGGCCCGGTTGATGCGGGAGGCGTCGAGCTCGAGTTCCTGGGACGCGAGGAAGTTGAAGACGAGGACGCCCAGGTCGAGAACCAGGAAGAGGGCGATGGCGACCACGAGGTCGCGGTACTTGCCCAGGCCGGAGCCTTGCGGGAGGGAATCGGGGGTGGTCATCGGCGGAACGAATCGGGTCGGAGCCCGACTTTCTATACGGGCAACGTTACGCCGCCGTGACATCGCGCCGCCGGTGGCCTGTCACGAGCCTGTCACACCGCGGCGGTAGTCTTGCTGCGACCAGGAAGTCCCCGGCAATTCCCACCCAGGAGCCCTACCGATGAAGCTCAAGCTTTCCGTGCCCGCCGCCGCAGCCCTCGCGTTCGCCGCGACCGCGGCCACTCCGGCCCTCGCCCAGCAGATCGTGAAGATCGACGGGTCCTCGACCGTCTACCCGGTGACCGAGGCGGTCGCCGAGGAGTTCCAGAAGGCGAAGAAGAACGTCATGAAGGTGACCGTCGGCATCTCCGGCACCGGCGGCGGGTTCAAGAAGTTCTGCCGCGCCGAGACCGACATCTCGGACGCCTCGCGCCCCATCCTGAAGAAGGAGATGGAGGACTGCAGGAAGGCCGGCGTCGAGTACATCGAGCTGCCCGTCGCCTTCGACGCCCTCACCGTGGTCATCAATCCGCAGAACGATTTCGTGAAGCAGCTCACGGTGGCCGAGCTGAAGAAGATGTGGGAGCCCGCCGCGCAGGGCAAGGTGAAGAGCTGGAAGGAAGTGAACCCGTCCTTCCCGGACGTCGCGCTCAAGCTCTTCGGCCCGGGCTCCGATTCGGGCACGTTCGACTACTTCACCGAGGCCGTGAACGGCAAGAGCAAGTCGAGCCGCGGCGACTACACGGCGAGCGAGGACGACAACGTGCTCGTGCAGGGCGTCTCGCGCGACAAGGGCGCCATCGGCTACTTCGGCTTCGCGTACTACGTCGAGAACCAGAAGAAGCTCAAGGCGGTGCCCATCGTCGCGAAGGACGGTGCGCCCGCCGTCGCCCCGTCGATGGAGGCGGTGCTCAAGGGCACCTACCAGCCCCTCGCGCGCCCGATCTTCATCTACGTGAACAAGAAGAGCCTCGCCAAGGCCGAGGTGAAGGAGTTCGTGGACTTCTACCTCACGCACGGCGCCAAGCTCGCCCGGGAAGTGAAGTACGTGCCGCTGCCCGACAGCGCCTACAAGGTCAACAAGGAGCACGTCGCGAAGGGCAAGGTGGGCACCGTGTTCGGCGGCGAGGCCGAGGTGGGCGTCACCATCGAGGAGCTTCTCAAGCGCGAAGCCAAGTCCTGAGGACGAGAAGCCACTCCGGCACGGGGGCGCGCGTTCTCGCGCCCCCGTTTCCCGTTTGCCCCGGCGATCCCGCTCCACGGAGTCTAGAATGGCGACCGTAGACCTGCCCCGACCAGCCGCCATGGCCATCGCCGATCCCGACCGGCTCAAGCACAAGTTCAGCCGCAACATCAAGGAACGGATCATCGAGATGATCCTGTTCCTGGCGGCGCTGGTGTCGGTGGCCACCACGCTCGGGATCGTCTTCATCCTCTTCTACGAGTCGCTGGCGTTCTTCAGGCACGTGCCGCTGGTGGATTTCTTCACCGACACGATGTGGACGCCGCTCTTCTCCGAGCCCCGCTACGGCATCGCGCCGCTGCTCATGGGCACGCTCGTCACCTCGGCCGTCGCGCTGTGCGTCGCGATCCCGGTGGGGACGGTCATCGCGATCTACCTCTCGGAGTTCGCGCCTTTCTCGGTGCGCGAGGCGGCCAAGCCCTTCCTCGAGCTGCTGGGCGGCGTCCCCACGATCGTCTATGGCTACTTCGCGCTCGTCTTCGTGACGCCGCTGCTGCAGAAGGTCTTCCCGGGGCTGCCGGGCTTCAACATGCTCTCGGCGGGCCTGGTGATGGGCGTGATGATCATCCCGTACATCAGCTCCGTGGCCGAGGACGCGATGCGCGCCGTGCCCATGAGCCTGCGCGAGGGTTCCTACGCCATGGGCGCCACGCGCTTCCAGACCGCCACGCGCGTGGTCACGCCCGCCGCGATCTCCGGCATCGCGGCGGCCTACATCCTGGGCATCTCGCGCGCGGTCGGCGAGACGATGATCGTCGCCGTGGCCGCCGGCATGCAGCCCAACTTCACCATCAACCCGGCCGAGCCCGCCTCCACCATCACCGCCTACATCGTGCAGGTCGCCCTCGGCGACCTTCCGCACGGCTCCGTCGGCTACCAGTCGATCTTCGCCGCCGGCCTCATGCTCTTCCTCCTCACCCTCGTCTTCAACATCCTCGGGCACTGGATGCGCAGGAAATACCGGGAGGCCTACTGAGCATGGGCGCGACCACGACCGGCACGGACCTGCACGCGGGCAAGCTGCGCGCGCTGCGCGCCCTCATCGCGAGCCACAAGCGCTGGGACCTCTTCTTCGCCAGCGTCGGCGTGCTGGCGCTGATGTTCGGCATCCTCGCCTTCGTGGCGCTCTTCTTCGACATGGCGGTCGACGGCGTGCCGCGGATCACGCCCGATTTCTTCGCGAGCTTCCCGTCGCGCCGGGCGGAGAACGCCGGCATCCTCTCGGCCTGGGTGGGCTCCACGCTGGTGATGCTGGTCACCGCGCTGGCCGCCGTCCCGCTCGGGGTGGGCGCCGGCGTCTACCTCGAGGAGTACGCGCCGCGCAACTGGATGACCGACGTGATCGAGATCAACGTCACGAACCTGGCCGGCGTGCCCTCCATCGTCTACGGGTTGCTGGCGCTCGGGCTCTTCGTCTACCAGTTCGGGCTGGGCCAGAGCATCCTCACCGCCGGGCTCACGCTGGCGCTCCTCATCCTGCCGGTCGTGATCGTCGCCACCCGGGAGGCCATCCGCGCCATCCCGGTCGCGATCCGCGAGGGCGCCTACGCGCTGGGCGCCTCCAAGTGGCAGACGACGCACGACCACATCATCCCGTACTCGATGGCCGGAATCCTCACGGGCGTCATCATCGGCCTGGCCCGCGCCATCGGGGAGACCGCGCCCATCATCACCATCGGCGCGCTCACCTTCATCGCCTTCCTGCCGCCGCCGCCGGTGCAGGCCACGGCGCCGTTCGTGAACTTCGAATGGCTCACGTCCCCCTTCACGGTCATGCCGATCCAGATGTTCAACTGGACCTCGCGGCCGGAGGAGGCCTTCCAGGCGAACGCCGCCGCCGCCGGTCTCGTCCTGGTGGTGATGACGCTCGTCATGAACGCGCTCGCGATCTACATCCGCTATCGCCTGCGCAGGAACATCAAATGGTAGAAGGGGAGTCCCCGATGTCCGCCGTCCTCAAGACCGCCCTGCCGGTGCGCGAAAGCCCGGCCCCCGAGTCGCTCGCGCTCAAGGCCGAGGCGAAGGGCCTCGACTTCTACTACGGGGCCTTCAAGGCCCTGAAGAACCTCCACATGCCGGTCTACGAGAAGAAGGTGACCGCGCTCATCGGCCCCTCGGGCTGCGGCAAGTCGACGTTCCTGCGCAGCTTCAACCGCATGCACGACCTCTACCCGGGCAACCGCTACCAGGGCGAGATCCGCATGTACCCGGACAACGTGAACATCCTCGCGCCCGACGTGGACCCCATCGAGGTCCGCATGCGCATCAGCATGGTGTTCCAGAAGCCCAATCCCTTTCCCAAGACGATCTACGAGAACGTGGCGTACGGGATGCGCGTGCGCAACATCAACCGCAAGTCGACCGTCGACGAGAAGGTCGAGAAGGCGCTGCGCGAAGCCGCGCTCTGGATGGAGGTGAAGGACCGCCTCCACGACCTGGCCTTCAACCTCTCCGGCGGCCAGCAGCAGCGGCTGTGCATCGCGCGGGCGCTGGCGACCGACCCCGAGATGCTGCTCTTCGACGAGCCGACCTCGGCCCTGGACCCGATCGCCACGGCCTCGATCGAGGAGCTCGTCGACGAATTGCGCCAGCGGGTCACCATCCTCATCGTGACCCACAACATGCAGCAGGCCGCGCGCATCTCCGATTACACGGCCTACATGTACCTGGGCGAGATCATCGAGTTCGGCGAGACCGACCAGATCTTCATCAAGCCGCGCAACAAGCAGACGGAAGACTACATCACGGGCCGCTTCGGCTAGCGGCCTCCCGCGGCAGCGCGGTAAGCAAACCGTCGCGGTACGTTCACGGCGCGGTCATCGGCCGCCTCTAAGGTGTGCGCAGTCCAACGCGCACAAGAGGGCACGATGACGGCAAGAGCCCGGTTCCCCGGCGACACCTCCCGATTCTCGGTCACGATCGCCCGCGACCGCGCGGTCATCGAGGAGGCGCAGCGGCTGCGGTACCGCGTCTTCGGGGAGGAGCTGGGCGCGCGCCTGGCCTCCCGCGGCCGCGGCCTCGACGAGGACGAGTTCGACCGCCATTGCGACCACCTGGTCGTGCGCGACGTGGTGTCGGGCGCGGCGGTCGGCACCTACCGGATCCTCACGCCCGAGTCGGCGCGGGCCAGGGGCGGCTACTACTCGGAGCGGGAATTCGACCTCGGGCGGCTCGCCCCGTTGCGCGGCCGCATGGCGGAGGTGGGGCGCACGTGCGTCGATCCCGCCCATCGATCGGGCGTCGTGATGCTGCTGATGTGGTCGGCGCTGGCGAAGTACGTGATCGCGAGCGGCCACGCATACCTCATCGGATGCGCCAGCATCGGCCTCGGGGACGGCGGCCATGGCGCCGCTTCCGTCTTCCGGCGGCTCGCGGCCGACGGGCTGGGGCCGGAGGCCTACAGGGTGTTCCCCCGCTGCCCGCTGCCGCTCGACTCCCCCGGTTCCGGGAACCCCGCGCCGGTGCCGCCGCTCGTGAAGGGCTACCTGAGCCTCGGCGCCTGGGTCTGCGGCGAGCCGGCCTGGGACCGCGACTTCCACTGCGCCGACGTGCCGATGCTCCTGGCGCTCGACCGGCTCGACGCGAAGTTCGTGCGGCACTTCCTCAACCGGGCGGCCTGAAGGCGCCCGGTCTAGGCAAGGCGAGGGACGAGCACCATTCCCCAGACGACCGCGAGCAGCACGAGCGTCACGAGCACGGCGGCGCTGCCGAGGTCCTTGGCCCGCTTCGACAGCGAGTGGCGATCGAGCGAGATGCGGTCGATGGCGGCCTCGACGCTGGAGTTGAGCAGTTCCACCACCAGCACCAGCAGGATGCTGCCCACCAGCAGCGCGCGCTCCGTTCCCGTCACCGGCACGACGCAGGCGAGGGGCACGAGGATCGCCGCGAGCAGGATCTCCTGGCGGAACGCGCTTTCGTGCCGCCACGCGTCGCGCAGCCCGGCGAGCGAATTGAGAAACGCCTGGACGATGCGCGCCAGGCCGGTCTTGCCCTTGAAGGGGCTTTCGGCCGGGGCGGCGAGCCGCGCGTCAGCGCGCGACGGTCCGTCCATCGGCGACCGCGGCTTGCGCAAGGCGCTCGTCGCGACGGCGCGCGGGAACGAGGTGGGAGGCGAACTGGCGGGTGCTGCGTTCCCAGGAATAGCTCTCGGCGTACCGGCGCACGTCGGCGCGGTCCAGTCCGAGGGCCGTCATGGCCGCCTCGCGCAGGTCCTCGTTCAGGATGCCGGCCGAGGAATCCCTCACGACGTCGATCGGTCCGCGCACGGGGAATGCCGCGACCGGCGTGCCGCAGGCCATCGCCTCCAGCAGGACCAGCCCGAAGGTGTCGGTCCGGCTGGGAAACACGAAGACGTCCGAGCGCTGGTAGAAGCTCGCGAGCCCGGCCCCGGTCTTCGCACCGACGAAGACGGCCTCCGGGAAGCGGCGCTGCAGGCGGGCGCGCTCGGGGCCGTCGCCGACCACGAGCTTCGTGCCCGGCAGGTCGAGGCGCAGGAAGGCGGGAAGGTCCTTTTCGACCGCCACCCGGCCGACGTAGGTGAACACGGGCCGCGCGTACTCCTCGAATCGCTCCGGCCGCGGATGGAACAGTTCCAGGTCGACGCCGCGCGACCAGTCGGCGACGTTCTCGAATCCGCGCTGCTCGAGGAGCCCGCGGATGGTGCCGGTGCCCACGAGAACGGCCGCGGAAGGGCGGTGGAAGCGCCGCAGCCACGAGTAGGTCCAGGCGAGAGGCACGCCGAAGCGCGCCCGCACGTATTCCGGAAAGCAGGTGTGGTAGGCCGACGTGAAGTCGAGGCCGTTGGCCACGCAGTGGTCGCGCGCCGCGATGCCCAGCGGTCCTTCGGTCGCGATGTGGACGGCTTCCGGCGCCACTTCGCGAAACCGCCTCGCCACGCCGCGCGCGGGCAGCAGCGCCAGCGGAATCTCGGGATAGGTGGGCATTGGGATGGTCCGGAACCCCTCGGGCGAGAGCACGTGCACCTCGTGACCGAGGCGCTCGAGGCAGGCGATCGTGTTGCGCAGCGTCACCACCACGCCGTTGATCTGCGGCGCCCAGGCGTCAGTCACCAGCAGGATGCGCATGCTCTTCCTCCCTCGGGATGGCCACGGCACGGCGCTTGAGCGCCTCGATGGCCCGCCAGTCGACGAGACGCAGCTCGCCGCTGTCGAGCTCGACGAGCGCGGTGAGGCTCTCCACCCAGTCGCCGTCGTTGCAGTAGAGGATGCCGCCGATGTCGCGGATCTCCGCCTTGTGGATGTGCCCGCAGACCACGCCGTCGAAGTCGCGCCGCCTCGCCTCGCCCGCGAGCGCCTCCTCGAAGTCGGTCATGTACGAGACGGCGTTCTTCACGCGGTGCTTCAGGAACTGCGAGAGCGACCAGTAGGAAAGGCCCAGACGGGCCGTCGCGTGGTTGAGCCACTGGTTGAGCTTGAGCGCGAGGCCGTAGGCGCGGTCGCCGAGGTGCGCGAGCCACCGGGCCCGCTGCACCACCGCGTCGAACAGGTCGCCGTGGATGACCAGCAGGCGCCGGCCGTCGGCGGTGAGGTGCACGGCCTCGTCGCGGATCTCGATTCCGCCGAAGGCGACTCCCAGGAAATGCCGCATCGCCTCGTCGTGGTTGCCCGCGATGTAGACGACCTGCGTGCCCTTGCGCGCCTTGCGCAGGACTTTCTGCACGACGTCGTTGTGGCTCTGGTGCCAGTACCAGCGGCGCCGGAGCTGCCAGCCGTCCACGATGTCGCCGACGAGGTAGAGATGGGTGCTGTCGGTGTGGCGCAGGAATTCCAGCAGGTGCGCGGCCTGGCAGCCCGGCGTGCCGAGATGCAGGTCGGAGATGAAGATCGATCGGAATCGCAGCGTGGGGGAGTCGTCCATCCTGGGACCGGATTGTCCACGCGGCGCGCGTAAGGAATGCGACCGTCGCGTGACGGAAATGCGTCAGCGCGCGCCGGGCCGGCCGACACATTTCCGTCACGGCCGTGCAACAGGCCGGGCCCAGGATGGCGCCACGCTTGCACGACGATTCCCGACCCCAGGAGATTTCCCGATGATGCACGGCCACGACGACAGCCGTTGGTGCAACCCGTCCGACAACGAATCCTTCGATTCCATCCTCGCGCGCGCCATGAGCCGCCGGCAGGTCCTCAAGGCGGGCCTGGGCGCGAGCCTCGCCGCGATGTTCGGCGCGCCGCTCGCCGGGTGCGCTTCCGGCAGCTCCGGCGGCTTCGAGCAGGCCAGCCCCAAGTTCGCCCCGCTGCCCGTCTCGATCGCCGACACGGTCACCGTCCCGGCGGGCTACCGCGCCAGCGTGCTCTATTCGTGGGGCGATCCGGTGTCCACCGGCCCCGCGTTCGCGCAGGACGCGAGCAACACCGCCGCCGAGCAGCTCCTGCAGTCCGGCATGCACCACGACGGCATGCACTACTTCCCGCTGCCCGTGGGCTCGGAGAACTCGGTGAACGGGCTGGTCGCCGTCAACCACGAGTACACCGACGACGGCCTGCTGCACGTCGGCGGAATGGTCCCGTGGACCGCCGAGAAGGTCGCCAAGTCGCAGGCCGCCCACGGCGTGTCGGTGATCGAGGTGCAGCTTGCGGGGGGCGCGTGGAGCGTGAAGCGCCCGTCGTCCTTCGCCCGCCGCATCACCGCCTCGACCGCGATGGGCGTCACGGGCCCCGCCGCGGGCTCGGACAGGCTCAGGACCGCGGCCGACGACACCGGCCGCGCGGTGCTGGGCACGGTTAACAACTGCGCGCACGGCGTCACGCCCTGGGGCACGTTCCTCACCTGCGAGGAGAACTTCAACGGCTACTTCGCGAAGGCCGCCGGCATCACGGGCGAGGAATCGCGCTACGGACTTTCGGCCTCGGGATTCGGCTACCGCTGGCACGAGTTCGACGAGCGCTTCGACGCGGCGAAGCACCCGAACGAGTTCAACCGCTTCGGCTGGGTGGTGGAGATCGACCCGTACGATCCTTCCTCGAAGCCCGTGAAGCGCACGGCGCTCGGCCGCTTCAAGCACGAGAGCGCAGCGGTGACGCTTGCCCCGGACAACACGGTCGTCGCCTACCTCGGCGACGACGAGCGCTTCGAGTACATCTACAAGTTCGTGTCCGCCGGCAAGTTCAACCCCGGCAACCGCGCGGCCAACTTCGGCCTTCTCGATGCCGGCACGCTGTACGTGGCGAAATTCAACGCCGACGGCACGGGCCGGTGGCTGCCGCTGGTCCACGGCCAGGGCGGGCTCACCGCGGCCGCGGGCTTCGCGTCGCAGGCCGACGTGCTGGTGCTGGCGCGCAAGGCCGCCGACACCGTGGGCGCCACGAAGATGGACCGGCCGGAATGGATCGCGATCCACCCGGACACGCGCGAGGTCTACTGCACCCTCACCAACAACAGCCAGCGCGGCACGGGCACGCGTCCCGCCGCCGACGCGGCCAACCCGCGCGCCGCCAACGTCTACGGCCACATCATCCGCTGGCGCGAGGCCGGCGCCGACGCGAAGGCGACCGCGTTCGCGTGGGACATCTTCGTGCAGGCAGGCGACCCCGCGCAGGCGGACGCGGCCAAGAAGGGAAACATCAAGGGCGACGCGTTCGGCTCTCCCGACGGCCTGTGGTTCGACCCGAGCGGCATCCTGTGGATCCAGACCGACGTGTCGACGAGCGTGCTGGGCACCGGCGATTACGCGAACCTCGGCAACAACCAGATGCTCGCGGCGGACCCGGTCACGGGCGAGGTGCGCCGCTTCCTCACCGGGCCGAAGGGCTGCGAGGTGACGGGCGTGATCACGACGCCCGACCGGAAGACGATGTTCGTGGGCATCCAGCACCCCGGCGAGACTTCCAGCGAGCGCAGCGACCCCGCCAATCCCAGGGCCATCAGCTCCTGGCCGGATGGCCCGGCGGGCGGTCGCCCGCGCGCCGGCATCGTCGTCGTCCAGAAGCTGGACGGCGGCACCATCGGATCCTGACCGGTTGCTCCGGCGCCACCAGCGACTCTCCTCCGATCAACTGGTGGCTTTTGGGGCGGCCCTCGGGCCGCCCCCTTCTTTTCGGCCGCGGCTCCCGGTGCGCTTCAGGCCGCCCCGGCTTCGTACCAGGACTTGCTCGCGTTCACGACCTTCACCACCACGAGCATCACCGGCACCTCGATCAGCACGCCGACCACGGTGGCCAGTGCCGCCCCCGAATCCAGCCCGAAGAGCGTGATGGCCGCGGCCACCGCGAGCTCGAAGAAGTTGCTCGCGCCGATGAGGCACGAGGGCCCGGCCACTTCGTGCGCGACGCCCAGCCGGCGGTTGAGCAGGTAGGCGAGCCCGGAATTGAAGAAGACCTGCAGCAGGATCGGCACGGCCAGCAGCGCGATCACCAGCGGCTGCCGCAGGATCGCCTCGCCCTGGAAGCCGAAGAGCAGGACGATCGTCGCGAGCAGCGCCCCGATCGAGAGCGGCCCGATGCGCGCGAGCGTGGCGTCGTAGGCCGCCTCGCCCTTGGCGAGCAGCACCTTCCGCCAGAGCTGGGCCAGCGCCACGGGGATCGCCACGTACAGGATCACGGAGGCGAACAGCGTGTCCCACGGCACGGTGATGCTGGAGATCCCCAGCAGCAGCGCCACGATCGGCGCGAAGAGCACGATCATGAGGGAATCGTTGAGCGCCACCTGCGAGAGCGTGAAGTAGGGATTTCCGCCGCAGAGCTGGCTCCAGACGAACACCATGGCCGTGCACGGGGCGGCGGCCAGCAGGATCAGCCCGGCGATGTAGCTGTCGATCTGCGCCGCCGGCAGGTACGGCGCGAACAGGACCCGGATGAAGATCCAGGCCAGCAACGCCATCGAGAAGGGCTTCACGGCCCAGTTCACGAAGAGCGTGACGCCGATGCCCTTCCAGTGCGCCTTCACCTGGTGGAGCGCCCCGAAGTCGATCTTCAGGAGCATGGGGACGATCATCACCCAGATGAGCGCGCCGACCGGCAGGTTCACCTTCGCGACTTCGATGGCCCCGATCGCGGCGAAGGCGCCCGGGGACACCTGCCCCAGCGCGATGCCGGCGACGATGCACAGCGCCACCCAGACGGTCAGGTAGCGCTCGAAGAATCCGATCGCGGGGCGGGGTGACTCGGCGGATGCGGACATGGGGATCAGGGAGCCTTTCCGATTTCCGAGAGCTTGCGCAGCAGCGATTGCTCGTCGAGGCCTGCAAGCGGCAGGGCCGTGAGCAGGGAGATGCGTCGCTTCAGCAGCCCGAAGGTTTCGCGGAAGGCCTCGCGCTTCCCCTCGTCATCGCCCTCGACGGCGGCGGGATCCGGGATGCCCCAGTGCGCTGTCATCGGGTGGCCGGGCCAGACCGGGCAGGATTCCGCGGCCGCCGAATCGCAGACCGTGAAGATGAAGTCGAAGGGGGGCGCTCCGGGCCCGGCGAACTCGTCCCAGCTCTTGCTGCGCAGGCCCTCGGTCGGCATGCCGTGCGCCGCGAGCATCTCCAGCGCGAACGGGTTCACGCGCCCGCCCGGATGGCTCCCCGCGCTCCAGGCCCGGAATCGACCCCGGCCCATGGCATTGAGGAGCGCCTCGCCGAGGATCGAGCGGGCGGAGTTGCCGGTGCACAGGAAAAGCACGTTGCGGGGCCGGTCGGTCATGGCACGTCCGGCGCGCGACGCGGGTCGCAGCTCGCGAGCGGCGTCTCCTGGGGCCCGAGGCACTCGCCGGGCGCGCCCCGGCAGCAGTTCTCGGTGAGGTAGGCCAGGAGGGCCGTCATCCGCCCGTAGTTGGCGGAGTAGTAGATGAAACGCGATTCGCTGCGCGGCGTGACCAGCCCGGCGCGGGCCAGCTCCTTCAGGTGGAAGGAGAGGGTGGCGGGGGTCACCCCGAGCCGCTCGGCGATGGCGCCGGCCGAAACGCCCTCGGCGCCGGCTTGCACGAGCAGCCGGTAGATCGACAGCCGCGTTTCCTGGGCGAGCGCCGCGAGGGAGGTAACGGCATCCGTGGCTTTCATGTTTCAAAGAATATCGAAATAACGTCCGGAACGTCAAGCCGTCGATGGGGGATTCCCGCCGGGCGGCCGGATCGCAGGCGAGGGCGGGGCGCCGGCGACCGCCCGCCACGGCCGAAATTGACCCGGTACCCCCCGATACCGTAAAATCCGACGGTTTTGAGGGGCGCAAATGCGACAGAAATACGTCGTCGGGAACTGGAAGCTCAATGGCAGCCTTCCCGGCAACGAAGCGCTGTTGCAGGCCGTCCTGGCGGGGGTGTCGCCGAAGCCGGGATGCCACCTCGCGGTGTGCGTGCCGGCCCCGTACCTGGCGCAGGTCCGCGGGCTCCTCGAGGGCACGCCGGTCGCCTGGGGCGGGCAGGACGTGAGCCGCTTCGAGAAGGGCGCGTACACGGGGGATGTCTCCGGCGCGATGCTCCGGGAGTTCGGGGCCACCTACTCGATCGTCGGCCATTCCGAGCGGCGGACTGTCTTCGGGGACACCGACGCGGTCGTGGCGGAGAAGTACGCCGCCGCCCGCAAGGCCGGCCTCGTGCCGATCTTCTGCGTGGGCGAGAGCCTCGCGGAGCGGGAGCAGGGCGTGACGGAGACGGTGCTCGCCCGGCAGCTGGACGCGGTGCTGGAGAAATCCGGGCCCGCGGCGCTCGACGGCGGCATCGTGGCCTACGAGCCGGTCTGGGCCATCGGGACCGGCAGGACCGCCACGGCGGCACAGGCGCAGCAAGCGCATGCGTACCTGCGCGGAAGGGTGGCGACGAAGGATGCGGCCGTGGCCGCGCGACTGCCGATCCTGTACGGCGGCAGCGTGAAGGGCGCGAACGCGGCGGAATTGTTCGCGATGCCCGATGTCGATGGAGGATTGATCGGCGGGGCGTCGCTCGTGGCGGAAGATTTCCTGGCGATCTGGCGCGCAGCCGTCGCCGCAGCTTGAAAGGTACTGGATGCATACCCTGGTGATCGTGCTTCACATGCTCGCGGCGGTGTCGATCGTCGTGCTGGTGCTGCTGCAGCACGGCAAGGGCGCCGACATGGGCGCGGCCTTCGGCAGCGGCTCGGCGGGCAGCCTCTTCGGCTCCTCCGGCGCGGCCAACTTCCTGTCGCGCTCGACGGGAGTCCTCGCGGCGGTCTTCTTCGTGACCAGCCTCGGCCTGACTTTCCTGTCGTCGTCGCCCTCGAAGTCCGGCGGCGTCACGCAGTCGATCGGAACCGACGCGGGCAAGCCCGCAACCCAACCGGCCGTGCCCGCCCCCTCGGCGCCGGCGCCGTCGGGGGACCCCCTCTCGAAGTCCCGGGAGATCCCGAAGTAGTCCTCGCAGCACCCTGCAGTTGCGTTGCGGTCGTGGTGGAATTGGTAGACACGCTGTCTTGAGGGGGCAGTGCCGAAAGGCGTGAGAGTTCGAGTCTCTCCGACCGCACCAGATTCGACGAAGTCGCCGGGCTTCATGGAGTACCCGGCACGGTTTCCGCGGACCCATCAGGCGCCATGCTGGAAAACTACTTTCCCGTCCTGCTGTTCCTCGCGATCGGATGCGCCGTCGGCATCGGAGCGATCGTCGTCAGCGGCGTCCTGGGGCGCCTCACCGGCGCCTACCGCCCGGACGCGGAGAAGCTTTCCCCCTACGAGTGCGGCTTCGAGGCATTCGAGGACGCGCGCATGAAGTTCGACGTGCGCTACTACCTCGTGGCCATCCTCTTCATCCTGTTCGACCTCGAGATCGCCTTCCTCTTCCCGTGGGCGATCGTGCTGCAGGAGATCGGCTGGTTCGGCTTCTTCGCGATGATGCTGTTTCTCGCGATCCTGGTCGTGGGCTTCGTCTACGAGTGGAAGAAGGGGGCGCTCGAATGGGAGTGATGCGTGGTCGCGAAGCGCCGGCGGGATTGGTCGAGGGCGGCATCTCCGAACAGGGCTTCGTCGTCACCCAGGTCGACAACGTGCTCAACTGGGCGCGCACGGGATCGCTGTGGCCCATGACCTTCGGGCTGGCCTGCTGCGCCGTCGAGATGATGCACGCCGGCGCCTCGCGCTACGACCTGGACCGGTTCGGCATCGTCTTCCGCCCGAGCCCGCGCCAGGCCGACCTCATGATCGTGGCCGGGACGCTCTGCAACAAGATGGCGCCGGCCCTTCGCCGGGTCTACGACCAGATGGCGGAGCCCCGCTGGGTGCTCTCCATGGGCTCGTGCGCGAACGGCGGCGGCTATTACCACTACTCCTACTCCGTCGTCCGGGGCTGCGATCGCATCGTGCCCGTGGACATCTACGTCCCCGGCTGCCCGCCGACGGCGGAGGCGCTGATCTACGGGCTGCTGCAGCTGCAGAACAAGATCGGTCGCACGCAGACGATCCGCCGCAGCTAGCCGATGACGGACGCGATCCAGTCCCTCGAGAGGGACGTCGCCGCCGCGCTCGGGGACAGGCTCGTCCGCGCCGTGTCCGATCGCGGCGAGCTGACGGTCGTGGTCGACGCGGCGAACCTCGTGGAGGCCGCGCGCATCCTGCGCGACCACGACACGCTCGCGTTCTCGACCCTCGCCGACCTCTGCGCCAACGACTACGAGGGCTTCGGGGACGCGCCGCCCCAGGGGCCGCGCTTCGCGGTCGTCCTGCACCTGCTGTCGCTCGCCCACAACCGGCGACTGCGGGTGAAGGTCTACTGCCCGGACGACGGCTTCCCCATCGTCGATTCGCTCGTCGACGTCTGGCCCTGCGCCAACTGGTACGAGCGCGAGGCCTTCGACCTCTTCGGCGTGGTCTTCGAGGGCCACCCGGACCTGCGCCGCATCCTCACCGACTACGGCTTCATGGGGCACCCGTTCCGCAAGGACTTCCCCATCTCCGGCCACGTCGAGATGCGCTACGACCCGGTGCAGAAGCGCGTGATCTACCAGCCGGTCACCATCGAGCCGCGCGAGATCGTCCCGCGCGTGATCCGCGAGGATTCCTACGGGACGGGCAAGAGCTGACCATGGCCGAGATCAAGAACTACACGATGAACTTTGGCCCGCAGCATCCGGCGGCGCACGGGGTGCTGCGCCTGGTGCTGGAGCTCGACGGCGAGGTCGTGCAGCGCGCCGACCCGCACATCGGGCTGCTGCACCGCGGCACCGAGAAGCTCGCCGAGACGCGCACCTTCCTGCAGAGCGTGCCCTACATGGACCGCCTCGACTATGTGTCGATGATGGCCAACGAGCACGCCTACGTGATGGCGATCGAGAAGCTCCTGGGCGTGCAGGTGCCGGAGCGCGCGCAGTACATCCGCGTGATGTTCGACGAGATCACGCGCATCCTGAACCACCTGCTGTGGATCGGCTCGCACGCGCTCGACGTGGGCGCGATGACGGTCTTCCTCTACGCCTTCCGCGAGCGCGAGGACCTCTTCGACATGTACGAGGCCGTCTCGGGCGCCCGCATGCACGCGGCCTACTACCGCCCGGGCGGCGTGTACCGGGATCTCCCCGAGCGCATGCCGCAGTACCAGGCGACCAACCAGCGCTCGTCGGCCGAGATCGCGCGCCTGAACGGCAACCGCCAGGGCTCGCTCCTCGACTTCGTCGAGGACTTCACCGACCGCTTCCCGGCCTACGTGGACGACTACGAGACGCTCCTCACCGAGAACCGCATCTGGAAGCAGCGCACCGTGGGCATCGGCGTGGTGAGCCCTGAGCGCGCGCAGGCCCTGGGCTTCACCGGCCCGATGCTTCGCGGTTCCGGCGTCGCGTGGGACCTGAGGAAGAAGCAGCCCTACGAGGTCTACGACCGGATGGACTTCGACATCCCCGTGGGCACCAAGGGCGACTGCTACGACCGCTACCTCGTCCGCGTGCAGGAGATGCGCGAGTCCAACCGCATCATCCGCCAGTGCATCGAGTGGCTGAGGAAGAACCCGGGCCCGGTGATCACGGAGGACCACAAGGTGGCGCCGCCCTCGCGCGAGCGGATGAAGTACTCGATGGAGGACCTGATCCACCACTTCAAGCTCTTCACCGAGGGCATGCACGTGCCGCCGGGCGAGGTGTACGCGGCCGTGGAGCACCCGAAGGGCGAGTTCGGCATCTACCTCGTCTCCGACGGGGCCAACAAGCCGTGGCGCCTGAAGATCCGCGCGCCCGGCTTCCCGCACCTCGCGGCCATGGACGAGCTCGTGCGCGGCCACATGATCGCCGACGTCGTGGCCATCATCGGGACCATGGACATCGTGTTCGGGGAGATCGACCGGTGAAGGCGATCGACGCCAGGGTGGTCAACATCGACGAGCTCCAGCTCGAGCACTTTTCCGCGGCGGGCGGGAAGTTCGAGGGCGATTGCGCGCGCATCGGCCCGCGCCTGGGCGCGAAGGACCTGGGCTACTCCTACGACGTGGTGCAGCCGGGCAAGGTCTCGTGCCCGTTCCACAGCCACCGCGGCGAGGAGGAGATGTTCTTCATCGTGAAGGGCGAGGGGACGCTGCGCTACGGCGCCGAGAGGCGCAAGGTGCGAGCCGGCGACTTCATCTGCTGTCCCGTGGGAGGCCCCGAGACGGCGCACCAGATCATCAACGATTCCGGCGCCGAGCTCGCCTACATCTCGGTGAGCACGATGATGCCGGCGGAAGTCTGCGAGTACCCGGATTCCGGCAAGATCGGCGCGTTCGGCGGCAGCGGCGAGTCGCGCCTTCGCCACATGACCGAGACGTCGAGCGGCGTCGACTACTGGAAGGGCGAGGAATGAGCGTGCTCTCCGCCGATTCGCTCGCCCGCATCGAGCGCGAGGTCGCCAAATACCCGGCCGGCCAGAGGCAGTCCGCGGTGATGGCCGCGCTCGCCATCGCCCAGGACGAGCACGGGTGGCTGCCGAGCGAGGCGATCGAGGCGGTGGCGGGCGTGCTCGGCATGGCGCCGGTCGCGGTCTACGAGGTCGCCACCTTCTACAACATGTACGACCTGAAGCCGGGCGGCCGGCACAAGGTCACGGTGTGCACCAACCTGCCGTGCGCGCTCTCCGGCGGCGTGGCCGCGGCCGAGCACCTGAAGGCGCGGCTCGGGGTGGGCTTCAACGAGACCACGGCCGACGGCTGCGTCACGCTCAGGGAAGGCGAGTGCATGGGCGCCTGCGGCGATGCCCCGGTGCTCATCGTGGACAACAAGCGCATGTGCTCCAACATGTCGCACGAGAAGCTCGACGCGCTGGTCGAGGAGCTGAAGAAATGACGCTCCTGGACTACGGCCCCGACGCCGTCATCATGAAGGGCCTCGACGGCGCCAACTGGCGCCTCGCGGACTACGAGGCGCGCGGCGGCTACCGGGCGCTGCGCAGAATCGTGCAGGAGGCCATCACGCCGGAAGCGGTGGTCGCCGAAGTGAAGAAGTCGGCGCTTCGCGGCCGCGGCGGCGCGGGCTTCCCGACGGGCCTCAAGTGGTCGTTCATGCCGCGCGCCTTCCCGGGCCAGAAGTACGTGGTCTGCAACTCCGACGAAGGCGAGCCGGGCACGTTCAAGGACCGCGACATCCTCCGCTACAACCCGCACGCCCTCGTCGAGGGCATGATCATCGCGGGCTACGCCATGGGCGCGACCGTGGGCTACAACTACATCCACGGCGAGATCTGGTCCGAGTACGAGCGCTTCGAGGAGGCGCTGGCGCAGGCGCGGGCGGCGGGCTACCTGGGCGCGAACATCCTCGGCGGCGGCTTCGACTTCGAGCTCCACGCCCACCACGGCTTCGGCGCCTACATCTGCGGCGAGGAGACGGCGCTGCTCGAGTCCCTCGAGGGCAAGAAGGGCCAGCCGCGCTTCAAGCCGCCTTTCCCCGCGAGCTACGGCCTGTACGGCAAGCCCACGACCATCAACAACACCGAGACCTTCTCGGCGGTGCCGGGCATCATCGCCAACGGCAGCGACTGGTTCCTGGAGCTGGGCAAGCCCAACAACGGCGGCACCAAGATCTTCTCGGTCTCCGGCCACGTGGAGCGGCCGGGCAACTACGAGGTCCGGCTGGGCACGCCCTTCCCGAAGCTCCTCGAGATGGCCGGCGGCATGCGCGGCGGCAGGAAGCTCAAGGCCGTGATCCCGGGAGGCTCCTCGATGCCGGTGCTGCCGGCCGAGGTGATGATGTCGCTCGACATGGACTACGACTCCATCCAGAAGGCCGGCTCCTTCCTGGGCTCGGGCGCGGTCATCGTCATGGACGAGGACACCTGCATGGTGAAGGCGGCCGAGCGGCTCGCCTATTTCTATTTCGAGGAGTCCTGCGGGCAGTGCACGCCCTGCCGCGAGGGCACCGGCTGGCTCTACCGCGTGATCCACCGCATCGAGAACGGCCGCGGCAGGCCGGAGGACCTCGACCTGCTGCTGAACCTCGCCGACAACATCCAGGGCCGCACCATCTGCGCCCTGGGGGACGCCGCGGCGATGCCGGTGCGCGCCTTCGTGAAGCAGTTCCGCGCCGAGTTCGAGCACCACATCGAGCACAAGCGGTGCCTGGTGGGTCCTGGCGGCTATTCCAGTGCCTCGACCGACGCCGCGAAGCTCGCCGCCGACTGACGAACATGATCAACCTCGAGATAGACGGCAAGCCCGTCCAGGTCGAAAACGGCGCCACGGTGATGGATGCCGCGACGAAGCTCGGCACCTTCGTGCCGCACTTCTGCTATCACAAGAAGCTCTCCATCGCGGCCAACTGCCGCATGTGCCTGGTGCAGGTGGAG
Source organism: Betaproteobacteria bacterium (assembly GCA_019449455.1). GTDB lineage: Bacteria > Pseudomonadota > Gammaproteobacteria > Burkholderiales > Usitatibacteraceae > FEB-7. Next base: position 3,236 of record JAGRPO010000087.1, on the reverse strand, counting down.
AAGGCGCCCAAGCCCGTGCCCGCGTGCGCGACCCCCGCCACCGAAGGGATGAAGGTCTCCACCCAATCCGCCCAGGCGGTGCAGGCGCAGAAGGGCGTGATGGAGTTCCTGCTCATCAACCACCCGCTCGACTGCCCGATCTGCGACCAGGGCGGCGAATGCCAGCTGCAGGACCTCGCCGTGGGCTATGGCGGCTCCACCTCGCGCTACGAGGAGGAGAAGCGCGTGGTGGTGAACAAGAACCTCGGCCCCCTGATCTCCACCGAAATGACGCGCTGCATCCACTGCACGCGCTGCGTGCGCTTCGGGCAGGAGGTCGCGGGGATCATGGAGCTGGGCATGGTGGGGCGCGGCGAGCATTCCGAGATCCTCTCGTTCGTGGGCCGCACGGTGGACTCCGAGCTCTCCGGGAACATGATCGACCTGTGCCCCGTGGGGGCGCTCACCTCGAAGCCGTTCCGCTACTCGGCGCGCACCTGGGAGCTCTCCCGCCGCAAGTCCGTCTCCCCGCACGACGGGCTGGGCTCCAATCTCGTCATGCAGGTGAAAGAGGACCGCGTGATGCGCGTGGTGCCCTGCGAGAACGAGCACGTGAACGAATGCTGGCTCTCCGACCGCGACCGCTTCGCCTACGAGGGCCTGAACACCGAGGACCGCCTCACGCGTCCCATGGTCTGCAAGGACGGCGCATGGGTCGAGGTGGACTGGCAGGAGGCGCTGGAAGCCGTCGCCAACGGGCTGAAGGGCGCGGTGGCGAGGCACGGCCCGAAGGGCCTCGGCGCGCTCCTGTCGCCCACGCTCACGCTGGAGGAGCTGCACCTCGCCACGGCGCTCGCGCGCGGGCTGGGCACCGACAACATCGACTACCACTTCCGGGCGCTCGATTCGCGCGCGCGCTTCGCGGGCGCTCCCTGGCTCGGCATGAAGGTCGCGGAGCTGGGCGCGCAGCAGGCCGTGCTCCTCGTGGGCTCCACGATCCGCAAGGAGCACCCGCTGCTGGCCAACCGCCTGCGCCAGGGCGCGAAGGCGGGGCTCGCCGTCAACGTGGTGCACGTCGCCGGCGACGACCTGCTGATGCCCGTGGCGAACCGCGTCGTGGCGCGGCCCTCCGGGCTCGCCGCCGCGCTGGCCGGCGTGGCGAAGGCCGTCGCCGAGGCCGCGGGCAAGCCCCTCGAGGGCGAGGTGGCGAAGGCCGCCGCCGGCGTCGCGGTGACGGACGAGGCGCGCGCCATCGCGAAGAGCCTGGCGGGGCGAGAGCGTGCCGCGGTGCTCCTGGGCAACTACGCGCAGCAGCATCCCGACTTTGCGGCGCTCGCCGCCATCGCCCAGGAGATCGCGCGCCTGGCCGGCGCGAGGCTCGGCGTGCTGGCGCAGAACGCCAACAGCGTGGGCGCGAAGCTCGTCGGCGCGCATCCCGTCTCCGGCGGGCTCGACACCCGCGGCATGGTCGCCGACCCGCCCAAGGCGTGGCTCGTGGCCGGCTTCGAGCCGGAGCGCGACGCGGCCATGGCGCCGGCGGCGATCGCCGCGCTCGGGAAGGCGGAGTTCGTGGTGGCGCTCACCGCGTGGCGCTGCTGGGCGCCCGAATACGCCCACGTGATCCTGCCCATCGCGCCGTCGGCCGAGACGGCGGGCACGTTCGTGAACATGGAAGGCCGCGTGCAGTCGTTCCATGCGGTCGTGAAGCCGAGGGACGAGACGCGCCCCGGCTGGAAGGTGCTGCGCGTGCTGGGCTCGATGCTCGGGCTCGGGGGCTTCGGCGCCGACTCGATCGAGGCCGTGCGCGCCTCGATCGCGCCCGACCTCCAGTCCTGGGCCGACGCCGGGCTGTCCAACTCGCTCGTCCCGGTCGCGTTCGCGATCGCCCCGCCCGGCGCGGGTCTGGAGCGCGTGGCCGAATGGCCGATCTACGGCACCGATCCCCAGGTGCGCCGCGCGCCGAGCCTGCAGAAGACCGCCGACGCGAAGGCCGCCGCGCAGGCGCGCATGAACGCCGCCACCGCGAAAGCCGCGGGGTTGGCCGCCGGCGACCGCGTCCGCGTGACGCAGGGCGGGGGCGAGGCGGTGATGGAGGCGGCCATCGACGAGGCGCTCGCCGACGGGTGCGTGCGCGTCGCGCGCGGCGTCGCCGGCACCGTTTCGCTGGGCGAGGGCGCGATCGGCCTCGAGAAGGTCGCCGCGGAGGCCGCCGCATGACGGAATTTCTCGGCACCGTGCAGGGCGCCGTCGAGGGCTGGTTCGGCCCGGCGTGGGGCCCGTACGCCTGGATGTTCGCGAGATCGCTCGCGGGCATCGTGGCCGTGCTCGTGCCGCTGCTGCTCACCGTCCTCTACTACCAGCTGGTCGAGCGCTGGGTGATCGGCTGGATCCAGGTGCGCAAGGGCCCCAACCGCGTGGGCTGGAAGGGCGTCCTGCAGCCCATCGCCGACGCGATCAAGCTCCTCATGAAGGAGCGCATCGTCCCCACCGGCGCCTCCAAGGGGCTCTTCTTCCTCGCGCCCATCATCTCGGTGGCGCCGGCGCTCGCCGTGTGGGCCGTGGTGCCCTTCGCGCCGGGATGGGTGATCGCCAACGTAGACGCGGGGCTCCTCGTGGTGCTCGCCATGACCTCGATGGGCGTGTACGGGATCATCATCGCCGGCTGGGCGTCGAACTCGAAGTACGCCTTCCTGGGCGCCATGCGCTCCGCGGCGCAGGTGGTGGCCTACGAGATCGCGATGGGCTTCGCCCTGGTGGGCGCGCTCATGGCGGGGCAGAGCCTGAACCTCACCGAGATCGTGAACCGCCAGGCCGGCAACTGGGGCTTCCTCGAGTGGTTCTGGCTGCCCCTCTTCCCGTTCTTCGTCGTGTACCTCATCGCCGGCCTCGCCGAGACCAACCGCGCCCCCTTCGACGTGGCCGAGGGCGAGAGCGAGCTGGTGGCGGGCTTCCACGTCGAGTACTCGGGGATGACCTTCGCGGTCTTCTTCCTCGCCGAGTACGCGAACATGATCCTCGTCTCGGCGCTCGCGAGCCTGCTTTTCCTGGGCGGATGGCTCTCGCCCTTCCCGGCGGCCTGGGGAATCCTCGGCGCCCCCGGCATCTGGTGGCTGCTTCCGAAGATCGCCTTCTTCATGTTCATGTTCCTGTGGGTGCGCGCCTCCTTCCCGCGCTACCGCTACGACCAGATCATGCGGCTGGGCTGGAAGGTGTTCATCCCGGTGACGCTCGTGTGGATCGTGGTGACGGGCGTGTTG
>JAGRPO010000086.1 GCA_019449455.1 Betaproteobacteria bacterium | reverse complement strand
GTCGACTGGCACCCCTGGGGGGAAGAAGCCCTGGGGACCGCAAGGGAATCGGGCAAGCCGATCCTGCTCTCCATCGGCTACTCCGCCTGCCACTGGTGCCACGTCATGGCCCACGAATCGTTCGAGGACCCGGAAGTGGCGCAGGTGATGAACGACCTCTTCGTGAACGTGAAGGTGGACCGCGAGGAGCGTCCCGACATCGACCAGATCTACCAGGCCGCGCAGCAGATGCTCACGCAGCGCGCCGGCGGCTGGCCGCTCACGATGTTCCTCACGCCCGACCAGGTGCCGTTCTTCGGCGGCACCTATTTCCCGAAGGAGCCGCGCTACGGGCTGCCCGGGTTCGTGGACCTCATGCGCCGCGTGCGCGCCTACTACGACGAGCGCCGCGGCGACATCGAGGCGCAGAACGGCGAGCTCGTCGCCGCGCTCGCCCGCACGCAGCCACGCGGGGGCGCGCACCCCTCCGAGTTCTCCGACCGGCCGCTGCGCGAGGCGATCGCGTTCCACGAGGGCAGCTTCGACCGCGCGCGCGGCGGATTCGGCCAGGCGCCCAAGTTTCCCCATCCCGACACGATCGACACCTGCCTGCGTCACTACGCGCGAAGCGGCGACGAGCGAGCGCTCGCGATGGCCACGACGACGCTCGCGAGGATGGCCGAGGGCGGCATCTTCGACCAGCTGGGCGGCGGCTTCGCGCGCTACAGCGTGGACGACGAGTGGGCCATTCCGCACTTCGAGAAGATGCTCTACGACAACGGGCAGCTCATCCGCCTATACGCCGACGCGTGGGCCGTCACGGGCGAGGCGCTCTTCGCGCGCACCGTCGAGGAGACGGCCGCGTGGGTGATGCGCGAGATGCAGTCGCCCGCGGGCGGCTACTACTCCTCGCTGGATGCCGACTCCGAGGGCGAGGAAGGCAGGTTCTACGTGTGGTCGCGCGAGGAGGTGCGCGCGCTCCTCACCACCGCGGAGATGGCCGTCGCGATCCCGCACTACGGCTTCGACCGCGGGCCCAACTTCGAGGGCCGCGCGTGGAACCCCGTCGTCGCCACGCCGCTTGCCGGCATCGCCGCCACGCTCGCCATTGCCGAGCCCGAGGCCGCTTCCCGCCTCGCCTCGGCGCGCGCGAAACTCCTCGCCGCCCGCAGCCGGCGCGTGCGGCCGGGCCGGGACGACAAGATCCTCGCCTCGTGGAACGCGCTCATGATCGGCGGCATGGCGCACGCCGCGCGCGTCTTCGACCGCGCCGACTGGCTCGCCAGCGCCCGGCGCGCCCTCGACTTCATCCGCACGGCGATGTGGGACGGCGAACGGCTTCTCGCGACCCACAAGGACGGCAGGACGCACCTGAACGCGTACCTCGACGACTACGCCTTCCTGCTGGCCGCGCTCCTGGAGATGCTGCAGGCCGACTTCCGCGCCGACGACCTCGCCTGGGCCGAGACGCTGGGCGACTCCCTCCTCGACTCGTTCCACGACAACTCGGGCGGCGGCTTCTACTTCACCTCCCACGACCACGAGCGCCTTATCCACCGGCCCAAGCCCGGCCACGACAACGCGACGCCTTCGGGCAACGGCGTCGCGGCCTGGGCGCTCAACCGCCTGGCGTTCCTTTCGGGCGACACGCGCTTCCAGCGGGCCGCGGAGGGCACGCTCGCGCTCTTCTGGCCGGCCATCGAGCGCAGCCCCGCCGGGTTCGGGAGCCTTCTCGCGGCGCTGGAGGAGACGCTGCGGCCGCCGACGACGGTCGTCGTGAGGGGCCCGGAGGCGCAATTCGGCCCCTGGCGCGAAGCCCTGCGGGGCGACTACCGCCCGGACGCGCTCGTGGTGTTCGTCGCGGGCACGGCGACCGGCCTCCCTCCGCCGCTGGCCAAGCCGGCCGGGCCGGCGGTCAACGCATGGGTGTGCGAGGGCGTTACATGTCTGGCTCCTGTCGCGGAGCCGGGGCAATTGCGCGAAAGCCTGAAACCCTTGAAAATCACGGGTTCCGCGCCTCCCCCCAACCGTACCGCCTAAGGAGAAGTCAGTCATGAAGAAGTCCGGTCTCATCGTCGCCGCGCTCGGCCTCGCCTTCACCGCCGCACCGGCGTTCGCCAGCCTTGAGCTCGCGACCAAGTCCGCCTGCACCGCCTGCCACGCCATCGACAAGAAGCTGGTCGGCCCGTCGTACAAGGACGTCGCCGCCAAGTACAAGGGCAACGCCAAGGCCGAGGCCATGCTCGTCGAGAAGGTCAAGAAGGGCGGCGTGGGCACCTGGGGCCAGGTTCCGATGCCCCCGAACGCCAACGTGAAGGACGAGGACGTCAAGACGCTGGTCAAGTGGGTCCTCTCCACGAAGTAATGTAAGCGCATGCTTACAAGGAAAAGCCGGCTTCGCGCCGGCTTTTTTCATGGTTGGGCGTGCTCGCGATCACGCCCGCCTCTATAATCCCGCGCTCGACCCCGCCCCGACCCTCCCAGGCCTCCCCCAATTCATTCAGGAGAATTTCGATGAACCGTTCGATGAAGCTCGCCCTTGCCGTCGCCCTCGCGCTAGGCGTGGCGGCCTGCGGCCAGAAGGAAGAGCCGAAGCCCGCCCCCAAAGCCGCCGCACCTGCCGGCGTCAGCGTCACCATCGCCCACGCGGGCCCGCTCACGGGCTCGATCGCCCACCTCGGCAAGGATGACGAGAACGGCGTCGCGCTCGCCGTGGCCCAGGCCAACGACAAGAAGCTCGTCATCGGCGGCAAGCCCGTCACCTTCAAGATGATGAGCGAGGACGACCAGGCCGACCCGAAGACGGGCACCACCGTCGCCCAGAAGCTCGTGGACGCCAAGGTCGCCGCCGTGATCGGCCACCTGAACTCCGGCGTGACCATTCCCGCCTCCGAGATCTACACCAAGGCCGGCATTCCCGTGATCTCCGGCTCCGCCACCAACCCGACGCTCACCGAGCGCGGCCTCAAGGGCGTCTTCCGCACCGTCGGCCGCGACGACCAGCAGGGCCCGGCCATCGCCGCCTTCATCGCCACGGAGCTCAAGGCGAAGAAGGTCGCGATCATCGACGACAAGACCGCCTACGGCGAGGGCCTCGCCAACGAGGTCGAGAAGTACCTCAAGGGCAAGAAGGTCGCGATCGTCGGCCGCGAGCGCACCACCGACAAGGAAACCGACTTCAAGGCGATCCTCACCAAGATCAAGGCGAAGAACCCGGACGTCGTCTTCCACGGGGGCATGGACGCCACCGGCGGCCCGATGCTCAAGCAGGCGCGCGAGCTGGGCATCAAGAGCGCCTTCTCCTTCGGGGACGGCGCCTGCACCAACGAGATGGCGAAGCTCGCCGGCGCCGCCGCCGAGGGGCTCATCTGCTCGCAGGCGGGCCTGCCCGCCGAGGCGGCCAGCAAGGATTTCCAGGACGCGTTCAAGGCCAAGTACGGCGAGATCAAGCAGTACGCGCCCTACTTCTACGACGCCACGCTCGCCGTGATCGAGGCCATGAAGAAGGCCGACTCCACCGACCCGGCCAAGTTCGTTCCCGAAATGCAGAACGTGTCCTTCACGGGCGCCACCGGCAAGGTCGAGTTCGACGCGAAGGGCGACCGCAAGGAAGCCGAGATCACGATCTTCCGGCTGAAGGACGGCGCCATCAAGCCGCTCGCGGTGGTGAAGAACGGCGTCTCGACGCCCTTCGCCGCGCCCGCGCCGGCCGCCCCCGCTGCCGCCGCGCCCGCGGCAATGCCTCCGGCCGCCCCGACGGCAGCGCCCGCCGAGGGCAAGAAGAACGAAGCGAAGAAGTAAGAGAAGAAGAAGAAGAAACGGTCTTCGACTGGAAACGGCACCGGCAACGGTGCCGTTTTTTTTTGGCCGACTTCTCGTAGAATCGGCCTTCGAGTCCAAGGAGCGGCGTCCTGGATACCTTCATCCAGCAGGTGGTGAACGGCCTCACGCTCGGTTGCGTGTACGCGGTCGTGGCGCTGGGCTACACCATGGTCTACGGCATCGTGCAGCTCATCAACTTCGCGCACGGCGAGGTGGTGATGATCGGCTGCATGGTCGCCTTCTCGGTCATCGTCGCTCTCGCCCCCACAGGGCTGCCGCCGGCCGTGATCGTGGGCGCCGGCATCGCGGCGGCGGTCCCCGCATGCATGGCCGTGGGCTACGTGATCGAGCGCGTCGCCTACCGGCCGCTGCGCGCGGCGCCCCGTCTCGCCCCGCTCATCACCGCCATCGGCGTGTCCATCGTGCTGCAGCACCTGGCGCTGCTCGTGTGGAGCCGCAACATCATCGCCTTCCCGCAGATCATCGAGCTGAGGCTCTTCCACTTCGGCACCTCGGAGACGAGCGCGGCCATCTCCAACGTCCAGCTCGCCATCATCGGCACCTCGATCGCGATGATGGCCGGGCTCGTGACCCTCGTCTACCGCACGAAGCTGGGCATCGCCATGCGCGCCACCTCGCAGAATCCGCAGGTGGCCGGCCTCATGGGCATCGACGTGAACCGCGTCATCTCGGCCACCTTCCTGATCGGCGCCGGGCTGGGCGCCGTGGCCGGCGCGATGGTCGGGACCTACTACGGCGTGGCGCACTACCAGATGGGGTTCCTCCTCGGCCTCAAGGCCTTCAGCGCCGCGGTCCTGGGCGGCATCGGCAACCTCGCGGGCGCGGTCCTGGGCGGCATCCTCATGGGGCTCATCGAGGCGCTGGGCGCGGGCTACGTGGGCGACTTCACCAACGTGTGCCTGATGGACCGGTTCCTCCCCGGCTTCGCGGAGGTGTGCGCCGCGAGCCCCGAGTCGAGCCTCTTCGGCAGCAACTACAAGGACGTCTACGCGTTCATCGTCCTCATCCTCGTGCTCGTCTTCCGGCCCTCGGGGCTGCTGGGCGAGCGTGTCGGCGACCGGGCCTAGGTGGGCGTTATGGAGTTACGCCACCCAAAGGCGGGGACACGGATGAACACGGATGAACACGGATGTTGGATTGAAGGGCGATGTCGACGTCTCACGAAGTGTCATCGGGGCTGCCTTTCGCGTTGCCAATGCGCTGGGAGTTGGATTTCTTGAGAAGGTCTATGAGAACGCTCTCGCGGTCGAACTGCGCCTCTGCGGACACTCGGTGGAGCAGCAGCGCCCGATCGAGGTCCGCTACCGCAATGAGATCGTCGGCATCTACCAGGCGGATTTGGTCGTGGATGGCCGCCTGGTCATCGAGCTCAAGGCGGTCGATGCCCTGTCGCCGAGTCACAAGTCTCAATGCCTCAATTACCTGCGGGCCTGCGGTCTTCACACCGGCCTCCTCATCAACTTCGGCCGGCCCCGGATCGACATCCTGCGCATTCTTTCCTGAGCCCGGATTCGCCTTGTCCGTGTTCATCCGTGTCCATCCGTGTTCATCCGTGTTCCAAAGGTTTGCCTAACCATGGGCACCCTGGACCGCGTTCGCGCCGACCCCCGCCTCAAATGGGCCGGAGTGGCCCTGATTGCCGTCGCGCTCCTCGCCCTTCCCTTCGTCCTGGCCATGGCGGGCACGGCGTGGGTGCGGATCACGAACCTCGCCATCCTCTTCGTGCTGCTGTCGCTGGGGCTCAACATCGTGGTGGGCTTCGCGGGGCTGCTCGACCTGGGCTACATCGCCTTCTACGCCGTCGGCGCGTACGTCTACGCCCTGCTCGCCTCGCCGCACTTCGGCCTGCACCTGCCGTGGTGGGCGATCCTGCCCATCGGCGCGGCGGTGGCGTGCACCTTCGGGGTGATCCTGGGGGCGCCGACCCTGAGGCTGCGCGGCGACTACCTCGCCATCGTCACGCTGGGCTTCGGCGAGATCATCCGCATCTTCCTCAACAACCTCTCCGAGCCCTTCAACCTCACCAACGGCCCCAAGGGCATCGCCACCATCGACCCCATCCACGTCCTCGGGGTGGACTTCTCCTCGGCCACGCGCATCGGCGACTACGCGCTCACCGGGACGATGAAGTACTACTACTTCCTGCTCGCCGTCCTGCTCGTGGTGATCGTCGTGAACCTGCGCCTGCAGGATTCGCGCATCGGGCGCGCGTGGGAGGCGATCCGCGAGGACGAGATGGCCGCGCGCTCCATGGGCATCGACACCGTGCGCATGAAGCTCCTCGCCTTCGCCATGGGCGCCTCCTTCGGCGGCGTCGCGGGCGGCATGTTCTCGGCGATCCAGGGGTTCATCAGCCCGGAGAGCTTCATCCTCACGGAGAGCGTGATGGTGCTCTCCATGGTGGTGCTGGGCGGCATGGGCAACATCTGGGGCGTGGTCCTGGGCGCGGTGCTGCTCTCCTTCGTGCCCGAGATCCTGCGCTACACGGTGGAGCCGGCGCAGCGCATGCTCTTCGGCCGCTCGCTCATCGATCCCGAGGTGATCCGGATGCTCCTCTTCGGGCTGGCGATGGTCGTGATGATGCTCTTCCGCCCGGCCGGCCTCCTGCCTTCCGCCGTGAGGAAGCGCGAGCTGTCCACCGGGCGCGACGATGGCGACGGTGCCTGAGCCGCGGGCGGGCGCGCCGCTCCTCGAGATCGAGCGCGTGACCAAGCGCTTCGGCGGCCTCACCGCGCTCTCGGAGGTGAGCTTCTCCATCGCGAAGGGCGAGATCTACGGACTCATCGGCCCCAACGGCGCCGGCAAGACCACGCTCTTCAACGTCCTCACCGGGCTCTATCGCCACGACGAGGGCCAGTTCCGCTTCGAGGGCCGCGCGCTCGTCGAGGCCACCCCGGACCGCATCGCCGCGCTCGGCATCGCGCGCACCTTCCAGAACATCCGCCTCTTCGCGAACCTCTCGGCGCTCGAGAACGTGATGATCGGGCGGCACGTGCGCACGAAGGCCGGCGTGCTCGGCGCCATCGCGCGCGATCCCGCCACCCGCGCCGAGGAGGCCGGAATCGTCCGGCGCGCCCGCGAGCTGCTCGACTACGTGGGCATCGGCCCGCGCGGCAACGAGCTGGCGCGCTACCTCGCCTACGGCGACCAGCGCCGCCTGGAGATCGCCCGCGCGCTCGCGACCGACCCGCGGCTGCTCGCGCTCGACGAGCCCGCGGCCGGCATGAACGCCACGGAGAAGCAGGACCTGAAGAAGCTCCTCGAGTCCATCCGGCGCGACGGCACGACCATCCTCATCATCGAGCACGACATGCGCCTGGTGATGGGCCTGTGCGACCGCGTGCTGGTGCTCGACTACGGCCGGCGCATCGCCGAGGGCCTGCCGGCGGACGTGCGCCGCGACCCCAGGGTGATCGAGGCCTACCTGGGCGCGGCCCACGGGGCGCAGGCATGAGCCTGCTCGCGCTCGAGAAGGTCGAGGTCCACTACGGCGGCATCCGCGCCGTGAAGGGCATCGACCTCGTGGTCGGGCAGGGAGAGCTCGTCTGCCTCATCGGCGCCAACGGGGCGGGCAAGACCACGACGCTTCGCGCCATCACCGGGCTCGCCCACGCCGGCGGCCGCATCGTCTACGACGGCGAGGACATCGCGGGCGCGAAGCCCCACGAGATCGCGCGCAAGGGGATCGCCCTCGTCCCCGAGGGGCGCGGCGTCTTCCCCCAGCTCACCATCGAGGAGAACCTCGCGATGGGCGCGTACACCCGCGGCGACCGCGCCGCCGTCGCCGGCGACGTCGAGCGCGTCTTCACGCTCTTCCCGCGCCTGAAGGAGCGCATGCGCCAGACGGCCGGCACGATGTCCGGCGGCGAGCAGCAGATGCTCGCCATCGGCCGCGCGCTCATGAGCCGGCCGCGGCTGCTGCTCCTCGACGAGCCGAGCATGGGGCTCGCCCCCATCATGGTGGATCGCATCTTCGAGGTGATCCGCCAGATCGCCGGCGAGGGCGTGACCATGCTGCTCGTGGAGCAGAACGCGAGGCTCGCGCTGGAGGCGAGCCGCCGCGCCTACGTGCTCGAAAGCGGCCTGGTGACGCTCTCCGGAGAGGCTTCCGCGCTGCTGCACGATCCGCAGGTCCGGCAGGCCTACCTCGGCGAATGAAACGCGGGGGCGGCACCGCGCGAGCGGCTACACTTGTAATTGCCGGGTGACGCGACTCACAGACGCCGCCGGCCGCGCCACCACACAATGGGCTCGAGGAAGGGCAGCCACGGTGCGCCCCCTCGAACGGAAACCACTCCATGACGATCAACCGGGGCGCCCGCGGCGCCCTCCTCGGCACCATCGCCATCGCCCTCCTCGGCATGCTCGCGTTCCTGTATTCGCGAACCGAGGCGATCGATTTCAAGAAGGACGCGGAGATCCTCGCGCTGCTGCGCGAGTTTAGGGAGCTCGACGCGCGCTGGGACGCCGACGCCACCCGCTACGCGGCGACCCTGGCGCAGGGCACAACCGTTCCCGATCGCGGCCCGACCCTGTCGCGCATCCTGCGCGAGCTCGAGCGAGTCACCGGCCGGCCGGGGGTGGCCGCGGCCCTTCCCGCGATCAGGGCCGGCATGGCGGGCAAGAGCGCGGCCTGGGAGACGCTCAAGGCCCGGCACGCCGACTCCGTCGGCTCGCTCGCCGCCGCGCAATCGACGGCAGGTACCCTGGCCGGGGAGGCGGCGACGATGCGGCTCAAGGACCCGGGCCGGGCGGAGCGCTACACCGCCCTCGCGGCCGAGGCGATGGCGCTCGTCGCCGCGGCGCGCGCGCCGGACGGCGGCAACGGCTCCTTCGCGGCGCGCGTGGCGACGCTGCGGGAGGCGGCCGTCGCCGCCCACCCCTCCCTCGCAGCGTCCGCCTCCGCCGCCGAGCAGGCGCTGCGGGCCTTCCTCGCGGCCCGCGCGCGCGAGAACGAGGCCGCGCAGGCATTCGGATTCAGCACGGCGGGCGAGCGCGTCGAGCTTCTCTCGCAGACGATCTCTCGCTCGGTGCAGGCCTCCCTCGAGGACAAGGAACGGTGGCGCGTCTACCTGTTCGTCTACGCCGCGGCGCTGCTCATCGGGATGGGTTACCTCGCCGCGCGCGTATTCTCGGCGCAGGCCGCGCTGCGGGAGGCCAACGAAAGCCTCGAGAAGCGCGTGGCCCACCGGACGAAGGAGCTCTCGGAGGCGCTCGTGAAGCTCAAGGAATCGGAGGCGCAGCTCGTGCAGAGCGAGAAGATGTCCTCCCTGGGCCAGATGGTCGCGGGCGTGGCCCACGAGATCAACACGCCGCTCGCCTACGTGAAGAACAGCGTGGCCACCGTGCGCGACCGGCTCCCGGAGCTCGAGGACGCGGTGGCGCAATCGGAGCGGCTGGTTGGCCTGCTGCAGTCCGAATCCCCCGGCCAGGCCGAACTCCAGGAGGCCTTCGGGGCGATGAACGCGCGCCTCGCGCAGCTTCGCGAGCACCAGGTGCTGGGCGACCTCGAGGCGCTCTCGAAGGACGGCCTGCACGGCATCGAGGAGATTTCCGAGCTGGTCGCGAACCTCAAGAACTTCTCGCGCCTGGACCGCAGCAAGGTGGCGAGCTTCAACGTGAACGAGGGCGTGGCCGCCACGCTCCTCATCGCGAGGCCCCAGTTGCGTAACATCACGGTCGAGCGGCGCTTCGGCGAGATCCCGTCGATCACCTGCTCGCCCTCGCAGGTGAACCAGGTGTTCCTCAACCTCTTGAACAACGCCGCCCAGGCCCTCGACAAGCCGCAGAAGACGATCGTCGTCACCACGCGCGCCGAGGGCGCGGACGCGATCGCGATCGAGGTGGCCGACAACGGCAGGGGCATCCCCGCCGAGACGCTTCCGAGGATCTTCGACCCGTTCTTCACCACCAAGGAGGTCGGCAAGGGCACGGGGCTGGGGCTGTCGATCGCCTACAAGATCGTCGCCCAGCACGGCGGGAGGATCGACGTGAAATCCGAGGCGGGCAAGGGTACGGTGTTCACCGTGGTATTGCCGCTGCGGCCGCCGGCCGAGCTGGCCATGGAGGCCTGAAGCGATGCAGGTTCCCGAGAGAATCGGCAAGTACGCCGTCCAGGCGATCCTGGGCAAGGGCTCGACGGGACTCGTCTTCCGCGGCTTCGACCCCGGCATCAAGCGGCCGGTGGCGCTCAAGGTGATCACCAAGAGCGCGCTCGATCCCGCCGACCTCGAGTACGTGATCGGCCGCTTCCGCCACGAGGCCGAGGCCGTCGGGCGCCTCACGCACCCGCGCATCGCCGCGATCTACGACTTCATCGAGACCGACGAGATCGCCTGCATCGTGATGGAGATGGTGAACGGGAAGTCGCTCGCGCACCACCTCAAGGAGGTCACGCGCTACGGCTTCAAGGACACCTGGGAGATCATCCGCCAGGTGCTCGACGGGCTGGCCTACTCGCACGGGCAGGGCGTGATCCACCGGGACCTGAAGCCCGGCAACATCCTCATCAACGACGACGGCCGAATCAAGATCACCGACTTCGGCGTGGCGAGGATCGACACGTCCACGCTCACGGCGCTGGGCGACATCGTGGGCACGCCGCACTACATGGCCCCCGAGCAGTTCGTCGGCCAGGAGGCCACGCCCCGCACGGACCTCTACCAGGTCGGCGTCATCGTCTACGAGCTCATCACCGGCGCGCGCCCCTTCACCGGCAACAACGTCGAGATCCTGCGCCGCGTGGTCAACGAGCGCCCGGCCAGCCCGTCGACCCTCAACCCCAAGGTCTCCTGGCAGCTCGACTGGGTCGTGCAGAAGGCGCTCGCCAAGGAGCCGGCGGACCGCTTCGGCTCCGCGCGCGAGTTCGCCGACGCGCTCAAGATCGCGCTCGAGGAGAGCCTCGGCGGGCCGCTCGCCGCCGCCGCCGCCGCGGTCTCCCCGGCGAGCCTGCCCCTGACGGCCACGGCGAGCCTCATGGACAAGGCGCGCCTCATCGCCGGGGCCAAGGTCGCCGGCGTCATGGGCGAGGCGGGTGCTGCCGCCGTCCTGCCCGCCACCTTCGCCATGACGGGCGACGCGAAGAAGGCGCGCGTCCTCTTCGTCGACGACGAGGAGCGCATCCTCAACGGCCTTCGAACCCTCTTCCGCAGCCAGTACCACGTCTTCACCGCCGAGAACGGCCCGCTCGCGCTGGAATTCGTGAAGCGCTTCGGCATCCACGTGGTGGTGAGCGACCAGCGCATGCCCGGCATGACCGGGGTGGAGCTCCTGCGGCGGGTGTTGGACCTCTCGCCCAACACGGTGCGCATGCTCCTCACCGGCTACTCGGATCTCGCGGCGATCGTGGGGTCCATCAACGAGGGCGAGGTGTTCCGCTTCGTGAAGAAGCCCTGGGACAACGGGGAGATACAGAAGACCGTCGCGGACGCGGTGGCCATCGCGCTGGAGCTGTCGGCGGCCCCGCCGGCGCCTGCCGCGCCGCTCGCGAAATTCGGCGCCTCGATCCTCGTGATCGATTCCTCCGACGTGCTCGCGGAGGGGCTCAAGTCCGTGCTGGGCGGCGTGGCGCCGGTGCGTCTCGTGGCCACGCCCATGGACGCCGTGAAGGCGCTGGAGGCCGAGGAGACCGCCCTCATCGTCGCGGACCTCGCCGTGGGGCAGGACGGCCTCATCACGCTCTTCAAGCTGCTCAAGGGCCAGCACCCGGAAGTCCTGTCGATCCTCGTCACCGAAGCCTCCGATTCCGAGCTGGTGATCGAGCTCATCAACCAGGCGCAGATTTTCCGGTTCCTCAACAAGCCCGTCCAGGTCCGCCAGCTGCGCGGGCACGTCGAGGCGGCCCTGGAGAGGTACCGCTCGTTCAAGCAGCGGCCCGACCTGGTTCGCGTCCAGAGGCCGGTCGAGAGCCTCCAGGCCAAGACCTCCCTCTGGGGCGCCAAGCTCTTCGACCGCATCCGCGCGCTTCCCGACCGCCTCTTCTCGCGCGCCTGAGCGACCGGGGCCTGTCGCTCGCACGGTCGCCGCAGTAAGATCGTCGCCATGACGACGCTCACGAAGGCCGACCTCGCGGACCTCAGGCGCGCCAAGGTGCTGCTCGAGAACCCCGGCCTCGCGGCCAAGCTCTCGTCGATGCTGGGCTCGCCCGTGGAGAAGGGCGTGAAGATGCTCCCCGCCTCGTGGCAGAGGAGCGTGCACAAGGCCACGGAAGCGGCGCTCCTCAAGGCGCTCGACGTGGCGGTGACCTCGCTGGGCGGGCGCCCGAGGCTCGCTTCGCAGGACAGGTTCCACCGCATGGCGGCCGCGGCTTCGGGCGCGGCCGGCGGCGCGTTCGGGCTGGCCGCGCTCTCCTGGGAGCTGCCGCTTTCCACCACGCTCATGCTGCGCTCGATCGCCGACATCGCCGCGAGCGAGGGCGAGAACCCGCGCCACATCGACACGAAGCTCGCCTGCCTCACCGTGTTCGCGCTGGGCTCTTCGAAGGACAAGCGCGACAACGCCACGGAGTCGGGATACTTCGCCGCGCGCGCAGCCCTCGCCACCGCGGTCTCGGAGGCCGCCGCGCATCTCGCGAAGAAGGGGCTCGCCAGGTCCGGCTCCCCCGCCCTGGTGCGGCTGGTCGCGGCGATCGGCGCGCGCTTCGGGGTCGTCGTCTCCGAGAAGGCGGCGGTGCAGGCGATCCCGATCATCGGCGCCGCGGGCGGCGCGGTGGTGAACACCGTCTTCATCGGGCACTACCAGGACATGGCGCGCGGGCACTTCATCGTGCGCCGGCTGGAGAAGATCCACGGCGCCGAGCCCGTGCGCGCCGCCTACTCGAAAGTGTGAGCATGGCCGCCTACGTGATCGCCGAAGTCGACGTCACCGACCCCGAGGCCTACAAGCCCTACACGGCGGCGGTGCCCGCCACCATCGCGCAGTACGGCGGGCGCTTCCTCGTGCGGGGCGGAGCCGCCGAGGTGCTGGAAGGCGAATGGCCGCCGCTGCGCCGCGTCATCATCGAGTTTCCGTCGGTGGAGGCCGCGCGCGCGTGGTGGGATTCGCCCGAGTACGAGCTGCCGCGGTCGATGCGCCGCGCCGCGAGCAACGGGCGGCTCATCCTCCTCGAGGGATTCGACGGCTGAGAAAAAGGGGTCAGATCCCTTTTTTCGTCGCACCCGTCAGGGGCATCCGAAAATAAGGGATCTGACCCCTGGTTTCTTTGCGGGCTGCCTATCGGCCGGATCGGAACGAACGGCCCTGCGGCTTGCCGCGCGGCTTGCCGGCGGGCCGCCCGGCGGGGCCCGAGGGCCTCGAGAACGCGCGGACTTTCGGCTCCAGGCCCTCGATCACGGTGACGGGGATGGGCTGCGCCGTGAAGCGCTCGATGGTGCGCACCTGGGCGTGCTCGCGCGCGTTGACCAGGCTGATCGCGGTTCCGTTGCGTCCCGCGCGGCCGGTGCGGCCGATGCGGTGCACGTAGTCCTCGGCCTGGCGCGGCAGGTCGTAGTTGATGACGTGCGAGATGCCCTGCACGTCGAGGCCGCGCGCGGCGACGTCGGTGGCCACGAGCACGCGCAGCCTGCCCACGTGCATCGCCTGGAGCGTGCGGGTGCGCGCGCCCTGGTTCATGTCGCCGTGCAGCGCGGCCGCGGCGAAGCCCTTGGAGTGCAGGTCCTGCGCCACCTCGTCGGCGGAGCGCTTGGTGGCGGTGAAGACGATGGCCTGGTTCACGTCGACGTCGCGCAGCAGGTGGTTGAGCAGGCGGTTCTTGTGGCCCTGGTCGTCGGCGAAGTGCAGGCGCTGCACGATGTTCTCGTGGCGCGCCTGCTGGCTGTCGATCTCGATCCGGGCCGGGTCCTTCAGCATGGTGCGCGCGAGGCGCACGATGTTGGGTTCCAGCGTGGCCGAGAAGAGGAGCGTCTGGCGCGTGGCGGGCATGCGCGCGACGATCGCCTCCAGGTCCTCCTTGAACCCCATGTCGAGCATGCGGTCGGCCTCGTCGAGCACCAGCATCTGCAGGCGCGAGAGGTCGATGCGGCCCGATTGCATCTGGTCGAGGAGCCGGCCCGGCGTGGCCACGAGGATGTCCACACCCGCCTGCAGCAGGCGGTTCTGCGCCGGGTAGGGCATGCCGCCCACGACGGAGACGGTCTTGATGCGCCGCATGTTGCGGCCGTAGGTTTCGGCGGCCTTCGTGACCTGCATCGACAGCTCGCGCGTGGGCACGAGCACCAGCACGCGCGGGCCGCGGCCGGCGACGGCGTGCGCCTCGGTGAGCAGCTGCAGCGCCGGCAGCATGAAGGCCGCGGTCTTGCCGCTGCCGGTCTGGGACGAGACCATCAGGTCGCGCCCGGCCAGCGCCTCGGGAATGACGCGGTCCTGCACGGGTGTCGGGGCGGTGTATCCGGCGGCGGCGACGGCGTCGCAAATAGGGGCGGCGAGGCCCAGGGAGTCGAAGTTCATGTTCGGTATTTTCCCGCGCGGCCATTCCGGTGGGCGCGCTCGTACGGCGATTGCGAAAAAGACGCGCCGCCCGTCGTCGGAAACGGGAAACTCACGAACGCCTGGATGGAAGGGCGCGCGAAGTCGGCAGGCCAAGACACCGGCACCAACCGATTCGCAATCCTTCGGAAATTTTCCGTGGGGAACTGCTGCGGGAAGAGAGAACTCTCTTCCGGGGAGGTCAGGGACGATGAACGATTGCGGGGCGAAAATCCGTGTTGCTGCACCGCACAAAGCGAACTATACGCGAAAACCCGCTGATTACCAAGGGAAAAATGCGGGCCTGCCTTTTCGCCCGGGCGGGCTTGCCGACGGCGGGGGGATCACCCGGAGCGCGGGTTCGGTTCCGCGACGGCGAATACGTTCTTCCCGAGAACGCGCGAGAGCACGATGTCGAGCACCCGGCTCGCGGGGACGAGGTACCGGTCGAAGAAGGCGAGCGAGCGCGACGACGGCTCGCCGTCCCGGCTTCCGACCAGCCTGAAGAGGATCGCGAGCCCGAATCCCACCGAATCGAAGTACCGGGCCCGCACGACCCTGAATCCGGACTGCTCCAGCTTGGTCGCGAGCTCCCGTTTCGTGTATCGGCGGAAGTGCCCGACCGTCTCGTCCATGCGGGTCCAGAGAAGCATGAAGGCGGGCACGTAGACGATCAGCACTCCCCCGGGGCTCAGGCGCTCCCGGAGCGCGGCCAGCGTGGCGCGATCGTCCTCGATGTGCTCGAGCACGTTGGAGGTGAAGATCACGTCGTACTCGGGCAGCGCCTCGGCGAGCGACGGATGGCATCGGATCCCGCGGCCGCGGCACATGTCGCGCTGCGTGGCGTCGAGCTCGACGCCGTCGGGCACGACGCCGGTCCTCGCCGCGAACTTGCGGCTGAGCGTCCCGATGCCGCACCCGAAATCGAGGACCTTCGCCTGCGCCGACAGCCGGCCTGCCGCGCCAGCGACGAACGCCTCCACGATCCACTCGTTGTAGTTGTCCAGGTTCTCCTCGATGCGCAGGAGCAGGCGCATTCCCGGATAGGCGTCGTCGGGCGTCATTTGAAGACGAAATGCGCCCGCGCCCCGTAGTTCCAGAAGAACACCGCCGCCGTGGCCATCACCTTCGCGAGGACCGGCGGGAGCGCGAACCGGGTCACGCCGACGAACAGGACGAGCTGGTTGAGCGCCAGTCCCAGGGCACTCACCGCGAACACCAGGGCGATCTCCTGCCGCCGGCTGAAACGCACGCCGCTCCTGAAGACCACGCGGACGCTGAGCGCGTAGTTCACGCTCGTGGCCAGGACGAACGTCACCGCGCCGACCGCCAGGTAATCGAGCCCGAAGCCGTGGACGAACAGGGCGAAGAGGCCGATGTCCACGGCCGCCGCGACGGCGCCGACGAAGAAGTACCGGACGACCTTCATCGGAACAGGTTGTACTTCACGACGCAGTAGAACGCCCGGACGCCGTCCTTCCACCCGATCTTCTTGCCTTCGGCATAGGTGCGCCCGTAGTAGCTGATCCCGACTTCGTAGATCCGGCAGCGGGTCTTCGCGATCTTGGCCGTGACCTCGGGCTCGAAGCCGAACCGGTCCTCCTCGATCGTGATCGACTGGATGATCTCCCTGCGGAAGACCTTGTAGCAGGTCTCCATGTCCGTGAGGTTGAGGTTCGTGAACACGTTGGACATGAGCGTGAGCATGCCGTTGCCGACGCGGTGCCAGAAGAACAGGACGCGGTGCGCGTCCGCGCCCATGAACCGCGAGCCGAACACGACATCGGCCCGGTCGGCGATGATGGGCTCGACCAGGCGCGGGTACTCGTTCGGGTCGTACTCGAGGTCGGCGTCCTGGATGATCACCAGGTCCCCGGTCGCCGCGGCGATCCCGGAGCGCAGCGCCGCGCCCTTTCCCCGGTTGACGTCGTGGAAGATCACGCGGTCGACGACGCCGAGGGGCTCGATCACCTCCTTCAGCCGCTCCCGGGTACCGTCGCTGGAACAGTCGTCCACGACGATGATTTCCTTGTGCGGATAGGACGAGTTGCGCACCGCCTCGATGATCGCGTCGATCGTGGCGAGCTCGTTGTAGCAGGGTATGACGACGGAGAGCCTCACCGGAGGTCCCGGAAGTAGCGGATCGTCTCGACGAGCCCGTCCCGGAGGCTCACGCGGGGCGCCCAGCCGAGCCGGCTGCCGGCGAGCGAGATGTCGGGCTGCCGCTGCCTCGGGTCGTCCGACGGCAATGGAACATGGACGATCCTCGACTTCGACGATGTCAGCCTCAGCACTTCCTCCGCGAGCGCCAGCATGGTGATCTCCGTCGGGTTGCCCAGGTTGACGGGGCCGACGAAATCCGGGCCCGTGTCCATCATGGCCACCAGCCCGTCGACGAGGTCGTCCACGTAGCAGAAGCTGCGCGTCTGCATTCCGTCGCCGCAGAGCGTGATGTCGTCTCCCGCCAGCGCCTGGACGATGAAGGTGCTCACCACGCGGCCGTCCTTCGGGTGCATCCGGGGGCCGTAGGTGTTGAAGATCCGGACCACCTTGATGTCGAGGCGATGCTGCCGGTGATAGTCGAAGAAGAGCGTCTCGGCGCAGCGCTTGCCTTCGTCGTAGCACGACCGGAACCCGATGGGATTCACGTGCCCCCAGTAGCCCTCGGGCTGCGGGTGGACCTCCGGATCGCCGTAGACCTCGCTGGTGGATGCCTGGAGGATTCGCGCCTTCAGGCGCTTGGCGAGCCCGAGCATGTTGATCGCGCCGTGGACGCTCGTCTTCGTCGTCTGCACCGGATCGTGCTGGTAATGGATGGGGGAGGCCGGACACGCCAGGTTGAAGATCCGGTCCACCTCGACGTAAAGGGGAAAGGTCACGTCGTGACGCATGGCCTCGAAGCGCGGATTGGCCGCGAGGTGCGCGACGTTTCCCTTCGTGCCCGTGAAGTAGTTGTCCACGCTGAGCACGTCCTCCCCGCGCCCCAGCAGGCGCTCGCAGAGGTGGGACCCGAGAAATCCTGCGCCGCCGGTCACGAGACTCCTGGATTCGCTCTTCAATTCAGCTCCAATCCCTGGGAACGAGGAAGTCATTGTAGAGCCTCGCCTCCGGCGTGCCCGGCGCGGGCTTCCAGTCGTAGCGCCACTTCACCACCGGCGGCAGCGACATGAGGATGGATTCGGTGCGCCCGCCCGACTGCAACCCGAAGTGCGTGCCGCGGTCCCACACGAGGTTGAATTCCACGTAGCGCCCGCGCCGGTAGGCCTGGAAGTCGCGCTCGCGCTCGCCGTAGGGCGTGTCGCGGCGGCGCAGGACGATGGGCACGTAGGCGGGAAGGAAGGCGTCTCCCACGGCGCGCTGGATCGCGAAGCTCTTCTCGAAGCCCGCCTCGTTGAAGTCGTCGAAGAAGGTGCCGCCGATCCCGCGCGGCTCCTGGCGATGCTTGTTGTAGAAGTACTCGTCGCACGCCTTCTTGAAGCGCGCGTGGTATTGCGGCCCGAAGGGCGCCAGCGCGTCGCGATTGGCCCGGTGGAAGTGCGCGCAGTCCTCCTCGAAGCCGTAGTACGGCGTGAGGTCCATGCCCCCGCCGAACCACCACACGGCCTTCGCCGCGTCGCCGTCCGGGGATTTCGCCGCGAAGAAGCGCACGTTCATGTGCACGGTGGGAACGTAGGGATTGCGCGGGTGGAAGACGAGCGACACGCCCATCGCCTCCCACGGCCGGCCCGCGATCTCGGGGCGTTGCGCGGAGGCCGAGGGGGGCAGCTTCGCCCCCGTCACGTGCGAGAACCCGACGCCGCCGCGCTCGAGGAGGTTGCCCTCCTCCAGGATGCGCGACACGCCGCCTCCGCCCTCGGGCCGGTCCCACGCGTCGCGCAGGAAGGGCTTGCCGTCGAGCTCGGCGAATTGTCCGACGATGCGGTCCTGCAGGCCGGTGAGGTAGGTCCTTACGGCGTCGATGTCCATGGGCGGGGGCGAGGGCTATTTCCGGTGAATGGCCCGGTAGCCGATGTCCCTGCGGTACTGCATCCCCTCGAAGCGGATGCCCGCCGCCACCTCGTAGGCGCGCTCGGCGGCGATCTTCACCTTGTCGCCGAGGGCGGTGACGCAGAGCACGCGCCCGCCCGCCGTCACGACCTTGCCGTCCTTCTCCGCGGTTCCCGCGTGGAAGACGTGGCAGTCGTCCATGCCCTTCGGCAGCCCCGTGATCTCGTCGCCCTTTCGCGGCGTGTCGGGATAGCCGGCCGCCGCCAGCACCACGCCCAGGGCGGCGCGGCGGTCCCACTCGGCCTGCGCCCGGTCGAGCGTGCCGTCGATGGCGTGCTCGACCAGGTCGAGGAAGTCGCTCTTCAGCCGCATCATGATCGGCTGGGTTTCCGGGTCGCCCATGCGGCAGTTGAACTCCACCACGCGCGGCGCCCCGTGCGCGTCGATCATGAGGCCCGCGTACAGGAAGCCCGTGTAGGGCGCGCCTTCGCTCTCCATGCCCCTGAGCGTGGGCGTGATGATCTCGCGCATCGCGCGCGCGTGCACCTCCGGCGTGACCACCGGCGCCGGCGAATAGGCGCCCATGCCGCCGGTGTTGGGGCCGCGGTCGCCGTCGAAGATCCGCTTGTGGTCCTGGGTCGAGGCGAAGGCGAGCGCGTTCTTCCCGTCCGCCATCACGATGAAGCTCGCCTCCTCGCCGGCCATGAACTCCTCGATCACGACGCGGTGGCCGGCCTCTCCCATGCCGCCGCCGGCGAGCATCATGTCGATGGCCGCGTGCGCCTCGGCCGGCGTCGTCGCCACGACCACTCCCTTGCCCGCCGCAAGCCCGTCGGCCTTGACGACGATCGGGGCGCCCTTCGCGTCCACGTGCGCGTGCGCCGCGCCCGCGTCCGTGAACGTGGCGTAGTGCGCCGTGGGTATGCCGTGCCGGGCCATGAAGCGCTTGGCGAAATCCTTCGACGACTCGAGCTGCGCGGCCGCCCTGGTGGGTCCGAAGATCGCGAGCCCCTCGGCGCGGAAGACGTCGACCACGCCCGCGGCGAGCGGCGCCTCGGGCCCCACCACGGTGAGCCCCACGCCCTCGTCCTTCGCGAGCTTCACGAGGTCGGGAATGGCCGTCGCACCCGCGTTCGCGATCCCCTCCTCGTGCGCGGTGCCGGCGTTGCCCGGTGCGACCAGGACTTTCGAGACGCGCGGCGAGCGCGCGAGCTTCCAGGCGAGCGCGTGCTCGCGGCCGCCGGAACCGATGACTAGGATTTTCATGGCTGGATGGTCGGATGCGCCTTCAACGCAGGACTTGCCGGACGGCAATTATCGCAAGGATCAGCGCCACCGAAACCCAGGAGGCGACGAGGACGCGGTTTCCGGCGCGAAGCGCCCGCATTTCCAGCCCGTAGGCGCTCACGAAATGGTCCCGGGGAACGTGGGCCAGGATCTCGCTCGAGAACCGGTCGCGCGCGAACAGCTCCTCACCCAGCGGCGGTTTCACGATGATCAGTTCCCTGCCCGCCAGCAGGCGCCTGCCGTCGAAATGGACGTCCGCCCACGGCGCCACGCCCTCGCGCAATGCCGGATTGCTCCACGACAGGTTCAATGCCGGGACCCGGAAGTGCAGCCCGGC
>JAGRPO010000085.1 GCA_019449455.1 Betaproteobacteria bacterium | reverse complement strand
CCCCAGGTGCCCGCGGTGTAGGGCCGCGGGGCGTCTCCCGCCGCGCTCCATCCCGCGAGGATCGGCTCGATCCATTGCCAGGCGGCCTCCTGCTCGTCGCGGCGCACGAAGAGCGTGAGGTTGCCCGAAATCACGTCCATCAGCAGGCGCTCGTAGGCCTCGAGGCGGCGCGCCTTGAAGGTCTCGCCGAACTCGAGGTCCAGCGACACCGGGTCGAGGCGCATCACCTCGCCGGGCCGCTTCGCGTTGAGGTGCAGGCGCACGCTCTCGTCGGGCTGCATGCGGATCACCATCCGGTTGGGGCCGCTGGCCGACCCCGCCTTGCCGAAGATGGAGTGCGGCACCTGCCGAAACGTGATCACGATCTCCGCCACCTTCTCCGGCATGCGCTTGCCGGTGCGCAGGTAGAAGGGCACGCCCGCCCAGCGCCAGTTGTCGATCTCGGTCTTGAGGGCGACGAAGGTCTCCGTGCGGCTCTCGCGCGCGACGTCCTTCTCCTCGAGGTAGCCCGGGACCGGCCGGCCCTGCGCCGCCCCGGCGCGGTACTGGCCGCGCACCGTCCTCGATGCGGATTCCGCCGGGCCGATCGGGCGCAGCGCCCGCAGGACCTTGAGCTTCTCGTCGCGCACCGCGTCCGGGTCGATGGAGGTGGGCGGCTCCATGGCCACGATGCACAGCAGCTGCAGCAGGTGGCTCTGCACCATGTCGCACAGGGCGCCCGTCTTGTCGTAGAACTCGCCGCGGTCCTCCACGCCGAGCTGCTCGGCCACGGTGACCTGCACGTCGCTCACCCACTCGCGCCGCCACAGCGGCTCGAAGAGCGCGTTGCCGAAGCGAAGCGCCAGCAGGTTCTGGACGCTTTCCTTGCCCAGGTAGTGGTCGATCCGGTAGATCCGCCTCTCGGGGAACGCCTCGCCCACCGCGTCGTTGATCTCGCACGAGGACGCGAGGTCGTGGCCCAGGGGCTTCTCGAGCACGACCCGGCTCGCCGGGGTCGCGAGTCCCGCGGCCTGCAGGTTGGCGCAGATGCCGGCGAAGAGGGCCGGGGCGGTGGACAGGTAGAAGACGCGCGTGCGCTCCTCGCCGGCGAGGAGGGCGGCAAGCGGCGCGAAGCTCGCCGGGTCGCGCGCGTCGAGGGGAAGGTACTCCAGGCGCGAGGCGAGGCCGTCCCAGCGCGCCGCGTCGAACTCGGCGCCGAGGTAGCGCTCGGCGTGGGTCCTCGCCATGGCGCGGTACGCCTCGGTCGTCAGCGGGGAGCGGGCCACGCCGACGATGCGCGTGGCCTCGGCGACGAGCCCCAGGCGCTTCAGGTGGTACATGGCCGGCAGGAGCTTTCGCATCACCAGGTCGCCGGTGGCGCCGAAGAACACGAGGTCGGCGGGTTGTCTCGATGACATGTCTTCAGGCCCTCCCGTTGGCGGCGATGAACTGCCGGTACCAGTGCGCGCTTCGCTTCGGCGTGCGCTCTCCGGTCGCGAAATCGACGCGGACGATGCCGAAGCGCTTCTCGTATCCCGAGGCCCACTCGAAGTTGTCCAGCAGGCTCCAGACGAAGTAGCCGCGGACGTCCACGCCGCGGGCGATCGCCTCGGCCACGGCCGCGACGTGATCGGCGAGGTAGCGGCGCCGGTCCTCGTCCTCGACCGCGCCCGCCGCCGCCAAGTCCTTGAACGCGGCGCCGTTCTCGGTGATGTAGAGGGGGGGCGGCGCGTAGTCGCGGTGCAGCCGCTCGAGGAGCTCGGTGAGCCCGGCGGGATAGACCTCCCAGCCCATGTCCGTCACGGCCGCGCCGGCCTGCGCGGGCGACCAGGGCTCGCCCGCGCTCGCGACCGTGCGCATGTAGTAGTTCACGCCCAGGAAGTCGATCGGCCGGCCGATGGCCTGCAGGTCGCCGTCGCGGATCGCGGGCGCGTCCGGGCCCAGGTGCGCGAGGACGTCGGCCGGGTACCGGCCCTTGAACAGCGGGTCCAGGTACCAGCGGGCGCCCAGGCCGTCCTCGAGGCGCGCCTTGGCGGCGTCCTCCGCGGACGTCGTGCGCGCGTGCGCGGGCGACAGGTTGAGGACGATGCCCACCGGCGCGGCCGTGCCGGCGGCGCGCAGCGCGTCGACGGCGAGACCGTGGCCGAGCAGCAGGTGGTGCGACACCTGCATGGCGGTCGCGCGGTCGGCGATCCCGGGCGCGAACACGCCGCGCTCGTGGCCGAGCACCGCCACCACCCAGGGCTCGTTCAGGGTGGCGAACGAGGCGACGCGGTCGCCGAGGCGGCGGCCGACGATGGCGGCGTAGTCGGCGAACCGGTGCGCCGTCTCCCGGCTTCGCCAGCCGCCATGGCGCTCCTGCAGCGCGAGCGGCAGGTCCCAGTGGTAGAGCGTGGCGAAGGGCCGGATGCCGCGCGCGAGCAGGCCGTCCACCAGCCGGTCGTAGAAGGCGAGGCCGGGCTCGTTCACCGCGCCGGACCCGGCGGGCTGCACGCGCGGCCAGGCGATCGAGAAGCGGTAGGCGCCCACGCCCAGCCACGCGAGGAGGTCGAGATCCTCCTCGAGGCGGTGGTAATGGTCGCAGGCCACCTCGCCGCTGGATCCGTCGGCGATGCGGCCGGCCTCGCGGCAGAACGCGTCCCAGATCGACGGCCCCTTGCCGTCCTGCGCGGCGGCGCCCTCGACCTGGAAGGCGCTCGTGGCCGCGCCCCACACGAATCCGGCGGGGAACGGGCGCGGCGGCGGGGCGGAGGGCTCGGGGGGCATCGGTGAAAGCGCTTTCATCGGGGGCGTCGGCAGGAGGGGGGTGGTCAGGCGCGCAGGCGCTGCGTGGATTCGCGGACGACCAGTTCGACGGCGGGGAGCGCCAGGCGTGGCGCGCGCCCGCCGATCATCTCGAGCAGCGCGCGGGCGGCGCACTCGCCCAGCGCGAAGACGGACTGGCGCACGGTGGTGAGCGGGGGAATCGTGTAGGAGGAGCCGGGCAGGTCGTCGAATCCGACGACCGAGACGTCCGCCGGCACGCGCAGGCCCCGGCGCGCGAGCGCGAGGCAGGCACCCTGCGCCATCTGGTCGTTGGCGCAGAAGAGCGCGGTGAAGCGCGCCCCGCGGTCCAGGAGGCGGTTGACGGCCTGCAGCCCCCCCGACTCGTGGAAATCGCCGGCGGCGACGAGGCCGGCGTCGAAGGCGATCCCCGTCTCGGCGAGGGCCCGGCGGTAGCCGGCCTCCCGCTCGCGGGCGTCGACGTTGTCGCCGGGCCCGGCGAGAAAGGCGATGCGGCGATGGCCCAGCCCGGCGAGGTGCCGGGTGGCGAGGCGCGCGCCCTCCTCGTCGTCGGCCTTGAGGCTCGCGAGCCCCGGGCCCGCCAGCCGGCGGCCCGTCACGACCGTGGGGACGAGCCGCGCGAAGGCGGCGAGCGCCTTGTCGCCCAGCCGGCCGGCGAAGAAGATCACGCCGTCCACGCGCCGCGCGGCGAACTGCGCGAGGGCGCGCTCCTCGTCGCGGGCGTTCCAGTGGCCGCTCATGAAGAGCGGCGCGTAGCCGTTCGCCTGCAGGTGCGCCTCGATGCCGCGCAGGCCCTCGCCATAGTAGGGACTGTCGATCGCCTGGGTGACGACGCCGACGGTCATCGACCGTCCGGAGGCGAGCCCGCGGGCCGCCGGGTTGGGGCGGAAGTCGAGCCTCGCGATCGCGCGCTCCACCGCGAGCCGGCGCTCGCTGCTCACCGCGGCCGTGCCGTTGATGATGCGCGAGACCGTGCTCGGCGAGACGCCCGCCGCCCGCGCCACCATCTCGAGGGTGGCCACGGCCGGGCGCGGCGCGCGGCGCGAGGCGCGCGCCGGCTTTCGCCGCGCCGGCGTCGCCGTCCTCAGCCTCGGCGGGGGAGACATGAAAGCGCTTTCATGCCATCATTGTGCCGTCCGGCCGCGAAAAGTTCAAATGCGGGGCGGATCCGGGCCCGTCGCAGGAGACCCGGCGCGGCGGCGGGGCGGGCTTTCCCCGGCGCGACAGAACCTGTTATATTCGGCGCGGCGTGTGGAACCGTTTCCACGACACGCGTGCCAGCGGGCCCCGAGAGCCGCGGCAACGCAGCCGAACGAGGAGGAGAGACTCGATGATTGGACCGGGCAAGTTCTGCGCCGCCCTGGCGCTCGCGCTCGCCGGGTGCGCCGCGCACGCCGCCGGCCCCCGCGCGGAAGTGATCCACTGGTGGACCTCGGGCGGCGAGTCCGCCGCGGTGAAGAAGATCTCGGAGGCGTACCGGGCGGCCGGAGGCGTTTGGGTGGACACCGCCATCGCCCTGGGCGAGCAGGCGCGCTCCGTGACGATCAACCGCATCGTCGGGGGCAACCCGCCCACCGCGGCGCAGTTCAACACCTCGAAGCAGTTCCTCGACCTGGTCGAGCAGGGCCTGCTGAACGACGTGGACGACGTGGCGAAGCGCGAGGGATGGGAGACGCTCTTCCCCGAGACGGTGCTTCGCGTGATCAAGGTGAAGGGCCACTTCTACGCCGCGCCGGTCAACATCCACAACATGGCGTGGATCTGGTACTCGAAGGCGGCGCTGAAGAAGGCGGGCGTGGCGGCCGAGCCGCGCACGATGGACGAGCTCTTCGCGGCGCTCGACAGGCTGAAGGCCGCGGGGCTCGTGCCGCTCGCGCACGGCGGCCAGTCCTGGCAGGACAACATCGTCTTCACGGCGGTGCTCGCCAACGTCGGCGGCGCCGACCTCTACCTGAAGGTCCTGCGCGACCGCGATCCGGCCGCCATCGGCTCGGAGGCCTTCCGCAAGGTGCTCCTCACCTTCAAGCGGCTGCAGACGTACGTCGACCCGGGCTCGCCGGGGCGCAACTGGAACGACGCGACCGCCATGCTCATCACGGGCAAGGCGGGCTTCCAGATCATGGGCGACTGGGCCAAGGGCGAGTTCGCGCTCGCGGGCAAGGCGCCGGACCGCGACTACGGCTGCATCGCGGGCTTCGGCGCGGCGCCCCCCTACCTCATCCAGGGCGACGTCTTCGTGTTCCCGAAGACGAAGGACGCGCAGGCCGTGAAGGCGCAGAAGCTCCTCGCGGCGGTGGCCACGGCCCCCGCCACGCAAGTGGAGTTCAGCATCAAGAAGGGGTCGATCCCGGTCCGCTCGGACGTGGACGCCTCGCGCATGGACGTCTGCGCCCAGAAGGGCATCGCCATCATGAAGGACAAGTCGCGCCATCTCGCCAACGGCGAGGTGTTCCTCACGCCCGACCAGAACGGCGCGCTCGCCGACATCGTCACCGCCTACTGGAACCGGAACATGCCGGTCGAGAAGGTGCAGAAGGACATCGCCGCCGCGCTCGCCAACTGAGGGCGGCGCGCGCGACGGGGCCGGAGGACGCACCATGGGGACGAAGCTCAACGCGATTCGCCGCCACGCGGTCTCGTGGACGGCGATGCTGCCGATGGCGGCCATCGTCATCGTGGCCTACCTGGGCACGGCGCTCTGGACGCTGCGCATCTCGCTCAGCAGCTCGCGCACCTTCCCGAAGGACGACTTCGTGGGGCTCGCGCAGTACGCGAGGCTCTTCGCGAACGACCGGTGGATGCTGTCGCTCGAGAACCTCGCCCTCTACGGCGTGCTGTTCATCGCGGCCGCGCTCGTGATCGGGTTCCTCCTCGCCGTCTTCATCGACCAGAAGGTGGCGGGCGAGGGCGTGCTGCGCACCGTGTTCCTCTATCCCTACGCGATGTCCTTCGTCGCCACGGGCCTCGCCTGGCAATGGATGCTCAACCCCGAGGCCGGCATCCAGCAGGCGGTGCGCCGGATGGGCTACCCGGAGTTCCGCTTCGACTGGATCGTGGACCAGGACATGGTGATGTACACGATCGTGATCGCCACGGTGTGGCAGTCCTCGGGGCTCGTCATGGCCCTCATGCTCGCGGGGCTTCGCGGCATCGACGAGGAGATCTGGAAGGCCGCCCGCATCGACGGCATCCCGAAATGGCGCGTCTACGCCTCGATCGTGCTGCCCATGCTGGGGCCGTCGGTCGCCACGGTGTTCATGCTGCTCGCCACCGCGGTCGTGAAGCTCTTCGACTCCGTCGTCGCGATGACGCAGGGCGGGCCGGGCACGGCGAGCGAGGTGCCGACCAAGTTCATCATGGACCACCTGTTCGGCCGCGCGAACATCGCGCTCGCCTCCGCGGGCTCCATCGTGATGCTGCTCACGGTGCTCGCCCTGGTGGCGCCCATCCTCTACGCGCGAAGCCGCGCACGGCGCCCGCGGGAGGCCGCGTGAAGCCGGGCGCCCCGCCGCCGCGCCGCCGGCTCCCGGGACCGGCGCGCCTGGGCGTCTACGCGTTCCTCCTCTGCGCGGCCGCGTTCTTCCTGCTGCCGCTCTACGTCATGCTCGTCACGTCGGTGAAGCCGATGGAGGAGATCCGCCTCGGCAACCTGTTCGCGCTGCCGGTTGCCGTCACGATCGAGCCGTGGGCCGCGGCGTGGAGCGACGCCTGCACGGGGGTGGCCTGCGAGGGCATCCGCGGCGGGTTCTGGAACTCGGTGGCGATCGTGGTCCCGAGCACGATCCTCCCGATCCTGTTCGGGGCCCTCAACGGCTACACGCTCGCGTTCTGGCGCCCGCGCGGCTCGGCGACGCTCTTCGCGATCCTGATGCTCGGGGCCTTCATCCCCGTGCAGGTGATGATGTTCCCGATGGTGCGGATCCTGGCGGGCATGGGCCTGTTCAGCTCGCTGCCCGGGATCGTGCTCGTGCACCTGGTGTTCAGCATGCCGGTGATGACGCTCCTCTTCCGCAACTACTACGCCTCCATCCCGCAGGAGCTCTTCAAGGCCGCGCGCGTCGACGGCGGCGGGTTCCTGCGCATCTTCGTGCAGCTCATGCTGCCGATGTCCACGCCGATGATCATCGTCGCGGCCATCATGCAGGTGACCGGCGTGTGGAACGACTACATCCTGGGCCTGGTGTTCGCGGGCCGGGACAACCTGCCGATGACCGTGCAGCTGAACAACGTGATCAACACCACCACGGGCGAGCGGCTCTACAACGTCAACATGGCCGCGACGATCCTCACGTCGCTCGTGCCGCTCGCCGTCTATTTCGTGTCCGGCCGCTGGTTCGTGCGAGGCATCGCCGCCGGCGCCGTCAAGGGGTAACCGATGTCCAGCGTGCGCATCCGCAATCTCGCCATCCGATTCGACCAGACCGAGGTCATCCGCGACCTCGACCTCGACGTGGTCGAGAGCGAATTCCTCGTGCTCCTGGGGCCCTCGGGCTGCGGCAAGTCCACGCTGCTCCACGCGGTCGCGGGGCTGATCGACGTGAGCGCCGGCACGGTCGAGATCGGCGGCCGGGACATGACCTGGGCCGATCCCACCGACCGCGACATCGGGATGGTGTTCCAGTCCTACGCGCTCTACCCGACGATGACGGTGGAGCGAAACATGTCGTTCGGGCTTCGCATCAAGGGCACGCCCGCCGCCGAGATCGAGCGGCGCGTGCGCAGGACGGCGGAGATGCTGCAGCTCGAGCCGCTGCTGAAGCGCAAGCCCTCGCAGCTGTCGGGCGGGCAGCGCCAGCGCGTGGCGATCGGCAGGGCGCTCGTGCGGGAGGCGGGCGTGTTCCTCTTCGACGAGCCGCTCTCCAACCTGGACGCCCAGCTGCGCTCGGAGCTGCGCCGGGAGCTGAAGCTGCTGCACAAGAAGCTGCGCTCCACGATGGTCTACGTGACGCACGACCAGGTGGAGGCGATGACCCTCGCCACGCGCATCGTCGTGATGCGCGGCGGCAGGATCCAGCAGGTGGGAGCGCCGGGCGAGGTCTACGGGCGCCCCGAGAACCTCTTCGTCGCCGGCTTCCTCGGCGCCCCGGGAATGAACTTCCTGCGCGGCACGATCGCGCCGGGCGGGGGCGCGGTGCGCTTCGTGGCCGGCGACCTCGCGATCGACCTGCCGGGCCACGCGTTCCGGCAGGCACCGCAGGAAGGCCAGGCGGTGGTGATCGGCATCCGGCCCGAGCACGTGCGGATCGAGGCGGGCGGCCCGTACGCCGGCACGATCTCGCTCGTCGAGCCGATGGGCAACCACCAGGTGGCCTGGATCGACCAGGGTGGCCGGCTCCTGTCGGCCATCGTCCCCGAATCGCTCGCGCTGCGGGCGGACGAGGCGGT
>JAGRPO010000084.1 GCA_019449455.1 Betaproteobacteria bacterium | reverse complement strand
CACGAGCAGCCACGAGCCTGGCATCAGCGCGTATGCGGTTGCGGCAGCCGCTGCGATCCCCGCCGTACCGATGACGAGCCGGGCGTAATATCCCACGGCGAACACGCTCGCGGCGAAGCACGCCGCCACCAGCGCGTGCGCAAGCCTCCAGTCGAATGCGCCGCCCGACAGGGCGAGCAGGAGCGGAAAGAAGGGCGGATATTTCTCGTTCGGCCACGCGGCCGCCACGGCCGCGCTCGTGGACTGGAAGGGCGAGAAGGCTTGCGCCATGACGAGGTAACTCACGCTGTCGTCGTGGAGCGAGGCGAGGCCAGGCTGCCACGTGAAGCGCGCTGCGGCAACGGCGACGGCGAGCGACAGCGCGACGAGCGCAAGGTCCGCGACGCGGCGCGAGAGCGGCGCGGCCGGACGTGGACTCGCGATCGACTGGGGTTGCATCTACCGCACCAGGATCACGCGGTAGTCGTTCACGTTCGTGCGTGTCGGGCCGGTTACCACGAGGTCCCCGAGCGCGGAAAAGAATCCGTAGCCGTCATTGCCCGCGAGCATCGCCCTGGGCGCGAGCCCGAGAGAGAGCGCGCGCTCGAGCGCGTCGGGCGTGAGGATCGCCCCGGCATTGTCCTCGCTGCCGTCGATGCCGTCGGTATCGCATGCGAGCGCCCATGTGTGCGCGAGGCCCTCGAGGGAAACCGCAAGCGACAGCAGGAACTCGGTGCACCGGCCCCCGCGACCCTTCCCGCGCAGCGTCACCGTCGTTTCGCCGCCGGAAATGAGCGCGACCGGGGGCTTCATCGGATGGGCGTGCCGGCGGACCTGGCGCGCGAGCGCGGCATAGACCTTCGCGACCTCGCTCGACTCCCCTGTGACGCTGTCGCCCAGCACCAGCGGCGCGATCCCGCGCTGCTGCATGTAGGCCGCGGCCATCGTGAGGCTCGCGTGCGCGGTCGCGATGACGCGAGTCTCGACGCGGGTGAATCGCTGGTCCCCCGGCTTGGGCGTTTCAGGGATCGCCCCGGCCGCGCCCCGGGCCAGGTGCGACGAAATCGACGCGGGCGCCGTCACGTCGAAGCGCGAAAGGATGTCGATCGCGTCGCGATAGGTGGTCGGGTCGGGGGAGCAGGGTCCCGAGGCGATGTGCGTGGGATCGTCCCCCGTCACGTCCGAGATCACCAGAGCGAGCACTTGCGCGCGTGTCGCCAGGGCGAGGCGCCCCCCCTGGATGGCGGAGACGTGCTTGCGGACGGTGTTCATGTCCTGGATCGGCGCGCCGCTCGCGAGGAGGTCGCGCGTGACCGCCTTGAGGTCGGCCATCGCGATCCCGTCCACCGGCAGCGAGAGCAGGCTCGAGCCTCCGCCCGACACGAGGACGAGAAGCAGGTCGTCCCCGCCGAGCGCCGAGGCGCGCGCGAGAATCTCCTTCGCCGCGTCCTCGCCTGCCTCGTCGGGTACCGGGTGCCCGGCTTCGACCACGCGGATGCGCTTCGTGGGCACCCCGTGGCCGTAGCGGGTGATCACCAGCCCCTCTAGGGACGCACGTGCGGGCCAGGCCGATTCGACCGCAGCGGCCATCGCGGCCGCGGCCTTGCCGGCGCCGACGACGAGCGTTCGTCCCGCCGGCGGTGCCGGAAGGTGCGCAGGCACGATCGCGAGCGGGTCGGCCGCGGCAAGCGCCGCGCGGAAACTGCCGACGAGCAGCTCGCGGGGGTCGGTCACGCCGAGGCCTTGCGTCGCCCGGCCGGCACGAGAACCGGCGCGAGGAACCGCCCCGTGTAGCTCGACGGTGTGGCGGCGATTTCCTCCGGCGTGCCGCGCCCGATGACGGTGCCGCCGCCGTCGCCTCCCTCGGGTCCGAGGTCGATCACCCAGTCCGCCGTCTTGATGACGTCGAGGTTGTGCTCGATCACCACGACCGTGTTGCCGTGGTCGCGCAACCGGTGCAGGACGCGAAGGAGCAGGTCGATGTCGTGGAAGTGCAGTCCCGTCGTCGGCTCGTCGAGGATGAAGAGCGTCCTCCCGGTGTCTCGCTTGGAGAGCTCCAGCGCGAGCTTCACCCGCTGCGCCTCGCCACCCGAGAGCGTCGTCGCGCTCTGGCCGAGGCGCACGTAGCCCAGGCCCACCTCCATGAGCGTCTGCAGCTTCCTCGCGATCGCGGGCACGGCCGTGAAGAGCTCGAGCGCGGCCTCGACCGTCATGTCGAGCACCTCGCAGATGTTCCGGCCCCGGTAACGTATGTCGAGCGTCTCGCGGTTGTAGCGCTTGCCGTGGCAGACGTCGCAGGTGACGTAGACGTCGGGCAGGAAATGCATCTCCACCTTGGTGACGCCGTCGCCCTGGCACGCCTCGCACCGCCCGCCCTTCACGTTGAACGAGAAGCGCCCCGGCCCGTAGCCGCGCGCCCTCGACTCGGGCGTGCCCGCGAAGAGGTCGCGAATCGGCGTGAAGAGACCCGTGTAGGTGGCGGGGTTGGAGCGCGGCGTGCGTCCGATGGGGCTCTGGTCGACGTTGATCACCTTGTCGAACTGGTCCAGGCCCTCGATCGCCTCGTGCTCGGCCGGCTCCGCCGAGGCGCCGTAGAGGTGCCGCGCGGCGGAAGCGTAGAGCGTGTCGTTGATCAGCGTCGACTTGCCGGACCCGGAAACGCCCGTGACGCAGACAAAGAGCCCGATGGGAATCTCGACCGTCACGTCCTTCAGGTTGTTGCCGCGCGCCCCCACGACGCGAAGGCATCGCTTGGGGTCGTGGCGGTGCCGCCGCGACGGCACCGCGATCGCGCGGCGCCCGGACATGTACTGGCCGGTGAGCGAGGCGGGGTTGCGCTCGATCTCGGTGGGTGTCCCCTGCGCGACCACCTCCCCGCCGTGCTCGCCGGCCCCCGGCCCCATGTCGACGACGTGGTCGGCCGCGTGGATCGCCTCCTCGTCGTGCTCGACCACGATCACGGAATTGCCCAGGTCGCGCAGGCGCTTCAACGTGTCGATGAGCCTCGCGTTGTCCCGCTGGTGCAGGCCGATCGACGGCTCGTCGAGCACGTACATCACGCCCGTGAGCCCCGAGCCGATCTGGCTCGCGAGGCGGATGCGCTGCGCCTCGCCACCCGACAGCGTGTCGGCCGAGCGCGTGAGCGACAGGTAGTCGAGTCCCACGTCGTTGAGGAACCTGATGCGGTTGGCGATCTCGCGAAGGATCCTTTCGGCGATCGCCTGGCGGCTGCCGGCGAGCTCGAGGCTCTCGAAGAAGGGCTGCGCCTCCTTCAGCGGCATCGCCGAGATCTCCTCGATCGACCGCCCGGCGACCCGGACGTGGCGGGCCTCGAGGCGAAGCCTCGTTCCGCCGCAATCGGGGCACGCGCGGTTGTTCAGGTACTTGGCGAGCTCCTCCTTCACCGCCGCCGAGTCGGTCTCGCGGAAGCGGCGCTCGAGGTTGGGGAGGATTCCCTCGAAGGCGTGCTCGCGCACCGCGGACTTGCCGCGCTCGCCCGGGTAGCGGAAGGCGATCTTCTCCTCGCCCGACCCGCCGAGGACGACGGCCTGCGCGCGCTCCGGCAGGGTCTCGAACGGCGTCTCCACGTCGAAGCCGTAGTGCTGCGCGAGGGACACGAGCATGGAAAAGTAGAACTGGTTGCGCCGGTCCCAGCCGCGGATCGCGCCTCCCGCGAGCGACAGGTGCGGGAAGGCGACCACGCGCTTCGGATCGAAGTACGTGACCTGCCCCAGCCCGTCGCAACGGGGGCATGCGCCGATGGGGTTGTTGAAGGAAAAGAGGCGCGGCTCGAGCTCAGGAATGGAGAAGCTGCAGAGCGGGCAGGCGAACTTGGCCGAGAAGAGATGCTCCCGGCCGCTGTCCATCTCCACCGCGAGCGCGCGCCCGTCGGCGTGGCGAAGGGCCGTCTCGAAGGATTCGGCGAGCCGCTGCTTGGTGTCGGGCTGCACCTTCAGCCGGTCCACCACGATCTCGATCGTGTGCTTTCGGTTTCGCTCGAGCTTCGGCAGCTGGTCGATCTCGTGGACCTCGCCGTTGATGCGCAGCCTCACGAATCCCTGCGAGCGCAGCTCCTCGAAGAGATCCGCCTGCTCGCCCTTGCGCCCGGTCACGAGCGGCGCCAGGACCATGACGCGCGTGCCCTCGGGAAAGGCGAGCACGTGGTCGACCATCTGCGAAACGCTCTGTGCCGAGAGCGCCAGGCCGTGCTCGGGGCAGTGGGGGTCGCCCACGCGCGCGAAGAGCAGGCGCAGGTAGTCGTGGATTTCCGTCACCGTGCCCACGGTCGAGCGCGGGTTGTGGGAGGTCGCCTTCTGCTCGATCGAGATGGCCGGCGACAGGCCCTCGATCAGGTCGACGTCCGGCTTTTCCATGAGCTGCAGGAATTGCCGGGCGTAGGCCGAGAGGGATTCGACGTAGCGCCGCTGGCCCTCGGCGTAGAGGGTGTCGAAGGCGAGGGAGGACTTGCCGGAGCCGGACAGGCCGGTGATCACCACCAGACGGTCGCGGGGGATGTCGAGGTGGATGTTCTTCAGGTTGTGCGTGCGGGCGCCGCGGATTCGTATATGGTCCATGCCCGGAAGAAGGTATCGAGGTTTCCTGGTGACGTCTGGCGCCCCCGGCGCCGAAGCCGGGCCGGAAGGGCAATCTGCTAATATACCTGAGCGTTCTTTCCCGTTCGAATCCCCCCTGTGGCCCCATCTCCGGCCCGCATGAGCGCCCGGGAGCTCCGGGCGAGCTTTTCGCTCGCCTCGATCTTCGGACTGCGCCTCTTCGGGATGTTCATCATCCTGCCCGTGTTCGCCCTCTACGCCGAGAGGCTGCCGGGCTGGAACCTCACGCTCGTCGGCATCGCCCTCGGCGCGTACGGCCTCACCCAGGCCATCCTGCAGATCCCGTTCGGATGGGCCTCCGACCGCCTCGGCCGCAAGCCCGTGATGATGGCCGGGCTCATCGTCTTCGCGGCGGGCAGCGCCATCTGCGCGCTGGCCGAGTCGCCCTGGGCGGTGATCCTCGGCCGGACGATCCAGGGCGCGGGGGCCATTTCCGGCGTGGCCATCGCGATGGCGGGGGACCTCACGCGCCCCAGCCAGCGGACGAAATCGATGGCGATCATCGGCTCGACCATCGGCCTGTCCTTCGCCCTGTCGTTCGTGGCGGCGCCCTTCCTGAAGAACGCGGTCGGCGTGCCGGGAATCTTCGCCCTCACCGGAGTGCTCGCCGTGGCGGCGATGGCCGTGGTGGCGTGGGTGGTCCCCGTGCCGGTGCACGAAAAGCACCCCGCAGGCATCCCCCTCGCCGTCCTCCTGCGGGACCCGGAGCTCGCGCGGCTGAACGTCGGGATCTTCGCGCTGCACGCGGTCCTCATGGCGCTCTTCGTGGTGGTGCCCCAGGCGCTCGTCCGGTCGGGCCTGCCGGCCGGCTCTCACTGGAACGTCTACCTGGGTGCCGTCGGCGCCGGGTTCCTCCTCATGCTCCCGTTCGTGGCGGTCCGCCGGATCGCCCGCCACGAGAGGGCCGTCTTCCTCGGCTCGGTCGCCGTGATCGCCGCAGGCCTTTGCGTCCTTGCCGCGGCTTCCGACCGGTTGTGGGCGCTCGCCGCGGGCCTCGTCATCTTTTTCGCCGCCTTCAACGTTCTAGAAGCCAAGCTGCCCGCGCTGGTGTCGAAGGCGGCGCCGCCCGCCGCGAAAGGGGCGGCCTCCGGCGTCTATTCGAGCGTGCAGTTCCTCGGTACCTTTGTCGGTGGCGCGGCCGGCGGCGCCATCGCCCAGCATTTCGGCCCGGTCGCCGTCCTCGCCACGTGCATCGCGTTCGCGGCCGTTTGGCTCGCGGTCGCCTGGCCGATGGGCGAGCCGTCCGCCCGCGAATTCGAACCGCAAGAGCCCAACGAGCCGCAAGCCTCCAACCCCTGACCCCCGGAGAAAACCATGGCATCCGTCAACAAAGTCATCCTCATCGGCAATCTCGGCCGCGATCCCGAGACGCGCTACATGCCCGACGGCGGCGCCGTCACCAACGTGTCGATCGCGACCACCGAATCGTGGAAGGACAAGAACGGCGAGAAGCAGGAGAAGACGGAGTGGCACCGCGTCGCTTTCTTCGGCAAGCTCGCCGAGATCGCGGGCGAGTACCTCAAGAAGGGCAGCCAGGTCTACGTCGAGGGGCGGCTGCAGACGCGCAAGTGGCAGGACAAGGACGGCCAGGACAAGTACACGACCGAGATCATCGCCGACCGCATGCAGATGCTGGGCTCGCGCCAGGGAATGGGCGGGGGCGACCGGGAACGCGAGCCGGGCGGCGAGCGCGAAGGCGCCACCCGTCCCGCCGGCAAGCCGGCGGCGGCCAAGCCCGCTGGTTCCAAGTTCGACGATTTCGAGGACGACATTCCCTTCTAGCGCGGCCTCGATCCCCGAGGCCGCCGGGGGTGCCGGTAGAATGAACTTCCCATCGCGATTGCAAGGGACGCCGCCATGAAACGCATCGTTCTGTTCCTCGTCACCAATCTCGCGGTGATGCTGGTGCTTTCGGTCACGCTCAACCTGCTCGGCGTGAACCGGTTCCTCGCCGCCGACGGGCTGAACGTCGGGATGCTCGTGATCTTCTCCGGGGTGGTGGGCTTCGCCGGGTCGTTCATCTCGCTCCTCATGTCGAAGCCCATGGCCAAGTGGTCCACGGGCGCGCAGGTGATCGATACGCCGCAAAGCGCGGACGAGCAGTGGCTCGTGGGCGCCGTTCGCCGCCTGTCGGAAAAGGCCGGCATCGGCATGCCGGAGGTCGCGGTCTACGACGGCGAGCCCAATGCCTTCGCCACGGGCGCGTTCCGCGACTCCTCGCTGGTCGCCGTCTCCACCGGCCTGCTCCACTCCATGACGAAGGAGGAAGTCGAGGCGGTCCTCGCCCACGAGGTGGCGCACGTGGCCAACGGCGACATGGTCACGCTCACGCTCATCCAGGGCGTGGTGAACACCTTCGTCGTCTTCCTCGCGCGCGTGGTGGGCTACCTCGTCGACAAGTCGGTCTTCCGGACCGAGCGCGGGGTTGGACCCGGCTACTACGTCACCGTCGTCGTCTGCGAGATCGTGTTCGGCATCCTCGCTTCCGTCATCGTCGCGTGGTTCTCCCGGCAGCGGGAGTTCCGGGCGGATGCGGGCGCGGCGAACTTCATGGGCACGCCCCGGCCCATGGTGTCGGCGCTGCGCCGCCTGGGCGGGCTCGAGCCCGGAGAGCTCCCGAAGGCCTTCCAGTCGTCGGGAATCTCCGACAAGCCCGGCTTCATGGCGCTGTT
This sequence comes from Betaproteobacteria bacterium, assembly GCA_019449455.1. Lineage (GTDB taxonomy): Bacteria > Pseudomonadota > Gammaproteobacteria > Burkholderiales > Usitatibacteraceae > FEB-7. The sequence goes on along the minus strand of JAGRPO010000084.1, from coordinate 29,998 downwards.
CTCCACCCACCCGCCCATCGAGGCGCGCATCGCCGCCCTCGAGTCGCGAGGTTGACCGCCGATTCCGCTGCCGGAGGGCGGCCCGTCCGGCTCGCCTTCCTCGTGGTGCTCACGGTCTTCGCGCACACCGCGTTCAACGGCAGCCGCGTCACCGTCTCGCTCTACGCGCTGAGCCTTCAGTCGAGCCCGCTCGTCGTCGGCGCGCTCATCTCGCTCTATTCCGTCCTGCCGATGGTCCTGTCGGTGAGCGCCGGGCGGATGATCGACCGCGTGGGCACGAAGACGCCGCTCCTGTGGTCGTCCGCGGTGCTCGCGGGGGGCGTATCGTTGCCTGCGTTCGCGCCGGGCCTCCCGGCCCTCTACGTCGCCTGCGTGGTGATCGGTCTCGCGTTCATGGTGTTCCACATCGCCGTGCAGAATGCGGTGGCCGCGATCAGCGGGCCGGAGGATCGCGCCGTCAATTACAGCTGGCTCGCCCTCGGCTTCTCCATCTCGGGCTTCCTGGGGCCCACCACGTCGGGACTCGCCATCGACATCGTCGGGCACCGGGCCGCCTTTGCCTTCCTCGCCGTGTCCGCGCTCGCGCCCGCGCTCGCCATCGCGTTCGCGAAGCCCCGCATCCCGCGCCCCCACGCCGGGTCTGCGCCGGGCGGGCGGCTGAAGGACCTGGTCGGCGATCGCGAGTTGAGGCGCGTCTTCGTCGTGACCGGGATACTCGCCATGGCCTGGGACCTCTTCTACTTCGTGATGCCCATCTACGGGACGTCCATCGGCCTTTCGGCCTCCACGATCGGGGGCATCCTGGGATCCTTCGCGGCCGCGACCTTCGTGGTGCGCATGGTGCTCCCGTGGTTCGCGCGCCGGCTGCCGGAATGGCGTCTCGTGAGCGTCACGCTCTTCGTCGCGTGCGTGGCGTACGCGCTCTTCCCCCTCGTGCAGACCGTGCCGCTCATCGCGTCGATCGCCTTCCTCCTCGGGCTGGGTCTCGGCGCCTCGCAGCCAAGCATGATGTCGCTCATCCAGCGCCACACGCCCGCGGGTCGCCTCGGGGAGGCGCTGGGCGTGCGCACCACCGTGATGAACATGAGCCACACTTTCCTGCCGCTTCTGTTCGGCGGCGTCGGCACCGCGCTGGGCATGGGTCCGGTCTTCTGGGCGATGTCCCTGTGCCTGGTGGGGGCAGGCACCGTCGCCCGGCGCCGTCGCCACGACGGCTGATTGGCCGCCTGGTGGCGTGCGGTGAGGCAAGTGCTTGTGTTAAAATGGTTATTTTTCCGAATTCGAGGCGATCATGCCCATTTACGAATACCGCTGCTCGAGTTGCGGGCATCAGGAGGAATTCCTCCAGAAGCTGAGCGACCCCCCGCGCTCCCGCTGCACCAAGTGCGGCCAGGAGACGTTCTCGAAGATGGTCACGTCCGCCGGCTTCCATCTGAAGGGCAGCGGCTGGTACGCGACCGACTTCAAGGGCGGCGGGGCGAAGCCCGCCGCGAAGGCGGAGGGCGGCTCGGAGTCGAAGGACGGCGGCAAGGGCGCGGCGCCCGCCTGCGGGTCGGGCGCGTGCCCGGCCTGCCACTAGCCGCTCCCCGGCCGCCCGGCGGCACGGAACGATGCGCACGCGAATGATGGCCACGCTAAGGCGCTACCTCATCGCGGGCCTCCTCGTGTGGATCCCGCTCGGAATCACCTTCTGGGTCCTCGCGCTGCTGGTCGAGCTCATGGACCAGTCGCTGCTCATCGTCCCGTCCCGCTACCGCAGCGACGCCGTGCTGGGCTTCCACCTGCCCGGCCTGGGCGCGGTGCTGACGCTCGCGATCCTGCTCGTCACCGGCGCGGTCGCGGCCAACTTCTTCGGCAAGCGCCTGCTCGCCTTCTGGGAGTCGATCCTCGGCCGCATCCCGATCGTCCGCTCGATCTACGGGGGCGTGAAGCAGATCAGCGACACCCTGTTCTCGCCCGACGGAAAGGCGTTCCGGCGCGCGGTCCTCGTCCGCTATCCCCACGCGGGCGCGTGGACGGTCGCGCTCGTCACCGGCACGCCCGAGCACGAAGTCACGGATCACCTCGGCCACGAGCAGGTTTCCGTGTTCGTTCCCACCACGCCCAACATCACGGCGGGGTTCTTTCTCATCGTGCCGCGATCCGACACGATCGAGCTCCAGATGAGCGTCGACCAGGCGCTCAAGTACATCATCTCCATGGGCGTGGCCGAGCCGCCGCGCCCGGGGACACGGCCCGAGAGTCCGGACTCCGGGACCGACCCCAATCCGGTGCCGTCGCCGAAAACGTAGGCGGCGGCTCCAAGGCGACGCCGGAGACACCCGAAGGCGCGAGTTGGCTGGCCTCCCGCGGCACCGCGGGAGCGACGAATCGAATCGCCCCGCCGAGCGGGGCTCCAGAGAGAACATGCGAACCGAATACTGCGGACTGACCGACACCCGATTCCTCGGGCAAACCGTGACCCTCTTCGGCTGGGCGCACCGCCGCCGCGACCACGGGGGCGTCATCTTCATCGACCTTCGCGACCGCGAGGGGCTGGTGCAGGTGGTGAGCGACCCCGACCGGAAGGAGACCTTTGCCACCGCCGACCGCGTGCGGAACGAATTCGTGCTGCGCGTGACGGGCATCGTGCGCCGGCGCCCGGAGGGCACGGTGAACCCCGGGCTGCGCAGCGGCGAGATCGAGGTGCTCGCCCACGAGCTCGAGATCCTGAATCCGGCGGCCACGCCCCCGTTCATGATGGACGACGAGACGCTCTCCGAGGAGGTTCGCCTTCGCTACCGCTACCTCGACCTGCGCCGCGAGCCGATGCAGAAGGCGCTGAAGATGCGCCATCGCACGGCGAAGGCCGTGCGCGAGTACCTCGACGACAACGGGTTCATCGACGTCGAGACGCCCGTCCTCTACAAGTCCACGCCGGAGGGCGCGCGCGAGTTCCTGGTGCCCTCGCGCATCCACGCCGGCCAGTTCTACGCGCTCCCGCAGTCGCCGCAGCTCTTCAAGCAGCTGCTGATGATCGCCGGCTACGACCGCTACTACCAGATCGTGAAGTGCTTCCGCGACGAGGACCTTCGCGCCGACAGGCAGCCGGAATTCACGCAGATCGACATCGAGACTTCGTTCCTGTCCGAGCGCGAGATCCAGGACATCATGGAAGGGCTGGTGCGCCACGTCTTCAAGCGCGTGCTCGACGTGGACCTTCCCCCGTTCCCGCGGCTCGCCTACGCCGAGGCGATGGCGAGGTTCGGCAGCGACAAGCCGGACCTTCGCGTGAAGCTCGAGCTCACCGAGCTCACCGACCTCATGAAGGGCGTGGACTTCAAGGTCTTCCGGCAGGCCGCGGAGCTTCCCGACGGCCGGGTGGCCGCGCTTCGCGTTCCCGGCGGCAACGCCGCCTTCACGAGGAAGGAGCTCGACGACCTCGCCCCCTTCGTGGCCATCTACGGCGCCAAGGGCCTCGCCTACATCCGCGTGAACGACCGCACGAAGCCGAACGAGGAGGGGCTGCAGTCGCCCGTCGTGAAGTTCTTCAAGCCCGCCGAGCTCGCGGCGATCCTCGAGCGCACCGGCGCCCAGAACGGCGACGTGATCTTCTTCGGCGCGGACCGCCGCAAGGTGGTGAACGACGCGATGGGGGCGCTGCGCGTGAAGCTGGGCCACGAGAAGGGACACGCCGAAGCCGGGTGGCGCCCGCTCTGGGTCGTCGACTTCCCCGCCTACGAATACGACGAGGACGGCAAGCGCTGGCTCGCGGCGCATCACCCGTTCACGAGCCCGAAGGACGAGCACGTGGCGCTCATGGACACCGATCCCGGCAAGGTCCTGGCCAAGGCCTACGACATCGCGCTGAACGGCTGGGAGATCGGCGGCGGATCGGTGCGGATCCACCGCGCCGAGGTGCAGGCGAAGCAGTTCAGGACGCTCGGCATCTCGGACGAGGACGCGCGCGCCAAGTTCGGCTTCCTGCTCGATGCGCTCTCCTATGGCGCGCCCCCGCACGGCGGCATCGCGTTCGGCTTCGACCGGATGGTGGCCATGATGGCGGGCGTCGACCAGATCCGTGACGTGATCGCCTTCCCGAAGACGCAGCGCGGGCAGGACCTTATGGTGGAGGCGCCGAGCGCGGTGCCCGAAAGGCAGCTGCGGGACCTGCACATCCGGCTCCGCAGTTCGACGCAAGCGCCTTCGTCCCCGGCCGCCCCGGCAGAGGACCGGGCCGAGGGGAAGGACAAGCCGTGACCGTCGCCCTCATCGCCCACGGCGGCGCCGGCAGGTGGCGCCCCGGCTCCGACGACGACGCGACCGAGGGCCTGCGCGCCGCGGTGGAGGCCGGGAGGGCGATCCTCGCCGGCGGAGGACGTGCGCTCGATGCCGTTTGCGCGACAGTCGCAATGCTCGAGGACAACCCCATCTACAACGCGGGCACTGGCGCGGTCCTCAACTTCGACGGGTTCTGCGAGATGGACGCGTGCGTGATGGAGAGCCGCGAGTCGCGCGTGGGCGCGGTGTCCGGGCTCCAGCGCGTGAAGAACCCCGTCCTCGTGGCGCGCAAGGTCATGGAGGAGACCGACCACGTCATGCTCACCGGGGACGGCGCGCAGCGTTTCGCGCGCGTCATGGGGTTCCCGGACCACGACCCGGTCACGCCCGAGCGGCGCGCCGACTGGTTCGACAAGAGGAATCGCATCGACGAGGTCCTGGGCGAGCACGCGCTCAAGATGCGCCGCTTCCTCAAGGACCACCCCGAGTACGCGGGCGGGACCGTCGGCGCGGCCGCCGTCGACGCGAGCGGGGTTCTCGCCGCCGCGACCTCCACGGGCGGCGTGACGCTCAAGATGGTGGGGCGGGTGGGCGATTCCCCCGTCCCCGGGGCGGGCAACTACGCCTCGCGGCACGTCGCCGCTTCGGCGACGGGCACCGGCGAGTTCGTCCTGCGCTCGCTCGCCACGCGCGCGGTCGCGGAGCGCGTCGAGCGCGGAGCGAGCCTCACGGAAGCCCTGGCGGCCGTTCTCGGCCAGCTGGGCGAGGACTTCGACGCGGACGTGGGGCTCATCGCGGTCGACCGCGACGGCACGCCCGTCGCCATGCATCGCACGAGGGACATGCCGCACGCCTTCTTCTCGGGGAACGGCGCCGTGGTCTCGCGCATGCGGGTGTGACCGCTTGGGGAAGCGCTTCAAGATCCCGGTCTCGACGCTCGTCGTGGTCTACACGGCCGGGCTCGACGTCCTGCTGATCGAGCGCGCCGACCGCCCGGGATTCTGGCAGGGCGTCACCGGCAGCCAGGACCCGGGCGAGACCTTCGTCGAGACCGCCGTCCGCGAGGTCCGGGAGGAGACGGGGATCGACGCGACGCGCCACGAGCTGGACGACTGGCACGTGTGCAACGTCTACGAGATCTTCGCGATCTGGCGCCATCGCTACGCGCCGGGCGTCACGCACAATACGGAGCATGTGTTCGGGTTGCGCGTGCCGGAACGGGTCGACGTGACCCTCGCTCCGGACGAGCACCTGCGCTTGCGCTGGCTGCCGTGGCGGGAGGCGGCCGAAGAGGTGTTTTCCTGGAGCAACCGTCAGGCCATACTCATGCTTCCCGAGAAGGATGCAGCCATCGCCGCCGCACGATCCGCGCCATGAATCCTGGAACCGACCCGGCCCTCACCGTCGTCACGTACAACATCCACAAGGGCTTCTCGGCGCTCAACCGCCGCCTGGTCGTGCACGAGATCCGCGAGCGGCTTCACTCCCTCGCGCCGGACGTGGTCTTCCTGCAGGAAGTGCAGGGGGCCCACCACCGCCATTCGCGCCGCCACGTCTCCTGGCCCGAGGCGTCCCAGCATGAATTCCTGGCGCAGGAAGGGGAACACTCCGCTTACGGCCAGAACGCCACGTACCTCGACGGCCACCACGGCAACGCGATCGTGAGCCGCTACCCGATCGTGAAATCCGAGAACATCGACATTTCGCACCACACGCTGGAGTGCCGCGGGCTCCTGCATTGCGAGATGGCGGTGCCGGGGTGGAGGGTGCCCCTGCATTGCATCAACGTCCACCTGGGCCTGTGGGCGAGGAGCCGCCGCTTCCAGCTCGAATGGCTGTGCGAGCGCATCCGCGAGTCCGTCCCGGCCGGCGCCCCCCTCGTGGTCGCGGGCGATTTCAACGACTGGCGGGGGACGGCGACCGCGATGCTCGAGCGCGAGCTGGGCCTCGCGGAAGTGTTCCAGGGGTCCCTCGGCCGGCACGCGAGGAGCTTTCCCGCGGGCCTGCCGCTCCTTGCGCTGGATCGCATCTACGTGCGCGACCTGAAGGTGGACGGAGCGCAGCGCCTCTCCGGAGGGCCTTGGGCCCGCCTGTCCGACCACGCGGCGCTCGCCGCGAGACTGTCGCGCTGAGCCGGTCCGCAGGGCTTCCATGAGGCTCGTCGCCGGCAATCGCGTGACGCTCCTGCGCAACGGCGCCGAATTCTTCCCGGCCCTCGTGGCCGCCATCGACGCGGCATCCTACGACGTTCGCCTCGAGACCTACATCTTCGCCGACGACGCCGTCGGGCGCGCGGTGGGCGAGGCCCTCAAGCGCGCGGCGCGACGGGACGTGAAGGTGCGGCTGATGATCGACGGGTTCGGCTCCCGCGAGCTGGCGCCGGAGTTCATCGTCGACCTGCGCCTGGCGGGCGTGGTCGTGCAACGCTTCCGTCCCGAGCGGGGATTGCCGTCCTTTCGGCGAAGCCGCCTGCGGCGCCTGCACCGAAAGATCGCGCTCGTCGACGCACGCGTGGGCTTCGTGGGCGGCATCAACATCGTGGACGACCTCTCCGGCCACGCCAGCGACGCGCCCCGCTACGACTACGCCGTGCGCGTGGAAGGGCCGCTGCTCGCGGAGATCTACCCCGTGGTGCACCGCCTCTGGTGGCTCGTGGCCGCGCTCTCGCGCAAGGATCGCCAACCGGGGTTCCTGCCTCCCGCGGCGCACCCCCGCGCCGCCGGGGATACGACGGCCGCCTTCGTCTACCGGGACAACCTCGGCCATCGCCACGACATCGAGGCGATGTACCTGGAGGGCATCCGGTCCGCGCGCCGCGAGATCCTGATCGCCTGCGCCTACTTCATGCCCGGATGGCGCATGCGCCACGCGCTCATGGAGGCGGCGGCACGCGGCGTGCGCGTCGCGATCGTCGTGCAGGGCTGGTCGGACCACCGGCTCTTCCAGCGCGCGAGCCGCGCCCTCTACGGGGCGCTGCTCGACCACGGCATCGAGATCTACGAGTACGGGCGCAGCGAGCTGCACGCGAAGGCCGCGGTCGTCGACGGGCGCTGGGCCACGGTGGGCTCTTCCAACCTCGACCCCTTCAGCCTGTTCCTCGCGCGCGAGGCCAACGTGGCCGTCTTCAGCGAGTCCTTCGCGAAGGAGGTTCGCGGCTCCATCGACCACGAGATCCACCACGGCGCGCGGGCGGTGCCGCGCCTGCTGTGGAAGCGCCGGCCATGGGCCGGGCGCGTCGCGGGGTGGCTCGCCTACGGCTACGCGCGGCTCGCGATGGGCATCGCCGGCATCGGCCGGCGATGGTCCTGAGGGGCGGGCCTTCCCCCTAGCGGTGGTCGGCCCGGTTGGCCGACGCGCCGCGGATGAGGGTGCCGACGCCCTCGGCCGTGAGGACTTCCAGCAGGAGGGCGTGCGAGACGCGCCCGTCGATGATGTGCGCCGTCTTCACGCCGTTCTTCACCGCGTCGAGCGCGCACTCCACCTTGGGCAGCATCCCGCCCGAGATGGTGCCCTCGTCGATCATCTCCTTCACCTTCTTCGCATTGAGCCCCGTGATCACCTTGCCGGCCTTGTCGAGCACGCCGGTGGTGTTGGTGAGCAGGATCAGCTTCTCGGCCTGGAGCGTGACGGCAAGCTTGCCGGCCGCGATGTCGGCGTTGATGTTGTAGGCGGTGCCCTTGTCGTCGGCCCCGATGGGCGCGATCACCGGGATGAAGTCGCGCTGGTCGAGGAGCTGGATGATCTCCGGGTCGATGCGCACGACCTCGCCCACGAGGCCGACGTCGATCTTCTTCTTCTTGTCCTCCTTGCTCGCCACCTTGAGCTTGCGCGCGTGGATGAAGTGGCCGTCCTTGCCGGTCAGCCCGACCGCCTTGCCGCCGGCCTTGTTGATGAGCGTGACGATCTCCTGGTTGATGAGGCCGCCCAGCACCATCTCCACCACGTCGAGGGTCTCCTCGTCCGTGACGCGCATGCCCTGGATGAACTCGCTCTGCTTGCCCAGCTTCTGCAGGAGCGCGCCGATCTGCGGGCCGGCGCCGTGCACGACGACCGGGTTCATGCCGATGAGCTTGAGCAGCACGATGTCCTCGGCGAAATCCTCCTGCAGCGCGACGTCGGTCATCGCGTTGCCGCCGTACTTGATCACGATCGTCTTGTCGTAGAAGCGCTGGATGTAGGGCAGTGCTTCGACGAGCACTTCGGCCTTCTGCACGGAGGAGAGCTTGGGGGGCATGGGGGAGCGCGGCTCGGGAGGGGAGAGAGGGAGGTGGCCGCTATTGTAGGCGGCGCCCCCGCAAGTAAAAAGGGGCCCGGGAGGCAAGGCCTCCGGAGCCCCGGTGAGGGAACGCGCGTTACTGGATGGCGACGCGACGGCCGGCCACCGCCGCCTTCTTGGGCAGCGTGAGCTCGAGCACGCCGTCGGCGTACTTCGCCTCGGCCTTGGACTCGTCGATTTCCTGCGGCAGCGCGAAGCGACGCGCGGTCTTGCCGAAGAAGCGCTCGGTGCGCAGCACCCTTTCGCCCTCCTTCTTCTCGCTCTCGCGTTTCACCTCGGCGCTGATCAGGACCTCGTTGCCCTCGATCTCGACACGGATGTCCTCCTTCTTCACGCCCGCGATTTCCGCGTGGACGGTGTAGGCGGCGGGCGTCTCCTTCACGTCGACGCGGATGGGCGCGGGCTCGGAGCCGCCCTCCCAGACGAGGGCCGGGCGGAGAAAGTCGTTGAAAAGGCCGTCGAGGCGGCCGGACAGGGGTTCATAGCGCAGCAGCGGGTTCATTCTTGCCTCCAGGGGCTAGGTTCGAAACCCCGGCCTCGGGGCCGGGACCACGGGGGCGCGTTCGGCGCCCGATGACTCCAAGTTTTGGCCGTCGGCGGGGATTTCAAGGGCTGGCCCGGCCGATCCCCGGTGTATCATTCCTCGCCTGCCGGGGCCCCAGCGGCCGCGCGCGTCCCCCACCCGCAAAGGAGACTTCCATGAACCCGAAACGAGCGCTCATCCGCTCGGCGCTGGCCGGCGTGGTCGCGATCGGCCTGGGCCAGGTCGCGGTCTCGAACGCCGCCGAAGGAGAGCCGGCGGCCGGCAAGGAGAAGTGCTACGGCATCGCCAAGGCGGGCCAGAACGACTGCGGCACCGCCACGCACGCCTGCGCGGGCCTCGCCAGGAAGGACAACGCGCCCGACGAATGGAAATACGTCGCCAAGGGCACGTGCACGAAGATGGGCGGCAAGCTGAATCCCCCTCGCGGCAAGTAGCCGCGACCTGCCGTGACCGCGCGTTTCCCGCCCCGCGCGCCGGACCCGCGGAAGGCAGGGATCGGGCTGCGCACCGCGCACTTCGAGGCCCTGGCGCGCAGCCGGCCCGCGCTTTCGTTCCTGGAAGTCCACAGCGAGAACTACTTCGCGGACGGCGGTCCTTCGCTCGCCTGGCTCGAGCGCTTCCGCGCGGACCATGCGGTGAGCCTCCACGGGGTGGGGCTCTCCCTGGGCTCGGCGGACCCCATCGATCGCGAGCACCTGGCGCGCCTGGCGCGGCTCGCCGGGCGCATCGAGCCGGCCCTGGTTTCCGAGCACCTCTGCTGGTCGAGCATCGGCGGCGAGCACCTGAGCGAGCTGCTGCCGCTGCCGTATTCGGAGGAGGTGCTCGCCCATGTGTGCGACCGGGTCGCCTCGGTGCAGGAACGCCTCGGGCGCAAGATCCTGGTCGAGAACGTCTGCGCGTACGTCCGCTACGCGTCCTCCACGATTCCCGAGGGCGAATTCGTCGCCGAGGTGGCCCGTCGCACCGGTTGCGGGGTGCTCCTCGACGTGAACAATGCGTGGATCAATTCGGTGAACCACGGAACCGACGCGATGCGGTTCATCGACGCCCTCGATCCGTCGACGGTGGGCGAGATCCACCTCGCGGGCGGCGAGGTGACCGCCGACGGCCTCGTCGACACGCATGGCGCCCCCGTCTTCCCCGAAGTCTGGGCTCTCTTCGAGAAGGCGATCGCGCGCCTGGGAGCCGTGCCCACGCTCGTCGAATGGGACGTCGACATTCCCGAACTCGCCGTCCTGCTCGCCGAGGCGGCGAAAGCCGACGCGATCCTGGCCTCGAGCATCGAGCGGGCTTCCCGCAAGGCCGCGGCATGACGGTCACGGAAGGGCTCGCCCGGCTCCAGGCGCAGTTCGCCGCCGCCGTCCTGGGGGAGGACGGCGCGGGGTTCGCGCGGCACCTCGCGGGCGATGCCGGCGCCGGGCTGCGCAGGCTGGCCATCTACCGCAACGCGATCCTCGCCAACCGCCGTCGCGCGCTGCGTGCCGCTTTTCCGGTCGTGGCGCGGCTCGTGGGCGACGGGTTCTTCGACGAGGCGGCGCTGCGCTACGGGGAGGCATGCCCACCGGGCGGCGCGGACCTCAACCGCTACGGCGCGACATTCGCGGCGTTTCTCGCCGCGTATCCGCATGCGGCGGCGATGCCATGGCTCGCCGACGTCGCGAGGCTGGAATGGGCCTGGCACGAATCGCTCGCCGCCGCGGATGCGCCCGGGATGGATTTCGCCGCGCTCTCGCGCGTGCCTGAAGGCGAACAGCCGGGCCTGCGGTTGCTCCTGCATCCGTCGGTTCGCCTGGTGCGCTCGGCCTGGCCGGTGCTCTCCATCTGGGAAGCGAACCAGCCGGACCGCGACGGGACGCCCGATCGCGAGGATGGAGCCGACGATGTTCTCGTCTGGCGCGAGGCGCAACGCGTGCTGCTTGCCCGCCTGGCGCCGCCGGAAGCGGCGTTCGTCGACGCCGTGGCGCGCGGCCTCGCGCTCGAGGAAGCCGCCGGCATCACGGATGCATGGGATTTCACCCCGATGCTCCAGCGGCTCGCCTTGCACGGCATGCTTTGCGGCTTCTCCACCGGCGATCGCGTGCCGGCCTGAGCGACGCCGCGCTGCTCCGGCCTCGGTTTCGGGCCCGTGACCTACCGCTGCGGGAGGGCGTTCACGACGTCGAGCGCGATGCGCCAGCCGTCCGCTTCCCTTCGCCAGACGCGCAGGTAGTGGCCGGCCGTCGCGCTGCCCGTCGGGCCGTACCGGCCGATCGCGTAGCCGAAGTCGCCGGACGCGCTGGTTTCGTGCGCCTCGACGGTCCATGCGGTGCGTGCGTCGCGCGCCGCCGGCGAGCCGAGGGCTGCCGGGCGGCCGAGGAATGGGGCTTGCCCATCGCGATACAGGCGAACGGAGGGCGACGTCCACGCCGCGTAGGCGTCCGCATCGCCGGACGTCGCGGCGCGACTGGCGAACTGCGCCTCGGCGCGCCCGATGGTCGCGGACGGGTCAGGATCCCGTGCCGGGGTCTCGCGCGCCAGCAGGGGAGCGTCGGCGAGGTGAGCGCCGGGATGCGAGATGCCCAGGTCGACGAGGACGCGCCACGGGCCACCGCGAGCGCGCTTCCACACGGACACGAACTGGCCGTGGCGCGGCGCGGCGACGGGGTCCCGGCGGCTCGTGACCGTCCACGGCCCGGTCGACAGTCCCAGCTCCCCGGAGGCCGCGACTTCCACAAAGGCGGGGCGCCAGTCGAGGACGATGGGCGGGTCCGGATTCGCGGCAATGACGGCGGGCCCGTTGACCGGCCCGCCGCGGTAGAGCGTGGCCTCGGGCGCCAGCCAGGCGAGGAATGCGGCGCGCATGCCTTCGCGGACCGACTGCGCGGCGAAGGCGGATTCGGCGGCGGCGAGGGACGCGGGCGCGTCGGGTAGGCTAGAGGACTCGGGCATGGAGGCGCAGCCGGCCAGCGTGGCGGCGATCGCGGCGAGGACGCGTTTCATGACGGCGATTGTGAATCCGGGCGAAGGAGTCCGGGGTTACGGGCGGTAGCCCCGGGGTGACCGAAGCTTGCCGCGCTAGAGCACGTAGCGCGACAGGTCCTCGCTCTTCGCGAGGGCGGCCAGCCGCGAGTCGACGTAGGCCGCGTCGATCCTGGCTTCGCGGGCGCCCCGGCCGGCGTCGAAGGAGATCTCCTCGAGGAGCTTTTCCATCACCGTGTGCAGGCGCCGCGCGCCGATGTTCTCCGTCCGCTCGTTCACCGAGTAGGCGATCTCCGCGATGCGGCGCACGGCCTCCGGCGTGAACGACAGCGCGACTTCCTCGGTGGCGAGGAGCGCCTCGTACTGCCGCGTGAGGCACGCGTCGGTGGCCGTGAGGATGCGCTCGAAGTCCTCCACCGAGAGGCTCGAGAGCTCCACCCGGATGGGCAGCCGGCCCTGCAGCTCCGGGATGAGGTCGGAGGGCCTCGCGAGGTGGAAGGCGCCGCTCGCGATGAAGAGGATGTGGTCGGTGCGCACCATGCCGTACTTGGTCGTGACCGCCGTGCCCTCGACGAGCGGCAGCAGGTCGCGCTGCACGCCCTGCCGGGAGACGTCGGCGCCGCCGAACTCCCCGCGGCTGGCGATCTTGTCGATCTCGTCCAGGAACACGATCCCGTTCTGCTCCACCGCGCGCATCGCCTTGAGGCGGATCTCCTCCTCGTTCACGAGCTTGCCGGCTTCCTCGTCGGTGACGAGGCGCAACGCCTCGCGGATGTCGAGCTTGCGCGTCCTGCGGCGGGCGCCGCCCAGGTTCGCGAACATCCCCTGGAGCTGCTGGGTGAGGTCCTCCATGCCCGGCGGGGCCATGATCTCCATCGACCCCGCGCCCTGGGCGACGTCGATCTCGATCTCCTTGTCGTCGAGCTTGCCCTCGCGCAGCATCTTGCGGAAGCGCTGCCGCGTCGAGCCCGCCTCCTGGCCCTCGGACGCCGGCACGCCGGGCAGCAGGGCATCGAGGATCCTTTCCTCGGCGGCGTCCTCGGCGCGCGGCCGGACCTTCTGCATCTCCTGCTCGCGGGTCGATTTCACCGCCATCTCGGCAAGGTCGCGGATGATGGTGTCCACGTCGCGGCCCACGTAGCCCACCTCGGTGAACTTCGTCGCCTCGACCTTCACGAAGGGGGCGTTCGCGAGGCGCGCCAGGCGCCGCGCGATCTCCGTCTTGCCGACGCCGGTGGGCCCGATCATCAGGATGTTCTTGGGCGTGATCTCGCCGCGCAGCGGCTCCGGCACCTGCGAGCGGCGCCACCGGTTGCGCAGCGCGATCGCCACCGCCTTCTTGGCCGCGTCCTGCCCGACGATGTGCTTGTCGAGCTCGTGGACGATCTCCTGCGGCGTCATCATCGGGGAGGTCGGCGGGGCGGGCGCGGCGGGGGAGGCGTTCATGGGGGGCGGCCCGCCGCTCAGAGCGTCTCGATCACGTGGTTCTGGTTCGTGTAGATGCAGATGTCGCCCGCGATCTCGAGGGAGCGCTTCACGATGTCGGCCGCCGGGAGGTCGGTGTGCCCGAGGAGGGCGATGGCCGCGGCCTGCGCGTAGGAGCCGCCGCTTCCCATCGCGACGATGCCGTGCTCGGGCTCGAGCACGTCGCCGTTGCCGGTGATGAGGAGGGACGCCTCGCGGTCGGCCACGGCCAGCATCGCCTCGAGCCGGCGAAGCATCCGGTCGGTGCGCCAGTCCTTGGCCAGCTCGACCGCCGAGCGAAGCAGGTTGCCCTGGTGCTTCTCGAGCTTCGCCTCGAAGCGCTCGAACAGGGTGAACGCGTCGGCCGTGGCGCCCGCGAAACCGGCGAGGATGCGGTCGTTGTAGAGCCGGCGCACCTTGCGGGCCGATGCCTTGAGGACGACGTTTCCCAGGGTCACCTGGCCGTCTCCGCCCATGGCGACCTGGCTGCCTCGTCGCACGCAGACGATGGTCGTGCCGTGGAAGGTTTCGCCGGTCATGGCGGGCCTAGTTCGCCTTGCGGCGGATGAGGATCGCGTGGCGATTGAACCCGAACGCTTCCAGCAGCGCCGCGTTCAATTCCGAAAGATTCGACAGGATTACCCGCTTGCCGGCGAGCTGGATCGCCTTCACGACCTCGAAGAACTGGGCGCCGGCGGCGAAGTCGATGCGGAGCACCTTGCCCATGTCCACGACGATCTCCGCGCCGGAAGCCGCGTGGGCGGCGAGGTCGGCGAACTGGTTCTGGCTCGCGGTGGAGATCACGCCCTTCAGGGAGAAGCCGGCTTCCGGGCCCGCGGCCGGGACGGGCGCGGCGGCCGTGCGCGACGCGGTGGCCGTCACCGTGTTCACGTACACCTCCCAGATGGGAGGCGACATCTCGAAGGCGACCGCGTACTCGAGCCCGAGCTCCTCGAAGGGATCCATCTTGCCCTGGAGCACGAAGATCTCGAAGAGGAGCAGCCAGAAGCTGCGCGTGATCTCCGAGGCGCGCTCGTTCAGCGCGGCGCGCAGCACCTGCTCGAGCGACTCCGCGTTGTTGAACCACATCGGCAGCTTCGCGCGGCGCAGGCGCTTGAGCGCGGCGGCGAAGAGCGCGGCTTCCGAGGCCGTGATCGAGGCGATCTTGCCCAGGTCGAGCCGCACCGTTCCCATCGACTCCGCGAAGGCCACGAACTTCTCGATTTCCGGCGAGAGCTCGCCCATGGCGTTGGGCTTGAGGGCGAAGAAGTCCTTGCGCTCGCGGCTCTGGGCGCGCCGGGGGTCCGAGGCGGACTCGGCACCGCCGGCCCAGGCGGGCGGCGACTGCTCGAAACGCACGGTGTAGAGCAGGGAAAGGGCCTCGTACTCGGCCCGGTTCTGGGTGGCTTCGAAAAGGTCGAACAGCATGAGCCAGGGCTGCTTGTTCGAGCGGCTCGCGGGATCCTTCGTCAGGGACTTGAGGATCGCTTCCGCCGGCGCCGGGAGGTTCCCGGCATAGAGCACGGCGGCCTCCTGCGCCGGTGGCAGCGGCGTGGAGTGGTACTCCTCGCTGCCGACGCGCCCCGCGGCCCGCGGGGCGGAGCGGGGCGTTCCAACCGAGGGAGTGCCGGCGGCGGGGGAAGCCACGGTTGCTGGGCTCCTCAGGGCTTCGCGGGAGTCGCGCTCGTGAGGCGGTAGTAGACGACGTCGTTGTCGAGCACCGCCATCCGGCCCGCCACGACGATGGGCTCGAAGGTGAAGTCGATCGGCACGTCGGCGAGCACCTCGACCAGGGACTCCGGCCCCCCGGTGAGGCAGAACGAGCAATGAGGGGGGAAGGCGGAGAGGAGGAAGCGCTTCTGCTTCTTCGCCTGGTCGAGAGGCATCATGAACCCGTACAGCTTCACCTGCTGCTTGTCCAGGTCCTTCACTTCCTTCGGGAAGACGGGACCGAATTTCTTGTCCGCCTTCTGCACCGTCTTCGTGGATTGGAGGAGCTGCCAGGCGATCGTGCCGGCCGGCGCGGGATCGGCGCCGATCCAGAATCCGCCCTGCGCCGGGGCCTTTGCGGGGTCCTGCGGCTGCAGCGCGGCGGCGCCGCCGGCGGCGAGCGCGGCGAGCAGGCCGATGATGGCGCGGCGAGCGGATCCGAAGTGGGCCATGGATGGTTACCTTACCGTTTTGCGAGGAGGCTCGCGGGATCGCTGAAGTAGGCCTGGATCGCAGGCACCAGGCAGGTGAGCGCCCCGATGGCGAGGACGGCGACTGCCAGCACCGCCTCTCCCGGCGCCCACGTGAGCCCCGTGATCGGCCAGGAACCGGCGCCGGCGAGCCGCAGCCCCAGCGCGTGCGCCGCGCCGTGCCCGAGAGCCAAGCCAAGTATAACGCCCGTCACGAGGAGCGTCACGCCCTCGGCGAGCGTGAGCGCGGCGAGCGAGGCGGGGCTCGCGCCGAGGGTCCTCAGCAGGGCGAGGTCGTAGCGCCGCTCCTGCAGCGCGGACGTGAGCGCGATGAAGAGCGACAGCGCCGCGCTCGCCATGAGGACGATCGCGAACCACTGCAGCGTGTCGACGCCGACGCCGATCAGGTCGAGCAGGCGCGCGCTTTCGTAGGCCGGGGAGGCGGCCTGCATCGCGGTGGTCGCGTTGATCGAGCGCGGGAGCATCGCCGCGGCAAGCGGCGTGGAGTAGCGGACGAGGAGTGCCGTGATCTCGGGGCGCGCGGCGGGATGGTGCTCGTGGACGTGCCAGACGCTTTCGACGGACGTGACGACGAGCCGGTCGATCACCGTGCCGGTCGGGGCGAGCAGGCCGCTCACGACATACGGATGCTCGTCATGGGCCGGACCCGCCTGCGCGAGCCCGTGCGAGCCGGTGATCGTCGCCCCCACCGCGAGGCCGTGCCGGCGCGCCACCTCCGAGCCGATCACGGCCTGCATCTCGTCCGCGAAGAGCGCGCCGCGCGCGAGCTTCGCGCCGTACAGGTCGAGGAACGAGGCGTCGGTCCCGACGATGCGGTGGCCGCGGAACGAATCCCCGAGCGCCACCGGCGTGGCGGAGGCGACCATCGGGTTCGCGACGGCCGCCCGGGCCTCCTCGACGCCGATGTTGCCGGTGGGAATGTCGGCATGGAAGACCGTGGACAGGATGAGCTGCACCGGGCTTCCCTTTGCGCCGATCACGAGGTCGACGGGCTTCGCGTCGCGCGTCAGGCGCTCCTCGGCCTGGTGGGTGACGAGGAGGAGGAAGGCGATCGTGGCCACGCCGAGCGCGAGCATCGACGCGTTGAGCGCCGTGAGGAGCGGCCGGCTGGCGAGGTAGGCGAAGGCGAGGCGGGCGATCCTCACAGCTCGAGCCTCCTGGCGAAGCGCTCGCGTATGCGGTTGTCGTGGGTCGCCACGAGGAGCGTCGCGCCGCAAGCCGCCGCGTGCTCGAGGAGGAGGGCGAGCGCCTTCGCGCAGTTGGCGTCGTCGAGCGCCGAGGTCGGCTCGTCGGCGAGGATGAGCGAAGGACGGTTGACGACCGCCCGCGCGACGGCCACCCGCTGCGCCTCGCCCACGGAGATCTCGCCCGCCCGGGCGCCGGCGAGCTTCGCGATCCCCAGGCCCGCCAGCACCTCGTCGATGCGGGCGTCGTCGACCTGGCGGCCCGCCAGGCGCTGCGCCAGCCGGAGATTCTCGCGCACCGAGACCACGCCGATGAGGTGCAGCGTCTGCAGCACGAGCCCGATCCGCCGTGCCCGGAAGGCGTCGCGCTGCGCGGGCGGCAGGCGCGTCACCTCCTCGCCGGCCACGCGCACCGATCCCGCGGTGGGCGTGGCGAGCCCCGCGATCACGTTGAGAAGGGTGGTCTTGCCGCTTCCGGAGGGGCCCAGGACGAGGCACGCGTCGCCGTGGGCGACTTCCCAGGCCGGCACCGAGAGCACGGTGCGCCCGGCGTAGTCGTGGCGAAGGCCGCGGATCTCGAGCATGGGGCCGGCCGCGCTCACGCCACGCAGTACGCGAGGCCTTCCTCGAAGAGGCGGCGCGGGATCCGGCGTCCGATGAACACCATCACGCTCTCCCGCGTCTCGCCGGGCGCCCAGGGCTTGCCCGGCGTGCCGCCCATCAGCATGTGCACGCCCTGGAAGATCATCCGCCGCGGGTCGCCCTGGATGTTGAGGACCCCCTTGTAGCGCAGCAGGTCCTCGCCGTAGTTCTGGACCATGAGCGACAGGAAGGTCTCGATCTTCTCCATGTGGAGGGGGCGCGGGTCCTTCCACACGAAGCTCGTCACGTCGTCGTCGTGGTGGTGGTGCCCCTCGGTGAGGAACCCCGGGTCGATCTCCAGCGCGGCATTGAGGTTGAAGCCGCGGATGTCGAGTATCTCGCGGATGTCCGTCTCGCCGAAATGGACCTTCTTCTGGTGGGCGCGCGGGTTCATGTCGCGCAGCCGCGCCATGAGGTCGGCGACTTCGGGCTCCGCGACGAGATCCGTCTTCGACAGGAGGATGCGGTCGGCGAATCCCACCTGGGCGCGCGCCTCGTCGTGCAGGTCGAGCTGCCGCTGGCCGTGCTTCGCGTCGACGACCGTGATGACGGCATCGAGCAGGTACTCGCCGTGGATGCCCTCGTCCATGAAGAACGTCTGCGCCACCGGGCCCGGGTTGGCGAGCCCCGTGGTCTCGATCACCACGCGGTCGAACCGCAGCTTGCCCTGCCTGCGCTTCTCGCCGAGATCGCCCAGGATGCGCACCAGGTCGCCGCGCACGGTGCAGCACAGGCAGCCGTTGTTCATCTCGACGATGGTCTCCTCGCGGTCCTCCACGAGGATCTCGTTGTCCACCCCCGTCTCGCCGAACTCGTTCTCGATCACCGCGATCTTCTCGCCGTGCTGCTCGGTGAGGATGCGGTTGAGGAGGGTGGTCTTCCCGGCGCCCAGGAATCCGGTGAGGATCGTGACGGGGATGAGGTCCTTGTCGGGGTTCGGGACGGCGGCCATTCGTTACCTCTCGGCGGAAGCCAGGACGAAAGAATCCAATGTCTGGGCGACGAACGATTCTTCAAGGTCGCGGACGATGAAAACGAGGCGGGTGCGGCGGTCGGCGTCGGGCCAGGCCGGCAGGCGCGCGGGGGGGTAGAGGGTGTGCTGGACCGCGTGCACGGCGACCGGGCCGGGCTCGCCGGCGACGTTGACGAGGCCCTTCAGGCGCAGGATCCGCTCGCCCGCGATCTCGAGGAGGGTTGCGAGAGCGTCCTCGAAGGCCGGCCAGTCGACGGGGCGCCCGGCGTACCAGGCGAAGGCGCTCACGCGCGGGTCGTGGGCGGCGGGCATCGGGGCCCCCACGCGGCGGTAGGCGCCGGCATTGAGCCAGGATCCCGCCTCCGCGATGCGACCGGCTCCCCGATGGAGGCCGGTGTCGAGCAGGCGCTCGGGGTCCGCGTCCCCGCGGCTGCTGCGCAGGCGCGGGGCGCCGGGGTTGAGCGCCGCGAGCCGCGCCTCCAGGGCGTCGAGCTCACCTGCCGGCGCCAGGTCCGCCTTGGTGATCACGAGCCGGTCGGCCACCGCGGCCTGCTTCACGGCCTCCGGGTGGCGGTCGAGACTCGCCATGCCGTGCTGGCCGTCCACGGTCGTCACGATGCCGGAAAGCGAATAGCGCGCGGCGACCAGCGGCAGCTCGATGAGCGTGCGCACGAGGGGCGAGGGATCGGCGAGGCCGGTCGTCTCGACGATCGCGCGCCGGAACGCGGGGATCTCGCCGGCGGCCCGCTTGAAGTAGAGGTCGCGCATGGCCTGCACGAGGTCACCCGCCACCTGGCAGCACACGCAGCCGCTCGGCAGGAGCACCACGTTCTCCGAGGCCGTCCGCACGAGCGCGTGGTCGATGGCGATCGGCCCGAACTCGTTCACGATCACGGCGCAGTCGCCGGCCGCGGGATGCGCGAGCAGGCGGTTGAGGAGCGTCGTCTTGCCGCTGCCGAGAAAGCCGGTGAGCAGCGTCACCGGCGTGACGGAGGTCGCGGTCATCGGGAGGGCGGCCGGACGCGGATCGGCGCGGTCAGTGGCATGCCGCGCACAGGCCCTGAACGGTGAGCTCGACCTTCTGCGTCTGGAACCCCCTGGGCAGCTTCACGCTCGGCGGCACGCGCACCGAGTCCAGGCAGACGGTCCTGCCGCACCTCGAGCACGTGAAGTGCGCGTGCGGGCCGTGCGAGGCGCCGCGGTTGGCGCGGAAACGCCAGGTGCGGTCCTCGCCCGGGATGCGGTGCGCGAGCCCGAGCGAGACCAGCCAGTCGAGCACGCGGTAGACGGTCACCCGGTCGACGCCGGGCCCCGAGCGAAGGACGTCCTCCACCTCGTGGTGGGTGAGCGCCGAATCCGAGCCGAGGAGCACGGCGAGGACGGCGGCGCGCGGGGCGGTCAGCCGCTGCCCGGCGGCGCGGATCCGGCCCTGGGCGGCGGGCACGAGCGCGTAATGGCGCGATCGGGGTTTGCTCATGGCCGGATTCTAGGTCGCGGCGCGATGCAGATGCAATTCGGTTGCGCGGCCGTCACCCCTTGCGCCTGGCCCTCGGATGCGCTGCGTCGTACACCTTCGCCAGGTGCTGGAAGTCGAGGTGCGTGTAGACCTGGGTCGAGGCGATGCTCGCGTGGCCGAGCATTTCCTGCACGGCGCGCAGGTCGCCCGAGGACTGCAGCACGTGCGAGGCGAACGAGTGGCGCAGCATGTGCGGGTGGACGTCGACGTCCAGCCCCGCGGCGGCGGCGCGCGTCTTGATGCGGCGCTGGACTTCGCGCGGCGTGAGTCGCTTGCCGGTGCGGCCGAGGAAGAGCGCCCTCTCCCCCGGCGGCGCGAGGCGCTCGCGTACGGGGAGCCAGCGCGCCAGCGCCTCGAGCGCGGAGGCGCCCACCGGGACGATGCGCGTCTTCGAGCCCTTGCCCGTGACGCGCACCTCGCCGGAAACCGCGTCGACCGCGCCCAGGTCGAGACCGGTGAGCTCGGAGACGCGCAATCCGCAGGAGTAGGCCAGCTCGAACAGCGCGCGGTCCCGGATGCCGGTGTCCGAGTCGTCGGCGAGGGCCACGAGTCGCGAGGCGTCGTCCGGGGAGAGCGCCTCGGGCAGCGTGCGCGCGGCGCGCGGCGCCCGGATGCCCTTGCATGGATTGGAGTCCAGCTCGCGGCGGCGCACCAGCCAGTCGAAGAAGCCGCGCCACGACGACAGCAGCCGCGCGAGCGTGCGCGGCGACAGCCCCTTGCCGTGCAGCGCCGCGACGAAGCGGCGGATGTCCGTCGCGCCCAGATCGCCCGGCCCGCGCCCGGCCGCCAGCGCCTCCAGCAGCGCTCCGTCCCGGGAATAGGCCTCGAGGGTGTGGGCGGCCAGGCGCCGCTCGTGCCGGAGGAAATCGAGGTAGCGCGCGAGCGCGCTAGCCGGCGGTCTCACGGACGGGAGTCAGGTGGCGCCACAGCGCGCCGGCGAGGAGCTCGCCGATGCGCGTGAGGTAGAGCGTGCCCATCTCGGGGTAGAAGCGCTGCGCGTCCTCGGAGGCGAGGGCCAGCACGCCGAAGCAGTGCTCGCCGTGGCGCAGGGCCACGAGCGCGAAGGACTTCAGGTGCGCGGCGGCCTCGCCGAACCAGGCCTGGCTTTCGTAGACCGCGTGGTTGCCGCAATAAGGCGCCGACATCTGCGCGACGAACTCCCGCGTCTCCGCGGCGACCTCCCCGAATTCCCTGGTCTCGGGATCGAGCTCGGCGACGTTCCACAGGCGCACGGCGACGTGCGGGACCGCGAAGTGGTCCAGCAGGTCGAGATAGGCGGTGTCGAGGGCGCCCTCGAGCCCGGTGGCCTGCAGCAGGCGGCAGGCCAGCCGGTGGACCTTTTCCGAGACCGCGTCGTTCTCCTCGCCGAAGCCGATGAGCTCGCGCAGCTTGTCCTCGAGGAGGCGGGTCTTCTCGCGCACGGCGACAAGCTGGCGCTCGCCGATCGACACCGCGCGCCCGCCATGGGGGTGGGGAATCTGGATGTTGACCAGCAGGTCGACGTTCTGCTCGAAGAAGCCGGGGTTCTGGCGGAGGAAATCGGCGACTTGTTCGGGGGTCAGCAAGGGGGGCTCTCCAGGGGGCCGGGCGCCGGGAGCTCCATCTCGCTCTCGAAGACGCGCACGGCATCGCCCGTCATCATAACGGGAGCGAACGGGGGCGTCATGTCCGGCGCCTCGCCTTCCCAGCGGATCGCGAGGTCTCCGCCGCGCGTCGTGACGCGCACGCTCCGGTCGAGAAGCCCGCGCCGGATGCCCGCCACGACTGCGGCGCACGCGCCGGTGCCGCAGGCGAGCGTCTCGCCGGCGCCGCGCTCCCAGACCCGCAGCCGGACGTGATCCCTTGCGAGCACTTGCAGGTAGCCCGCGTTGACGCGGTTCGGAAAGGCCGGGTGATTCTCGATGAGCGGGCCCTGGGTCGAGACGGGCGCCGAGTCGACGTCGGCCACCACCTGCACGGCGTGCGGGTTGCCCATGGAGAGCACGCTCACCTCGATGCGGCGGCCTCCCACTTCGAGCTCGTAGGTCGGGCGCTGCGCCGGCGCCAAGAACGGAATGTCCGCAGGCGCGAAACGCGGCGGCCCCATATCGACGGTGACGCGCCCGCCGGGTTCGATCCGCGGGCGTATGACCCCGCGCGCGGTCTCGACGCGAAGCTCGTCCTTTTCGGTGAGGCCTTGGTCGCGCACGAACCGGGCGAAGCAGCGCGCGCCGTTTCCGCATTGCTCGACCTCGCCCCCGTCGGCGTTCCAGATGCGGTAGCGGAAGTCGTTGCCGGGCTCGCGCGCCGGCTCCACGAGCAGGAGCTGGTCGCAGCCGACCCCGAAGTGCCGGTCGGCGATGGCGCGCACCTGCGAGGGCGTGAGGGCGATCGCCTGGCGCACGCCGTCGATGACGACGAAATCGTTGCCCTGGCCGTGCATCTTGGAGAAGCGCAATCGCACGGCGCATTCTAGCATCGGGCCCGCGCGCTCCCCGGCCCTTGGGAAATTGCGCTCGCGTGGACTACCATTGCCGGTCACTCCCGCACACGCTTCCCATGCCGGCTTCCCCAGCTGCCCTTTCCGCGCACGACGCGGCTTCCCTGAAGAGCGCGATCCAGCACTTCGAGTCTGGCCGTCTCGACGCGGCAGAGAAGGCCGCCCGCGACCTGCTGGCACGCGTGCCGGCGAATCCGGACGCACGCCACCTCGTCGCGCTCGTCGCCCTGCAGCGCGGGCAGCCGGAGCTCGCGCTCGCGTTCGTGGACGGACTGCTGCGCGAGGCGCCCGGGGATGCCTTCGCCCTGAACAGCCGGGGCGCGGCCTGCCAGGCCCTCGGCCGCCGCGACGAGGCGATCTCCGCCTACCGGGCGGCGCTGGACGCGAACCCGGGTTACGCGGAAGCGGCCGGGAACCTGGGCATGGCGCTCTTGGCGGCGAGGCGGTTCGAGGACGCCTGGCGGCTCGCCGAGGAGACGCTCGCGCGCCTTCCGCAGTTCCTGCCGATGTGGATGGTCGGCGGCCACGCGGCCCTCGCCCTCGGGCGGCTCGAAGAGGCGCGGTCGCGCTTCGCCGGGGCGCTGCAGCGCGCGCCCGGGCATCCGGGGATCCTCGCGCTCCTCGGCGACACCCTCTTCCGCATGGGGCGTCACGCGGAGGCCGTCGCGAATTTCGACGCCGTGATCGCCGCGCAGCCCGCCGACGCGGGCGCCCACAACAACCGCGGAACCGCGCTGCTCGCGATGAGGCGGGTCGTCGACGCGGAGGCGTCGTTTCGTCGCGCGACCGAGATCGACGCATCGCTCGCACCCGCGTGGCACAACCTCGGCTGCGCGCTGCTCGAGCTCGGCCGCGTCGAGGCATGCGAGGAGGCGGAGCGCAGGGCGCTCTCGCTCTCGCCCGGGCTCGTCGAGGCCGCACTCACGCGCGCGGCCGCGCTGAACGAGCTCGCGCGGGCGGGGGAAGCCGAGTCCGTCCTGCGCGACGTGCTGCGCAGGGATCCCGCGCAGGTGCGCGCGATGGTGAACCTCTGCGGGTCGCTCACGCTCCAGAAGCGGCACGAGGAGTCGCTGGGGCTTGCGCTCGAGGCGGCCCGGCTCGCGCCCGGCGATGCGACCGTCCAGGGCATGGCCGCGGGGTTGCTGGCCGAAGGCGGCCGGCACGCGCAGGCGCTCGAGCGATTCGACGAGGCCATCCGGCTGGCGCCGGAGGAGGCTCGCTGGCAGGTCCTTCGGGCGCTGGCGGTGCCCGTGGTCGCGCCCTCGACCCAGGCCATCGCCGCCGTCCGCGATGAGCTCGCCCTTCGCGTCGGGCGGCTCGCCGAAAGCGGCCTCGCGCTCGACGACCCGGCGCGCCGCATCGGGCTGACGGGGTTCTACCTCGCCTACCACGGGGAGCCGGACCTGGACCTGCAGCGTGCCATCGCCCGCATGCATCTCGCGCTGCACCCGGCGCTTGCGTGGCAGGCGCCCGGGTCGGTGCCCCGGCCGCGGGCCGGGCGGCGTCTTCGCGTGGGGTTCCTGTCGGCCTTCCTTCACAACCACACCATCGGCAAGCTCTATCGCGGGTTCGTGGCGGGACTCGATCGCCGGCGATTCGA
The DNA here is from genome assembly GCA_019449455.1 of Betaproteobacteria bacterium. GTDB lineage: Bacteria > Pseudomonadota > Gammaproteobacteria > Burkholderiales > Usitatibacteraceae > FEB-7. The sequence continues at coordinate 5,901 of JAGRPO010000084.1, read as the reverse complement.
GGTCGTGGTGCTCCATTCCCTCGACAGGCGCGACGCGGTGCGCGCCGCGATCGACGCCGCCGCGGACAAGGTGGTCGCCCTTCCCGCGCGCCTCGACGACGCGCGCCGCGCGGTCGCCGGCGCGGAGCTCGACGTCCTCTTCTATCCCGACATCGGCATGCATCCCTTTTCCTACTTCCTCGCGTTCGCGCGGCTGGCCCCGGTCCAGGTGACCGGCTGGGGCCACCCGGACACGACCGGCCTCGCGTCCATCGACTACTTCGTGTCGAGCGGGCTGCTCGAGCCGGAGGGAGCCCAGGCCCATTACGGCGAGCGGCTGGAACGTCTCGGCCGCCTTCCGACCTGCTACGCGAGGCCGGGTCCGGCCCCCGCGACGGGCGTGCGGGCGAGGCTCGCGCTGCCCGCGGGGGCGAAGCTCTACGCATGCCCGCAGAGCCTCTTCAAGTTCCATCCCGCCTTCGACGCGACCCTGGGCGCGATCCTCGAGGCCGATCCCGCGGGCCACCTCGCGCTCGTGTCGTCCGCGCACGCCGGATGGAACGAGTCGCTGTCGCTGAGATTGCGGCGCGCGTTCCCGGAGAGCATCGATCGCGTGCGGTTCCTGCCGTTCATGCCCGAGGCGGAATTCTTCGACCTTCTCGCGAGCGCGGACGCGGTGATCGACCCCGCGCACTTCGGGGGCGGGAACTCGACCTACGAGGCGCTTGGCCTCGGCGTGCCCGTGGTCACGATGCCGGGGCCGTTCATGCGCGGCCGGGTGACCCTCGGCTGCTACCGGCAGATGGGCTTCGAGGACCTCGTGGCCGCAACGCCGCAGGAATACGTCTCGCTCGCCGTGCGCCTTGCGAACGACGGGACATTCCGGGAGGAGATGCGCCGGCGCGTCCGCGAGCGCTCTCCCGCCCTCTTCGACGACGAGCTGGCCTTGCGCGAGATGGAGGCTTTCCTCGAGCGCGCTTTCGACGAGGCGCTGGAGAGGCAGGCGGCATGACCGACGCGAGATTGCGCACGTGTCCCGCCTGCGGCCACCACGTGGCGGTGCCGTTCTTCGACGGCGGCGAGCAGCCGCTCGCCACCATCGCCTGGCCCGAATCGGCATCCCAGGCCGGGGCGCTTCCCCGCCACCGGCTGGACTTCGTGCAGTGCGTGCGCTGCACCCACGTCTTCAACGCGGCCTTCGACTACGCCAACGTTCCCTACTCGACCAAGCCGAACCTGATGTTCAACCGCGCCACGGCCTGGTCCGAGTTCATCCGGTCGCTGCAGGAGCGCGTCCTCGCGCGCGTTCCCGCGCGGCCGGTCGTGGTCGAGATCGGGCACGGGGACGCGAGCTTCCTCGCCGGGCTCGCCTCGCGGCGTCCGGGGGGACGCTACGTCGGCTTCGACCCGCACGGGGCGTGCGGCATCCACGGCGACGTGGAGCTCCGGGCGGAGCTCTTCGTGCCCGGCGCGCACGTGGCCGAGCTCTCCCCCGACATCGTCGTCGCGCGCCACATCCTCGAGCACCTCGAGAGCCCGGTCGCGTTCCTGCAGGCGATCGCGTTCGGGGCGGCCGAGAGCGGGCGGGATCTCCTCGCCTACCTCGAAGTGCCGTGCGTGGACCGGCTTTCGCGCACGCGAAGGACGGTGGACCTGTACTACGAGCACAGCTCGCAGTTCACGACGCGCTCGTTCACCGCGATGCTCGAGGCGAGCGGCGCGCGCGTCGAGTCGCTGGAGCACGCGTACGACAGCGAGGTGGTGGCCGCCTTCGCCACGCTTCGCGCGCCGGCCGCGCACCTGGAGGTCGCCCGGCAGAGCCGCGACTACCTCGAGGCGACGCGGCGCTCGCGGGAGACGATCGGGCGCGCGCTTCGCGAGCTCGCCGCCGATCCGGGCGGCGTGGCGATCTGGGGCGGCACCGGAAAGTCGGCGGCATTCATGAACCGGTACGGCTGCGATGCGCAGCGCTTCCCCGTCGTGGTCGACTCCGACCGCTCGAAGGCGGGCACCTTCGTGCCGGGAACGGGGCAGGAGATACGCTTCCGCGACTGGCTCAAGGAGCACCCCGTGCGCACGCTCGTCGTGCCGCCGCAGTGGCGCGCGGCCGACATCGTGCGCGAGATCCGCCGCGAGGGCATCGCGGCCGCGCGCATCCTCATCGAGCACGACGGGATGCTGGTGGACTTTCTCGCCGGCGACCACCCCTACCAGAGACCGGAAGACGCGGCGTGAGCCGCCGGATGCTCGCCACGGGGGCGCGCCCATGCCGCACGACGACCCGTGCCTCCTCCGGCCGGACGCCGCCTACTTGCGCCGGTACGGCGAGGGTTCCCCCGGGGGCCGCGTCTTGAACCGCTTGTGGGCCCAGAAGTACTGCTCCGGGATCTCGCGCACGCGATCCTCGATGAACGCGTTCATCCGGCGCACGTCCGCGTCGACGTCGCCGCTGGGGTAATCCTCCCAGGGCGGATAGACGGCCATCTCGTAGCCGCGCTCGAGCTGGCGCGCGATGGCGGGCACCACCGTCGCGCGCCCGAGCTGCGCCAGGCGCGGAAGCGCGGTGACCGTGGCGGCCGGCACCCCGAAGAACGGGACGAAGATCGCGTCGCGCGGGCCGAAATCCATGTCGGGCAGGAAATAGAGGAGCCGGCCCTCTCGAAGCGTCTTCACGATGGCGCGCATCCCGTCCTGCCGGGAAAGCAGGATGGGATCCCCGAAACGCATCCTGCCGCCGAGGAAGAGCCGGTCGAGGACCGGGTTCTTCTGGCGGCTGTAGATGCTCCCCGAGCCGGGGTAGTCGTGGGCGATGCGCGCCCCGCCCATGTTGAGCCCGATGAAGTGCGGCACGAGGAGGATGACGGGCTTGCCGCGCAGGCGGTCGAGGTGCTCGCGGCCGCTGATGGAGACGAGGTCCAGCACGCGCCTGTCGCTTCCGAACCACATGACGCTCATCTCGATCGCGTTGCGCCCGAGGGCCTCGAAGTGGCGCTTCCCGAGGGCCCTGCGCTCGTCCTCGGGCATCCCGGGGAAGCACAGCGCGAGGTTCGTGTCCGTGACGCGTCCCCGGCCGAAGCGGTAGAGGAGCCTTCCCAGGGCGCGGCCGAGGACCCCCAGCGCCGGGGTGGGAAGCCAGTGCAGCAGCCACAGGAGGGCCACCGCAAGCCAGGAGCCGAGCCGGCGCAGGATCACCATCGCAACGCGCCCGGTGCCGGCGGTGCGCCGGCCGGCCTCTTGTAACGGTTGTAGCCCCAGAGATACTGGGCCGGCGCCAGGCGGATGAGCGCCTCGACGCCCTCGTTCACGGCGCGAGCCGCGGCGGCCCGGTCCGCCGGCAGCGGCTCCTCCCGCACGCGCAGGTGGAGCCGGAATCCCCGCCCGTCGGCCAGGCGCTCGGCGAAGCAGAAGACGAGCGCGGCGCCCGACGCCTCCTGCAAGCGGCCGGTGAGCGTCATGGTGTAGGCGGGGCGGCCGAAGAAGCCGACCCACTCGCCCTCGCCTTCGCCCGGCACCTGGTCGGGAAGGATGACGGTGCAGCCGCCCTTGCGCAGGTGCCGCAGGAGCATGCGGACGCCCGCCATGGTGGCGGGAGCCACGTTGCTGCCGTCCGGCGCGGCGCCGCGGTTGCGCCCCTCACGGATCACCTCGTCCAGCCAGCCGAGCTTGTGCGGCCGGTACATCGCCAGGATCGGCAGGCGCGACCAGAGATAGCGCCCGGCGATGTCGTAGCCGCCCAGGTGCGGCGTCACGAAGATGAGCGGGCGGCCCTGGGCGCGAAGGCGCTCGACCGCCTCCCACCCGTCGAGCTCCTTGACCAGCCCCGCGACCTCCTCCACGGGGCGGTAGAGGGCCCAGGCAAGCTCCGCCGCGCCACGCCCGATCCCGGCGGCGTTCTCGCGGGCAAGCCGGGCGAGCGCCGTGGCGTCGGGGGCGATCCCGGCATTGCGCAGGTTTTCCAGGGCCCGCAGGCGGTAGCGCGGCGACAGGAAGTAGACGAGGCGTCCCGCGATCGCACCCAGGCGGTGGTTCGCGGGAAGGTCCAGCCAGGCGAGGAACCGGAGGAGGAGTCTCAAGGCGAGGCCGCCCGCGGCAGGCGGCGAGGGCGGAAGATTTGCTAAAATGCCGAGTTCAACTGCGACTGTGGGGCGAACCCGATGAAATCGAACTACCTTTTCACTTCGGAATCGGTTTCCGAAGGCCACCCGGACAAGGTGGCGGACCAGATCTCCGATGCCGTTCTCGACGCCATTCTAGCCCAGGACCCGCGCTCGCGAGTCGCGGCCGAGACGCTCTGCAACACGGGCCTCGTGGTCATGGCCGGCGAAATCACGACCAACGCGCACGTCGACTACATCCAGGTGGCGCGCGACACGATCAAGCGCATCGGCTACGACAACACCGACTACGGCATCGACTACAAGGGCTGCGCCGTCATGGTCTGCTACGACAAGCAGAGCAACGACATCGCCCAGGGCGTCGACCACGCGAGCGACGACCACCTGAATACCGGCGCCGGCGACCAGGGCCTCATGTTCGGCTATGCCTGCGACGAGACGCCGGTTCTCATGCCCGCGCCGATCTACTTCGCGCACCGGCTCGTGGAGCGCCAGGCCCAGCTGCGCAAGGACGGCCGCATGCCGTTCCTGCGCCCCGACGCCAAGAGCCAGGTCACGATGCGCTACGTCGACGGCAAGCCGCACAGCATCGACACGGTGGTGCTCTCCACCCAGCATGCGCCCGAGTACAGCCTGGGCCACACGATGACGGACCAGTTCTACGAGGCCGTGCGCGAGGAGATCATCAAGCCCGTGCTCCCGAAGGAATGGCTCACCGCCGAGACCAAGTACCTCATCAACCCGACCGGCCGCTTCGTCATCGGCGGCCCGCAGGGCGACTGCGGCCTCACGGGCCGCAAGATCATCGTCGACACCTACGGCGGGGCCTGCCCGCACGGCGGCGGCGCGTTCTCGGGAAAGGACCCGTCCAAGGTCGACCGGTCCGCGGCCTACGCGGCACGCTACGTGGCGAAGAACATCGTCGCGGCGGGGCTCGCGCGCCAGTGCCAGGTGCAGGTCGCCTACGCCATCGGCGTGGCCAAGCCGATGAACGTGACGATCTACACCGAAGGCACGGGCGTCATTCCCGACGAGAAGATCGCCAAGCTCGTGATGGAGCACTTCGACCTGCGCCCGAAGGGCATCGTCACCATGCTCGATCTCCTGCGCCCCATCTACCAGAAGACGGCGGCCTACGGCCACTTCGGCCGCGAGGAGCCCGAATTCACCTGGGAAGCCACGGACAAGGCGAAGTTCCTTCGCGAGGCCGCCGGCCTCAAGGGCGACGCGAGGAAGGCAGCCGCGACGGCGGATTGAGGCCCTTCCCCTTCCTTCGGGTGGGGGCGTGGACGAAACGGGCGGCGTTGCCGCCCGTTTTCATTTCATCCGGAAGCTCGCGTGGCAGGCCACGCACTGCCGCGTGACGCGAGCCAGCGCCGCCAGCGCGGGCTTCACGTTGCCCGTTGCGCCGGCGTTCGCCGCTTCCACCGCGAACCGGCTCGCCGACCGGTGCATCTCGCTGCCGATCGACTGCATCCCTTCCGGCATGAATTTCGCCACGTCGTGCGCGCCGTGCGCCGCGAGCGAGGTCATGCCGAGGCGCTTCTCCGACAGTTCCGCCGCGCGGTCGTAGGCGCCGTCCGCGAGCGCCTGCTGGATTTCCTGGAGAGCGAGCAGGTGGTCGCGCATGTTGGCGAGCGTGTGCGTGCGCAGGGGCTCCGGGAAGTCGACGGCCTGCCGGCCGTCGTCGGCGGGGGCATCGTGGCCGGCATGTCCGGCGTGGTCGGCCGGGGACATCGAGCCGCAGCCGGCGGCAAGGACGGCGGCGAAGAGCAGCAGCGAAGGGTGGTTCACGGGGGACTCGCGT
>JAGRPO010000083.1 GCA_019449455.1 Betaproteobacteria bacterium | reverse complement strand
GAGGAGTTCCTCACGCCTTCGGCAAAGGGCTCGCATACGGCGGAGGCAATGCGGGGGTTCCTGAAGGTTCATTAATGCGACCGTGACCGGCCGCGCCGCCTAGATCGGAACCACAATCCGTTGGTCCGGGGTTCAAATCCCTGACTCGCGCTCGACCGGGCGATTGCGGCGGGGGTCAATGGGGGCGCGGCTCCGTTCCGTCGTCGCGCTCCCGACCCGCCCCCTCAGGGTCCACGTCGGCCAGGTGGCCTAGGTGCCACTCCAGGCGTCCCACCACGTCGGCAATGCCGGCCGGTCCGGCCCCGGATCCCAGCACCGCGAGTTCCCAGGCGAGGACATCCACGTAGGCATCCACCACTTTCGCGCGAATCGCATCGGACAGCATCTGCTCGAACGTGAGGAGGCAGGCCCCCACGAACCGGCTTCGCGCGTCGGCGGGCTCGCGTCCGAGACCGCGCTTGCCCTCCATGAGGGAGGCTATCGCCTTCCTGAACCGTGATTTCGGATCGTCCATGGCCGCTCCTCCCGGATCGCCGGCCCGTCAGCAAGGCTGCGGCATCGGGAAAGTCCCACTCAATAGCAGCGGTCCTGCCTTCCGTGCGAGCCGAAATCCGATGCGGGACATCGAGGAAATTCGGCCTTCGCGTGCCTGCTCGAGCTCCCGGGCCGCCTCTCCCGTCGGTCCGTCGGGCCGATGCCCTTTTCCGCGAGATAATGCGCCCATGTGCCTCGCCCGTTTCCTGCCCAGGTTCGCACTGGCCGCGGCCCTGCTCGTGGCGGCCGCCCCCGCCACCGCCGCCGACCCTGCCAAGGTCTTCCGCTACGCCTTCCCCATCGCGGAGACCTCGCTCGATCCGCAGAAGATCAGCGATCTCTACTCGAACATCCTCAACGGATCGATGTTCGACCCGCCTCTCAAGTACGACTACCTCGCGCGGCCGCTCAAGCTCAAGTCCAACACGCTCGCCTCGCTGCCGGAGATCAGCCCGGACGGCCTCACCTACACCCTGCGCGTGAAGCCGGGCATCTACTTCGCGGACGACCCGGCGTTCAAGGGGAAGAAGCGCGAGCTCGTTGCCGAGGACTACGTCTACTCGATCAAGCGGCTCATGGACCCGAAGCTCGCCGCTCCGCTCCTGGCGGAGATCGAGGGCATCATCGCCGGCAGCGACGAGGCGCTCGCGAAGGCGCGCAAGGCCAACAGGTTCGACTACGACGCGCCCATCGAGGGGCTCAAGGCGATCGACCGCTACACCTTCCAGATCCGCCTCACGAAGCCTTACTACGTCTTCATCTACAACCTGGCCGACTGCCGCGTCTCCTGCGCGGTCGCCCGCGAGGTGGTCGAGCACTACGGCGACGACATCGGCTCGCACCCGGTGGGCACGGGCGCCTACCGCCTCGCCTTCTGGAAGCGCTCGTCGAAGATCGTCCTCGAGGCCAACCCGGATTTCCGCGAGGAGTACTTCGACGGCGAGCCGGCGGCCGGCGACGCGCAGGGCCAGGCGATCCTCGCCGCGCGGCGCGGCAAGCGGCTGCCGGCGATCGGCCGGGTGGAGGTCTACATCATCGAGGAGACCCAGCCGCGCTGGCTCGCCTTCCTCAACGAGGAGCACGATCTCGTCTACGAGGTGCCCGTGGAGTTCGCCAACGTCGCGTGGCCGGGCAACAAGCTCGCCCCTAACCTGCGCAAGCGCGGCATCCAGATGGCGCAGGTGCCAGGGCTCGACCTCACTTTCGCCTACTTCAACATGGAGGATCCCGTCGTCGGCGGCTACACGCCCGAGAAGGTGGCCCTGCGCCGCGCGATCTCGCTCGCCTACAACACGCGCGACGAGATCGCGATCGTGCGCAAGGGACAGGCGATCCCGGCGCAGGCGCCGTACAGCCCCGGGGTGGCGGGCCACGACCCGGATTTCCGCACCAGCGCGAACGAATACAGCGTCACGAAGGCCAGGGCGTTGCTGGACATGTACGGATACCTCGACCGCGACGGCGACGGCTACCGCGAGGCGCCCGACGGCAGCCCCCTGGTGCTGCAGAACGCGTCGACGCCCAGCGCCCGCGACCAGCAGATCGACGAGCTGTGGAAGCGCAGCATGGACGACGTGGGCCTGAAGATGAGCTTCAAGAAGGCGAAGTGGCCCGACCTCCTGAAGGAATCCGACGCCGGCAAGCTCATGATGTGGCAACTGGGGGGCGCCGCCTCCTCGCCCGACGCCGATACGTGGCTTTCGACCCTCTACAGCCCCAACGCCGGGTTCAAGGGCAACCGCGCGCGCTTCAGGCTGCCGGCCTACGACCGGCTCTACGAGCAGGCCCGGGTCATGCCCGACGGGCCCGAGCGCACCAAGGTGTACCAGGAGCTCGCGAGGCTGATGGTGGCCTACGCACCCTGGAAGGTGAACACGCACCGCATCCTCACGGACATGTGGTATCCGTGGGTGGTCGGCTACCGCCGTCCCGCCGTGCAGAGCAACTCGTTCTGGAAGTACATCGACATCGACCTGTCGAAACGCCCGCCCGCCCCGCGCTGAAAGGCTCGCCCTATGGACCCCATCGCCCACCTCGCCCTCGCCACCCTCGTCTTCCTTGCGACGCACTTCGTCTCGAGCACGCCGGTCCGCCGGCCGCTCGTCGAGGCGATGGGCGAGAAGGCCTTCCTCGGCGCCTACTCGGTCGTTTCCTTCGTCACCATCGGCTGGATGGCGTGGGCGTACCTGCGCGCGCCCTACCAGCCCCTGTGGCTGGTTCCCGGCGTGAAGCTCTGGCCGCTGGTCGTGATGCCCTTCTCGCTGGTGCTGGTGGCCGCGGGCGTGATGACGAAGAACCCGTCGGCCGTGGGGCAGGCCGCGGCGCTCAAGACCGACGATCCGGCGCGCGGGATCCTGCGCGTCACCCGCCATCCGGTGATGTGGGGCATCGCGCTGTGGGCCGCGGTCCACCTCCTCGCCCGGGGCGACGTCGCCTCCCTCGTCTTCTTCGGGGGGTTCCTGGTCCTGGCACTCGCGGGCACCGCCCTGATCGACGCCCGCAAGGCCGACACGCTGGGGGAGGAATGGGCCCGGTTCGCAGCCGTCACCTCCAACGTGCCCTTCTCGGCCATCGTCGAGGGGCGCAATCGCTTTTCGGCGGGCGAGATCGGCGTGAAGCGGATCGGCACGGGGGTCGCCCTGTACGCAATCGTCCTGGTCGCCCACCCTTGGCTCTTCGGTGTAAGGGCCTACTGACTATCCTCGGAATCGTGCTCGCGAACCCTGTCCCGCGCCGGGAATCCGGCCGGGGGACCGGCTTTTCGCGTACAATACGCGTCCAAGGTTTCCGAGGCGCTTCAACCGGTTAGCGCCTCAAGCCCCTCCGCCAGCCGGCAAGGCAGCGGATTCCCAACGATGCACGTTTTGTCTGCCTGAACCGGTCGGGGGCGCAAAGCCCTTCCAGGCCGATCACTCAGGAGATAACCATCAGTCAGGCTTTCGAAAGTCTCGGGCTTCTGCCCGAGCTGGTCCGCGCCGTCGCGGAACAAGGCTACACCGAACCCACCCCGATCCAGACGCAGGCCATTCCCGTGGTGCTTTCCGGGCGCGACCTGCTCGGCGCCGCCCAGACGGGCACCGGCAAGACGGCAGGCTTCACGCTGCCGCTGCTGCAGCGCCTGGCGCCCTACGCGAGCAAGAGCTTCTCGCCGGCGCTGCACCCCGTGCGCTGCCTCATCCTCACGCCGACGCGCGAACTCGCGATCCAGGTCTTCGAGAGCGTGAAGACCTACGGCAAGCACATCGCGCTCAAGCCGGCCGTGGTTTACGGCGGCGTGAACATCAACCCGCAGATCGCGGAGATGCGAAAGGGCGTGGAGATCCTGGTCGCCACGCCGGGGCGCCTGCTCGACCTCATGGGGCAGAAGGCGGTGGACCTGCGCCAGGTGCAGATCCTCGTCCTCGACGAAGCCGACCGCATGCTGGACATGGGCTTCATACCGGACATCAAGCGCATCCTCAACACGATCCCGGGATCGCGGCAGACGCTGCTCTTCTCCGCCACCTTCTCCGACGAGATCCGCAAGCTCTCCGCGCAGTTCCTGAAGGATCCGCTGACGGTGGAGGTCGCGCGCCGCAACACGCCGGCGGAATCCGTGACGCAATGGGCGCACTTCGTCGACTCGAAGAGGAAACGCGAGCTGCTCGCCCACCTCGTGAAGTCGAACAACTGGGAGCAGGTGCTCGTCTTCTGCAAGACCAAGCACGGCGCCAACCGCCTCGCCACCCAGCTCGAGCGCGACGGCATCAACGCCTCGGCGATCCACGGCAACAAGAGCCAGAACGCGCGCATCGAGGCGCTCGAGAGCTTCAAGGGCAACAAGGTCCGCGTGCTCGTGGCCACCGACATCGCCGCGCGCGGGCTCGACATCGAGGCGCTGCCGCACGTCGTGAACTTCGACATGCCCACCGTGGCCGAGGATTACGTCCACCGCATCGGCCGCACCGGCCGCGCGGGCATGGAGGGCGCGGCGATCTCCATCGTCTGCGCCGAGGACCGCCCGATGTTCGCGGCGGTGGAAGCCCTCATCAAGAAGAAGATCGAGGTTCGCCCGGTGCCCGGCTTCGACGAGGCGCGAGCCGCGACCTACCCGGGGGAAGCCCCCGAGCAGTCGCGCGGCGAGCGGGGCCGCGGTCGCGGCCACCGGGGCAGCGAACAGGGCGATCGCCGACCGCCCCGCACCGAGAAGCGCGCCGAGGAACGCCCTCTCCGCACCGAGAAGCGTGCCGAGGAGCGTCCTCCCCGGACCGAGAAGCGCGCCGAGGAACGTCCTCCACGCACTGAAAGGCGCACCGAGGAGAAATCGTCCCGGCCGGCGCCAAAGCCGGCGACCGGCGACATGGATTTCTCCAAGCCCTACGAGCCGTCGCCCGACGCCAAGCCCATCGAGCAGCCCGACGAGACGCCGGTTCGCAAGCGCCCGACGCACGCCGTGCCGGCGCTGTTCCGGCGCAAGGCCGCCTGACCGGACAACCGCCGGCGACCCATGAGCGACTCCGCCGCACGCGCAATCCGCCTGCAGGACTACGCGCCACCCGCGTATGTCGTCGACACGGTGGAGCTCGACGTGGACATCGCGCGCCCGTGGGCGACCATCCGCGCCCGGCTCTCGATCCACCGCAATCCGGCGGGGGCCGGCGGGGCGCTCGAGCTCGACGGCAAGCATCTCGAGTTGCTGTCGATCGCGATCGACGGCGTGCCGCTCGATGCCTCTCGGTACGCGGTGGGCTCCGGGCAGCTTCGCATCCCGGAGGTTCCCGACGCCTTCACCCTGGAGACGGCGGTGCGTTTCGACCCGTGGAAGAACACGCGGCTCGAGGGCTTCTATGCCTCGAAGGACGGGCTTTTCACGCAATGCGAGGCGGAGGGCTTCCGCACCATCACCTTCTTCCCCGATCGCCCGGACGTGATGGCCACCTACCGCGTGACGCTGCACGCGTCCCGGGAGGAATTCCCGCACCTGCTCGCCAACGGCAATCTCGTCTCGTCGGCGGACGAGGGCGGCGGCCGCCACAACGCCACCTGGGAGGACCCGTTCCCCAAGCCGTGCTACCTCTTCGCGATGGTGGCGGCGAAGCTGGACCTGCTCGAGGACCACTTCGTCACCAAGTCGGGAAAGAAGGCGCTGCTCCAGGTCTACGTGGAGCCTGGCAAGCTCGACCAGGCCGGGTTCTCGATGCAGTGCCTGAAGCGCGCGATGCAATGGGACGAGGAGCGATTCGGGCTGGAGCTCGACCTCGACCGCTTCATGATCGTCGCGGTCGGCAACTTCAACATGGGGGCCATGGAGAACAAGGGCCTCAACATCTTCAACACGAAGTACGTGCTGGCCCGCGCCGACACCGCGACCGACTTCGACTTCATGATGATCGACCGCGTGGTCGCGCACGAGTACTTCCACAACTGGACCGGCAACCGCGTCACCTGCCGCGACTGGTTCCAGCTCTCCCTCAAGGAGGGCCTCACGGTCTTCCGCGACCAGGAGTACGGCGGCGACGAATACTCGCGCGCCGTGTCGCGCATCCAGGACGTGCGCGACCTTCGCGAGCGCCAGTTCCCGGAGGATGCGGGGCCGATGGCGCACCCCGTGCGCCCCGACTCCTACGTCGAGATCAACAACTTCTACACCGCCACCGTCTACGACAAGGGCGCCGAGGTCGTGCGGATGTACCAGACGCTGCTGGGCCGCGACGGATTCCGGCGGGGCATGGACCTCTATTTCGAGCGCCACGACGGGCAGGCGGTCACCTGCGACGATTTTCGCGCGGCGATGGCCGACGCGAACGACGTGGACCTCGGGCAGTTCGGCCGATGGTATTCGCAGGCGGGCACGCCTGTGCTGGAGACCCGCGGGGCGTACGACGCGGCGGCGCGCACCTACGAGCTCACCCTCCGCCAGTCCTGCCCGGCCACGCCGGGGCAGTCGGAGAAGCTCCCCTTCCACATTCCGGTCGCCATCGGCCTCGTGGACCCGCAGGGCTACGACATGGCGCTGCGCCTCGAGGGCGAGAAGACCGCGCACGCCTCTCCAGACCCCAAGACGGGCGCGATAACGCGCGTGTTCCCCCTCACCGAGGCCGAGACGAAGCTCGTCTTCCTGGACGTGACCGAGCCACCCGTCGCCTCGATCCTGCGGGGATTTTCCGCTCCGGTCGTCCTGCGCCACGATTACAGCGACGCGGAGCTCACGCACCTGATGGCGCACGACGCCGACCCGTTCAACCGGTGGGAGGCCGGGCAGGTGCTCGCCGCGCGGATCCTGCTCGCGGGCGTGGAAGCGATCCGCGCCGGCCGCGAGATGGTCGTGCCGACCGCCTTCGTCGAGGCGCTGGGTCGCGTGCTCACCGACGGCGCGCGCGATCCGGCGTTCGCGGCCGAGTGCCTGCAGCTTCCCGGGGAAGGTGTCATCGCCGAACGGATGACGGTGGCCGATCCCGACGCCATCCACGCCGCCCGCAAGCGTCTCGTCCTCGAAGTCGCGCAGCGCTACCGGACGAGGTTCGAGGGCGCGTTTCGTCACTTCGGGGTGCCCGGCGCGTACTCGCCGGACGCGGCGGCCGCGGGGCGCCGCGCGCTGCGCAACGCCGCGCTCGCCTACATCATGGCGATCGACGACTCGACGGCGCGCGCGCTCACCTTCCTCGAGTTCCGCCGGGCCGAGAACATGACGGACGCGATGGCGGCCCTGGCCTGCCTCGCCCATTCAGCCGGGGCCGAGCGTGACCGGGCGCTGGCGATGTTCCACGACAAGTGGAAGGACGAGGCGCTCGTCGTGGACAAGTGGTTCCGCATCCAGGCCGTGTCCGACCTTCCGGGGGCGGTCGGCCGCGTGGAGCAGCTTCTCGCCCACCCGGCGTTCGACCTGCGCAATCCCAACCGCGCGCGTTCGGTCCTCCACGCGTTCGCCAGCGAGAACCTCGTGCACTTCCATGGCGCCGACGGTTCGGGCTACCGTCTCGTCGCGGGGAAAGTCGTGGAACTCGACCGCCTCAATCCCCAGGTCGCCTCGCGGCTGGCGCGGGCCTTCGACCGGTGGAAGAAGTTCGATGCAGGGCGCCAGGCCCATGCGCGCGCGGCACTCGAGTCCATCCGGAGCGCAGCCGGCGTTTCCGCCGACGTCGCGGAAGTGGTGAACCGCGCGCTCTCCTGAGCGCCTCGGTCCCCGGAAAACGATGGGGCCGCTTTCGCGGCCCCATCGGGAGAACCAGGACCGCGCGGGCGGTCAGTTCTTCTTGATCAGCTCCAGCACCTTGAAGGTCGACTTCGGCGCGCCGAGGAACAGGCGCTTGAAGGCCTTCGGCAGGCAGCGGCGCTCGAGGGTGTTGCGGCGGGTACGTTTGCGTTCGGCCATGATCCAACTCCTTGATGCGTGACCGGCAATTATACCGGACCGCACCGTTTCCCGCACTCCGACGGCGCCGGGCTCAATTCAGGAGCCGGACCTGGCCATCGACGATCTCGGCTTCGGTGCGGGCGCCGTCCGCCTTGACCAGCACGCCCTTCGCCTTCGCCAGACCGTTGTCGAAGACGCCCTCGAACCTCGAGCCGTCGGCGAACCAGAACGATCCCTTGCCCTGGGGCCGCCCGTTGGCGACCTCTCCCTCGTACTTCTGCCCCGAAGCGTAGAGGTAGGCCCCGGCGCCGGTCAGCGCCCCGCCCTGAAGGTCGCCCTCGTAGCGGTCGCCATTGGAGAAGTGGTAGGTGCCCTTTCCCTGGGCCCTGCCGTCCGCGAACAGACCCTCGATGCGATCGCCGTTCTTCGCGAAATAACGCCCTTTTCCCTGCGGCCTGCCGTCCGCCATCTCGCCCTCGTAGCGGTCGCCGCTCGCGAAGCGGTAGATGCCGGCCCCGTTGGCCCGCCCCCCGGCGAAGGACCCTTCGATGCGGTCTCCCGCCTTCGTGACATAGGTGCCCCGGCCCGCGATCACGCCGGCTTTCACCTCGCCCTCGTACGAGTCTCCGTTCGCGAACCAGTACTTGCCCCTTCCGTCCGGGCGATCCTCGGAGAATCCGCCTTCGTACCGGTCGCCGTTGTCCCATGCATATGCGCCGGTGCCATGCTTGAGCCCGTCCTTGAATTCGCCTTCGTACTTGAACGCCTTCGACGTGTACTGCCCCTTGCCGTGCAGCTGGACGCCTCGCATCGCGCCCACGTAGACGGACCCGTCGGCGAAGACGAGTTCGCGGATCCCGGGCGCGATCTCGCGCCCGGGGAGATCGTCCTTGGGCTTCGGGGGAGGCGCCGCTGCCGGCACCGGCCCGGCGGCGGAGGCTGTCGAGGGCGGCGTCGATGGCGGTGCCGTCGCCACGACCGCCGGCTGCCCCCCGGCGGCGGCTTCTGCGGGCTTCGTCACGGCCGCGACGGCGGGCACCTCCTCGCGCGGAGCGGTGACCGCTGCCGATGCAGGTGCGGCGGCGACAGGAGCCGCGGTCGCGGGAAGTACCGCAGCAGACGCAGGCGCCGCGCGGGAAGGGGACGCCGCAGCGACACGGCTGCGGCCGATCAGCGAGTCGATCCGATTGCGGGCCAGGCCCGAGAAGACCCCATTGGGATACTTGTCGAGGTAGGCCTGGATGTCGTCGGCGCGGCTCGAGTCCTGGACGCTCTTCCAGAACTGCAGCTCCATCTGCGCCGCGACGTCGGCCGAGGGCCCGCCGCCGGCCTGGCCGTTGGACCCGCCGGCCGGACGCCCCGTCGAGTTGAAAACGAAGTCGCCCTTGATCGAGGAAAGCTCCCAGGGCGTCTGGAGGCGCTTCGTGTCGCGCTCCACGCCCTCGCGCACCTTCCGGAACAGGACTTCCACCGGCATGTCGGGGATCTTGATGTTCTGCAGGATGTGCCCCGTGTACACCCCGTTGCGGCCGAAGCCATCGGCCGCCGTCGCGCCGGGCGCGGTGGCATAGGCGATGAGCGTCCCGGATGGGCCGCTCATCTGGGCCAGGCCGGAGGCCGAGACCTTGAACGCGTCCTTGAACGGGTTGTCGCGGCAGGCATCGAGGATCACGAAGTTGAAGCGCGTGCGCGCGCGTTCCATGCGGTCGAAGACCTGCGACACCTCCACCGAGAAGAAGGTGACGTCGTCCTCCGAGCCCATCACGGCATCGATCGGGATGAGGTAGTTGCGGTCCTTGAACTGCATCGCGTGGCCGGCGTAGAAGAACAGCGCGGCCTCGGCGCCGTCGAGCGCCTTCCCGAACTCCTGCAGCGCGGCGATCATCTCCCCGCGCGAGGTGTTCTCCTTCACGATCGTCTTGAAGCCGAGCTCGCGAAGGGCCGCGGCCAGGTCGCGCGCGTCGTTCGAGGCGTTGCGCAGGGGCGATGTCGGGTAGGCGTTGTTGCCGATGAGCAGGGCCACGCGCGCGTCGGCCAGGGCGCTCGCCGGGAACAGCGAGAAGACCGCAAGTGCGGCGATGGCGGCGAATGCGCGCAAGCTGATCGAGGTCGTCCCCGTTGTCATCGTGGTCGCGGGCCGGGACGCACTTGGCGCCCGTCCGGATCGGGGATTATCGCTCAAGTCGCCGTGCCGGGGACACGGCGGTCGCAACGCTTGCGACGGCTATCGCGACAGGCCCGCGAGCTCCGGGATGTCGGGGCGCTCTGCGGCAAGCTGCGCCCAGACCTCCCGCGCATCCTGGACGGCGCCGAGATCCACGAGGACCAGCGCGAGGAGAACGCGATCGGCGAACGATTTCGCCTCCGCCCTCGCCCTTTCCGCCGCGACGATCGCATCCGGCGGCAGGGTCTCGAACCGGGAATCCCCCAGCGCGGCCTCGCCCGCGGAGTAGCTCCAGGCGTAGCCCTGGCCCGCGACGAGACGCGACGGCAGGCGCAGAGACAGGCCCGACACGTTCCCGCGGAAGACCTCCTTGCCGGACGCGGAGGTCACGACCACCGAATACATGACGCCCGGCTCGCCGGCCCATCGAAGCGTCGGCAGGAGGGTTGCGATGCGGGCGTTGACCGGATAGAGCGGGCCGGGACGCTCGCCCTTCGGCCCGGGCGCGCTGCGCATGCGCAGGCTCGCGGTCGCGGTTCTCGATGTTTCGACGAGCGCCTTGGCGCTCGCGCGCAGCGCCGGGATGCGGCTCGATGGCGCGCTGCCCTTCGTGGCCTTGACGCCCTGTTTCGTGACGACGTACTCGCCGGGCCCCTTGAGCGAGAACTCCTCGCCCGTCACGACGTACATCACCGCCGCCCGGGCTTCCGGTCCGAGGACGAGCTTCGAACCGGGCAGGAGCTCGGCGAGGAAGGGCGGGCGGCCCGTCCCGTTCATGATGACGTCGCCCTTGATGTCGGAAACGAAGGCGACCGGGTCCGCCGCGCGCGCGACGAACGCGACGCAAACGAGAACTGCTGCGAGGGCCGCGCGGACGACGTGCGCCATGGACGTTGGCATCCCGCTCTGTCTTGTGCGGAGCTACTTCGCGAGACTGGCGAGCTCGGGCAGGTCGGCGCGTTCCCGGGCGAGCCTTGCCCAGGCTTCCTGCGCCTCCTGGGCCGCGCCGATCTCCTGGAGAAGCAGCGCGTAGAGCAGGCGGTCGGAAAATTCCGCCTTCTCGCCGGGCCGGCGTTTCTCGGCAGTCTGGATCGCGCTCGCCGGCAGCGTACGGAAGCGGGCGGAGCCGATCTCCTGCCCGGCCACGGATACCACCCACGAATACTCGGTGTCCGGTTGGAGCTTCGCCGGAAAACGGTGGCTGGAGCCGGAGACACTGGCCCTGGCGATCGGGCTGTCCTCCTTGCCGGCAATCGCGATCGCGACCTCCGCCTTCGACTTCGCCTCGGGCATCGTCCAGCGCAGAGTCGGCTGAAGCGTCGCCACCGCGCCGCGGACCGGGAATTCGAGCCGGGGCTTCGCATCGTTCCTGACCGGGGCCATGGAGCGCATGCGGATGCTCGCCGCCGAGGTCTGCGCCACCTTCACGAGCACCTGGTTGCTCGCGCGCCACGGAGTCTCTCGCGCCGCCGGCGGCACGCCGCTGACGGAGGAGATCCCGCGCTCGCCCACCTCGAAGTCGCCGGGCCCCTTCAGCAGGTATTCCTTGCCCGACTGGATGTACATGACCGCGAGCTGGGCCTCCTTGCCGACGACGACCTTCTGGCCCCTGGCCAGTTCGCCCAGGAGCGTCGGGCGGGACGCGCCGTCGACGGTGACCTCGCCCTTGATGTTGGTGATGAAGGCGACGCCGTCGGCGGCATGCGCCGCGAGGGCGGCGACGGCGGTCGTCGTGGCGAGGAGTGCGCGAAGGATGTTTTTCATTTTGACCTCTGTCATGTCGCCGCAGGTGCCGGTACCGCCGTGCGGATGCCCCAGACGCTGACCGGGCTGTGTCCCTTGACCTTGTGGCTGCCCAGCGCCTCGAAATGGAAGGACTCGCCGATCCGGCTCACCACGGCCTCGGTAATCAGTATCTTACGCCCGAGTTCCTTGGTCAGTCCTTCCAGGCGGGCGGCGACATTGACCGCGTCGCCGATGGCCGAGTAGTTGTGCCTTTCCGACGAGCCGATGTTGCCCACGGTGACGACGCCGAAGTTGATGCCGATGCCGATGGTGAGCGTCGGGAGGCCCTCTGCCGCGAACTCCGAGTTCAGTTCGTCGAGCTCCGCCATCATCGCCAGCGCGCACTTCACCGCGTCTCTGCAGGGATCGGCCGAGCTCCTGGGCGCCCCGAACAGGACCATCATGCCGTCGCCGATGAACTTGTCGACGGTGCCCTCGTGGAGATGGACGGCCCGGACCATGCGGTCGAAATACCGCTGCAGCACCGTGGTGACCACCACCGGCGGCATGCGCTCGGAAAGGGTCGTGAAGTCCCTGATGTCGCTGAACAGGATGCATACGTCGGCGAGCTGGCCGCTCACCCCGGGGGAGAGGCTCCCGGCGAGCATCTCGTTCATCACGGCCGGACTCACCTGCCCGGCGAACGTCCTGCGCAGTCGTCCCCGCTCGATCGTGTTCTCGATGCCGTCGACGATCGCCCGGGTGACGAAGCCGGCCCACAGCGTGAAGACGATCGATGCGACGGGCACGAGCGTCTGGTGCACGCGGATGGCATAGAGGCCCGCGCCGAAGACGGCGGCCGTGAGCCCGAGGACGATGGCGAGCGCGATCGCCATCCGGAAGTGGAAGAACACGAGCCCTGCGGCGAGCAGGCACAGTGACCACCGGATCTCCTCCGTCATCGGCTTGAGCAGGCCGTTCGCGAGGTGGCTTCGCAGCACCTGCAGGTGGGTGATGACGCCGGGCTGGCTCAACCGCGCCCGCCCATCGGCCCCGTCGATGTCGATGAGCTGCACGGGCAGCTCCCAGCGATCCGCGCGCTTCAGCACGTAGCCGACGAGAACGGTCCGCCCGGCGAACGTCTTCCGGATGCGAGCGGCGTCGCCCTGCTCCTTCCACGCGATGACGTCCTGCATCGGGATGTACTCCACGCGGGCGCCGACGCTGTAGTCGATGTACCCGGCGTCGACGGGCAGCCCCATGCCGCGCAGCATCTGCCCGACCAGCGTCCGGGCGGCCTGCGTCTTGCCGATGAATTCCTCGCTGAAGCGACGCGAGACGGAATCGGGATCGCGCCATTGCTGGTCGACGCCGAGCCCGCCTTCCCCGATGACGCGCGCGAACGTCGGATGCATGCGCGCGGCGCGCCCCTCGCGGTCGACGGTCAGCGCGAAGACGGCGACCGTCGCCTGGCGGAGATCCCGGATGGCCCGGAACAGGGCCAGGTCGTAGCCGGGGACGAGGTCGTCGTACGAGCGTTCCGGGGGCACGACGTCGATCCCGATGGCGCGCGGCCGCGCATCGGCGAGAGCGCCGAAGAGCCGGGCGAAGTGCCGGTGCCACAGGGCCACGGGTTCCGTGAAGATTTCCTCGCTGCCTTCGTCGATCCCGATCAGGACCACGTCGCTGTCGAGCGGCTGCGGCCAGTGGTCGCGAAGCGTCCTCATCTGCGAGTCGAATGTCGCGCGCTCCATTCGCGCGAGCGGGGCGTCCTCGGCACTGGGCACGCGCGTCGCGATCGCGAGGAAGAGGACCACGAGCAGGTACAGCACGACGCTGCGCGAGCGAGGCTGGCTCCACAGCCGGCGCGCGATCTCGGCCGGAGCGGAGATCCGGGTGGTCTTCCCTGGAAGCGGTGCGCCGGGAGCCGCCATCGATGGCGATCGATTCGTCGCGAGGCGGCTAGAGCATCACGACCTGCCGGACGACACGTCCGCTGGCGAGGCGGTCGAACCCGGCGTTGATCTCCTCGAGCTTCAGGTGGTCGCTCATGAGCCGGTCGACCGGCAGGCGGCCTTCCTTGTAGAGCGCGATGTAGCGGGGGATGTCGCGCACCGGCACGCAGGAGCCGACATAGCTTCCCTTGACCGTGCGCTCCTCCGCCGTCAGGTTTACCTGCTGCAGGGGCCAGCGGTGATCCGGGTGCGGAAGCCCTGCCGTCACCGTCGTCCCCCCGCGTCGCGTGATGCGATAAGCGAGCTCCATCGCCTGGACGGAGCCGGCCATCTCGAAGGCGAAGTCGACGCCGCCGCCGCTCAGCTCGCGAACCCGCTCGACCACGTCGGGCGCCCTGGCGTTGACGGCATGCGTGGCGCCGAGGGTCCTGGCGAGCTCGAGCTTGTCGTCGTACAGGTCGACCGCCACGACAATGCGCGCGCCGGAAAGCGACGCGGCCAGAATGCTGTTCATGCCGACGCCGCCGAGGCCCACGACGGCGGTCGTCGTCCCGGGCGTGACCTTCGCGGTATTGACGACGGCGCCCACGCCGGTCAGGACCGCGCATCCGAAAAGCGCGGCCTCGTCGAAGGCGAGCGTGGGATCGATCTTCACGAGGGACCGGCGCGAAACCACGGCGTGCTCGGCGAACGCGGAGACGCCCATGTGGTGGTTGACGTTCTTTCCCGCCATCGAGAGCCGCCGGCCCCCGCCGAGGAGCGTTCCCGCCGTGTTCGAGGCGGCGCCGGGCTCGCAGAGCGCGGGGCGGCCCTCCATGCAGGGTACGCAGTGCCCGCAACTCGGGACGAAGACCATCACGACATGGTCGCCGGGCTGCAGGTCGGCGACGAGCGGCCCGCATTCGACGACCTCGCCCGCGGCCTCGTGGCCCAGCGCCATCGGAACCGGGCGTGGCCGGTCGCCATTGATGACGGAGAGGTCCGAGTGACAAAGGCCCGCGGCGCGCACGCGCACGAGGACCTCGCCGGCGCCAGGCGGCGCGATGTCGATCTCCTCGATTCTCAGGGGCTGGCTTTGCGCGTAGGGTGGCGGCGCACCCACGGTATGCAGAACGGCGGCGCGGGCTTTCACGGCAATCTCCTGTCGGGACTCTCGTGCGAGGTTATCGCCCGCGACCCCGCCCGCGCAAGGCGAGCTCGCAAAAGCAAAAGCCCGATCTCATGGGAGATCGGGCTTTTGGGTAAGGCCCTGGCGATGACCTACTTTCTCACGGGCAATCCGCAATATCATCGGCGCGACGTCGTTTCACGGTCCTGTTCGGGATGGGAAGGGGTGGGGCCAACGCGCTATGGTCGCCAGGAATTCGGTGTCGTGGGTGCCG
>JAGRPO010000013.1 GCA_019449455.1 Betaproteobacteria bacterium | reverse complement strand
CAAAGGAGAAACGCCCCGTGAATCGGTTTACCCTCGATGCCGCGCTCGCCGCGGCGCTCATCGCGACGGCCCCGGCGGCCCTCGCCCACGGCGACAAGCACGACGACGGCAAGCCCGCCAGGGTCCGCCAGGTCTCGATGCAGGAGACCTCCTTCGGCCGGCAGGGAAATCCGGCGACGGCCTCGCGCACGGTGATCGTCGACATGAGCGACGCCATGCGATTCAGCCCTTCGGAGGTGCGCGTGAACCAGGGCGAGACCATCCGCTTCGTCGCCAGGAACGGCGGAAAGGCCATGCACGAGATGGTGCTCGGCAACCTCGACGAGTTGAAGGCGCACGGCGAGGTGATGAAGAAATTCCCGAACATGGAGCACGACGAGCCCTACATGGCGCACGTCGCGCCCGGCACGTCCCAGGAGATCGTGTGGACGTTCACCAAGGCGGGCGAATTCCACTTCGGCTGCCTGCTGCCCGGCCACTTCGATTCCGGAATGATCGGCCGGATCGTCGTCGCCGCCGCGAAAGCGCCGGCTCCCCGAATCGCCGTTCCCAAAGGAGACCGCAAATGAAGGCCATCGCCGCACTCGCAGCCCTCGCCGCGCTCGCCGCCGTCCCGTACGCGGCCGCGCAATCGCACCACCATGGCGCCGCCGCGCCGGGCACCCTTGCGCAGGCATCGGCCGCACCGCTCGCCGACGGCGAGGTGCGCAAGATCGACAAGGACGCCGGCAAGATCACGCTCAAGCACGGCCCGGTCAAGAGCATCGGCATGCCCCCCATGACGATGGTGTTCCAGGTGAGCGACCGCGCGCTCCTCGACAAGGTGAAGGCGGGCGACAAGGTCCGGTTCGCGGCCGAGGAAAGGGCGGGCGCCTACATCGTCACGGCGATCGAAGCGTCGAAATAGCGGGACGAATCAGCCGCCGATCTGCCGGTCGCGTGCGTCATGCCGGGGCCCGTCGCGACCCTCGCCCGGGAGGCAAATGTGCGACAGCGTACAGATTCGCGGTCCCGCCACGTGCAATCGTTGCCGTCCGCATCGCAGCCGAGGCTTCCCGGCTACGACGCCTTCCGAAATGGCCCCGGATCGCCCTGCCCGTCTCCCCGCGGCTTCGCCACGGGCCACTGCGCCGATGTCGCTCGTGAAGCCAAGAGAGGGTATGCCATGGAAATGAGTACGCGTGAATTGTGGACCGTGCTGCACGGCATGGGTTTCGGCGCATTGTTCCTGTTGGCATTCACCGGGGCGATGGTCGCGTTGGTCCGGATGTCCGGGAACGGCTCGCCGGGAGTGCCCGATCACGGGGACCGGACGATGCTGCGGGTCTTCCTGATCGGCATGGCGCTCCTCGCGTGGGCGACCGTGCTTTCGGGAACCTACATCGTCTATCCCTGGTACCGTGCCGCGCCCCCGGCAGGGACGATCGACCTGGCCGACTATCCCCGCTACCTGCTGCTCTCGCGCGCGACGACGAGCGAGTGGCACCACTTCGGCATGGAGTGGAAGGAGCACGTGGCCTGGATTGCCCCGATCGCGATGACGATGGTCGCGTACCTGTATGCGAAATATGGCCGGGGACTCGCGAGACACCGTGGCCTGCGCGCCGCCGCGCTGGCCTTCCTGCTGGCCGCCTTCCTCTCTTCCGCCGTCGCGGGAGCGTTCGGGGCCTTCCTCAACAAGTACGCGCCGGTACGCGGCGGCGTGGCGATCCCGCTGATGAAGGGAGCATGAACATGGCCACGACCCATGGACCGACGAGAGATGTGGAGTTGCCGAATGGCGCCGGGGCGGCAGCACTTCTGGCCGCGGGCATCGGATGCGCCGCGCTGGGCGCGTTGACGTTTCTGGGTGATGCATTCGCCGGCCTGAAGGGCCTGCTCAACTTCCACGACCCGGCGGGACCGCTCTCGGGCGTGACGACATTGGCGATCGTCGTCTGGCTGGCGGCCTGGTTCCTGCTGGCGAGGAAGTGGGAAGGCCGCGATCTGGCGCTGAAGGGGATCGGCATCGCCTCCTTCGCCTTGCTGGCGATCGGCTTCGCGCTCACGTTTCCGCCGGTGACGGCGCTGCTTCAGGGCAAGTAACCCGCGGGCCCATCCCGAGGAGAGGGAGGCACGGCCATGGCAATCGATCCCGTTTGCGGCATGCAGGTCGACGAGAAGGCAGCGGCGGGCAGCAGCGTGTTCGAGGGCAGCACCTACTACTTCTGCTCCGCGGGCTGCAGGAAGCGATTCGAGGCAAACCCTTCCGCTTTCACCGGGACGCCGCCCGCCGGGGACACCACGGGGCCCGAGCACGCGCACCGGCATGCCCAGGCAGCGCCGGAATCGCCGGGCGGCGTCCACGGACAGCCCGCCATGGCGGGCGCGGTACCGTCCGCAAGCGCCTACACCTGCCCGATGCACCCGGAGATCGTGCGCGATGCGCCGGGCGACTGCCCCATCTGCGGCATGGCGCTGGTGCCCGTCGCGGGCACGGGCGCAGGCAAGGACGACGATGCCGGGTTGGCCGATCTCACGCGACGGCTGTGGACCGGCGTCGCGCTGTCGGTCCCGCTCGTGGTGCTGGCGATGTCGCCGATGATCGGCTTCCACGACCTGTTCGGCCTCCAGCCGCGGGCACGCGGCTGGATCGAGTTCGCGCTGGGCACGCCCGTCGTCCTCTGGGTCGGCTGGCCGATCCTGCGCAAGTTCTGGTTCTCCCTCGTGCATCGCGCGCTCAACATGTATTCCCTGATCGGGCTCGGGGTCGGGCTCGCCTACCTGTTCAGCCTCGCCGCCGTGCTGGTTCCCGGCTGGTTCCCGGCGGAGTTCCGCGAGCACGACGGCGCGGTGGGCACCTATTTCGAGGCGGCGGCCGTGATCGTGACGCTGGTGATGCTCGGCGACGTGCTGCAGTTGCGCGCGATGGGGCAGACCAGCCAGGCCATCCGGCAACTGCTGGAACTCGCGCCCAACCTCGCCTGGCGGCTGCGTGACGACGGCACCGAGGAGCAGGTCGCGCTCGATGCGGTCGTCGCCGGCGACAGGCTGCGCGTGAAGCCCGGGGAGAAGGTGCCGGTCGACGGTTCGGTGCTCGAGGGCGCCAGCCGCGTCGACGAGTCGATGGTCACCGGCGAGCCCGTGCCGGTCGCCAAGGCCGCCGGCGACAAGGTCACCGGCGCGACCGTCAACGGCAACGGCTCCCTGCTGATCCGCGCCGAGCGCGTGGGTGCCGACACGCTGCTCGCGCGCATCGTCCACATGGTGGGCGAGGCGCAGCGCACGCGCGCGCCGATCCAGCGGCTGGCCGACGTCATCGCGGCGTACTTCGTCCAGATCGTCGTGGCGATCGCCGTGGTCACGGCGCTCGTGTGGTGGTTCGCGGGCCCGGAGCCGAGGTTCGCCTACGCGTTCCTGAACGCCATCGCGGTGCTGATCATCGCCTGCCCGTGCGCGGTCGGGCTCGCCACGCCCATCTCGATGACCGTCGCCATGGGGCAGGGCGCGCGCACCGGCATGCTGTTCCGCAACGCCGAAGCGATCGAGCGCATGCGCGACATCGACACGGTCGTGGTCGACAAGACGGGCACGTTGACGCTTGGCCATCCCGCGCTGACGGACTTCGTCGCCGAAGGCATTCCGGAGAACGAGGCGCTCGCGCTGGTGGCGGGATTGGAACAGCTTTCGGAGCATCCCATCGCACTGGCGATCGTGGAGGGCGCGAAGGCGCGCGGACTGACGCCTGGAAAGGCAACGGCATTCGAGGCGCTCAACGGGCTCGGCGTGCTGGCCGAAGTCGACGGCAAGCGCGTGCTTGCGGGGAGCCGAGGCTTTCTCGCCCAGCACAAGGTGGATATCGGGCGGTGGGAAGAACGCGCGAACGGCTGGCGAGCGGACGCCAAGACGGTGGTGTTCTTCGCCATCGACGGCGCAGCGGCCGGGATTGCGGCCGTCGCCGATCCGATCAAGGAAAGCACGGTGGACGCGATCGCGGCCCTGAAGCGAGCGGGCATTCGCATCGTGATGCTGACCGGAGATTCTCGCGGCACGGCGGAGGCCGTCGCCCGGCAGCTCGGCATCGACGAGGCGCTGGCCGAAGTGCTTCCCGAGGACAAGGCTGGTCACGTGAAGCGCCTGCAGGCCGAAGGGCGCAAGGTCGCGATGGCGGGCGACGGCATCAACGACGCACCGGCCCTGGCGCAGGCCGACGTGGGCATCGCCATGGGCACGGGAACAGACGTGGCCATGGAGAGCGCGGGAGTGACGCTGGTGAAGGGCGATTTGCGCGGGATCGCGCGCGCGGCGGTCCTGTCGCGCGCCACGATGCGCAACATCCGGCAGAACCTCGCTTTCGCGTTCGGCTACAACGCGCTCGGCATCCCGGTTGCGGCGGGCGTTCTCTACCCTGCGTTCGGACTGCTCCTGTCGCCGGTCTTCGCCGGCGCGGCGATGGCGCTCAGTTCGGTGTCCGTGGTCACCAACGCGTTGCGGCTCAACCGCGTCAGGCTTTGACCGGGGCGGGTTCGCCCGGTGCGCTGCCTGACGCGGCGTTCCTGCTGCGGCCGGTCAGGCGCCGCTTTCCTTCGTGAAGTCCTTCAGGAAGGCCTCGGTCTGCTTCCTGTCGAGCTTCCCGGTCTTCTTCGTGTCCATCCGGTCGAACATCT
>JAGRPO010000082.1 GCA_019449455.1 Betaproteobacteria bacterium | reverse complement strand
TGCATGTGTAAAGCATTCCGCCAGCGTTCAATCTGAGCCAGGATCAAACTCTTCAGTTCAATCCATCAAAACTCACAAAGAATCACATGGATTCCAAGTGAGCACTGCAAGATGCAATTTATTACGGCCACCCAGACAGGCATGACCAGCGCACCCACAGCACCCACCATCTATCGGCTGTAACTTGTTAAAGAGCGACACGCTTCCCTTGCAGAGCAAGATGCCTGAAGGGAGTTGGTTGCGGGGGCAGGATTTGAACCTGCGACCTTCGGGTTATGAGCCCGACGAGCTGCCAGACTGCTCCACCCCGCGCCCGCTTTCGACCCGGCTCGTGAGAACCAAGCGTCGAGAGGTGAAATTATGGCATCTTGCACCCACTTGCGTCAACGGGAAGCGGGGAATTGACGCGACTGCGGCGCCCTCTTCCCATGAAATCAAGGAGGTAGGGAATTGGATGCGAACGACTGGCTGCTCCTGCAAGCGATCGCGCTGGGCTCCCTCGTCGCCTGGGCGAGCGGCCTGCGCCTCTACCTCGTCGTGTTCGTGCTCGGCCTGGCCGCGCGGCTGGGCTACCTCACGCTGCCCGAGGGGCTCGCGATCCTCTCCCACTCCTATGTCATCGCGGCGGCGGGGATCCTCCTCGTGGTCGAGTTCCTGGCGGACAAGGTTCCCGGCGTGGACAGCGCCTGGGACGCCATGCACACCTTCATCCGGATCCCCGCCGGCGCGCTGCTGGCTGCGGGAGCCGCGGGCGACGAATTCACCGCGATCACCGTGGCGGCAGGACTGCTGGGCGGAACGATCACCGCCGGAACGCACCTGGCGAAGGCCGGCGGCCGGGCAGCCATCAACACGTCGCCCGAGCCGCTGTCGAACTGGATCGCGTCGTTCACGGAGGACGCGATGGTGCTGGGCGGAATCTGGGTCGCGCTCAACCACCCCGCGATCTTCATCGCCTCGCTCGTGGTGTTTCTGGCGTTCGCGGCCTGGTTCGTCATCGCCTTCGCGCGCTTCGTCCGAAGGCGCCTTGCGCGCGGGGACGCGCAGCCGCAGCCCGCGCCCTGAGAGCGGCGCTAGGCCGGGCGGCGCTCGATGAGCGCCTGGGCGAGCGTGCCTGCGTCCACGTGCTCGATCTCGCCGCCGACAGGAAGCCCGCGCGCGATCCGCGACACCGCGAGCCCCTTGCCGGAGAGCATTTCCGACACGTAGTGGGCCGTCGCCTCGCCTTCGACCGTGAAGTTGGTGGCGAGGATCACTTCCCTCACCACGCCGTCCGTGGCGCGCTTGAGCAGCCGGTCGAGGTGGATCTCGCGCGGGCCGATGCCGTCGAGCGGCGAGAGCCTGCCCATCAGCACGAAATACAGCCCGCCGTAGCTCTGGGTCTGCTCCATCATCAGGAGGTCGCCCGGCGACTCCACCACGCACAGCAGGGAGGCATCGCGCCGCGGGGAGGCGCACAACTCGCAGGTCTCGTCTTCCGTGAAGGTGTTGCAGCGCGCGCAGTGACGAATCCGGCTCAGCGACTCGCCCAGCGCCGCCGACAGGCGGCCCGCCCCGGCGTGGTCCCGCTGCAGCAGGTGATAGGCCATCCGCGTGGCGGACTTGGGTCCCACCCCCGGCAGGCAGCGCAGGGCCTGGATCAGCTCATCCAGCGAATCGGGGGTGTGCATCGCGTCTCGAAGGGCTCAGAACGGGAGCTTCATTCCGGGCGGCAGGTTGAGGCCGGCGGAGAAGCCGGCCATCTTCTCCTGGCTCGTCGCCTCGGCCCTGCGCGCCGCGTCGTTGAAGGCGGCGGCCACGAGGTCCTCGAGCATGTCCTTGTCCTCGCCGAGCAGGCTCGGGTCGATCGTCACGCGCTTGACCGCGTGCTTGCAGGTCATCACCACCTTCACGAGCCCCGCGCCGGACTGGCCCTCCACCTCGATCGACTCGAGGCTCTCCTGGACCTTGCGCATGTTCTCCTGCATCTGCTGCGCCTGCTTCATCAGCGCGCCCATCCCGCCCTTGATCATGGCTTGCCTCTCCTGTTCTCGGTTGCCTCGGAATCCTTCTCGCCGGCGGGACGGATCGAGGACGGCACGACCTGCGCGCCCATGCCCTCCACGAGGTCGCGCACGAACGGGTCGCTCTCGAGCGCCGCGGCGGCGCCGTCCAGGCGCTTCTGCGCCTCGACTCCGCGCACGGCCGCCACGCTGCGGCCGTTCGTCTCTCCCACGCGGACGGTGAGCCGGAACCCGGCGCCGAACTGCGGGACGAGCGCCGCCTTCAGCTTGTCCTGGTAGGACTTCTCCGCGTACATCCGGTGCGCCTCGGGCAGGACGAGCCGGAGGTGGTTGCCCTCGAAGGACTCCATCTCGCCATAGCGCGCCAGGAGCCCGGCCATGCCGCTCAGGTTCTGGCGCTCGACGAACTCGGTCCAATCTCCACCGAAGGCGGGCGCGGGCGCCGGCGCGGGCGAGGGAGCGATCGGCGCGGGCTCCGGCTCGCGAAGCGTCGATGCCGCAGGGCCCGCCTCGACGCGGACCGGCGCCGCGGCGGGCGTGCCGCGCGCCCCCATCGGCTGCGCGGACGACGCCGTGCCGAAGGAGAGCATGCGCATCACGGCCATGCCGAAGCCGGCGATCTCGTCCGGCGCGAGCTGAAGGTCGCGCCGCCCGAGCACCGCGACCTGGTACATCACCTGCACGCGCCCCGCGTCGAGCTGTCCCGCGAGCGCCGAGATGCGCGCCGAATCCTGGTCGTCCGACTCGAGCCGCGCTCCGTGCTGCACGAGCGCCACGCGGTGCAGGATGGCGGCGATGTCCTGCAGGGCCTGGTCGCAGGACAGTCCCCTCTCCGAGATCCGCTCGGCCTCCGCGAGCGCGCCGGCGCCGTCGGCGGCCGCGATCCGCTCGAGAAGCGGCCAGACCAGGTCGCCTCCGACTGCGCCGAGCATGTCGGCGACCTGGGCGGCCGTCACCTTGCCGGCCCCGAAGGCGATGGCCTGGTCGGCGAGGCTGAGGCTGTCCCGCACGCTGCCCGCCGCGGCGCGCGCCAGCAGGGCGAGCGCCGGCTCCTCGAACGGGATGCCCTCGGCGTCCAGGACGTGCTTGAGGTGGCCCGCGAGCGCCTGCGGCGAGAGCGACTTCAGGTTGAACTGCAGGCAGCGCGACAGGACGGTCACCGGCAATCGCTGCGGGTCGGTCGTCGCGAGGATGAACTTCACGTGCTCCGGCGGCTCCTCGAGCGTCTTCAGCATCGAGTTGAACGCATGCCGCGAGAGCATGTGCACCTCGTCGATGATGTACACCTTGTAGCGCCCGGACACCGGCATGTACTGCGCGGTGTCGAGCAGCTCGCGCATCTCGTCCACCTTGGTGTTGGTCGCCGCGTCGACCTCGAGCATGTCGACGAACCGCCCGGAATCGATCTCGGTGCACGCGCTGCACTTGCCGCAGGGACGGGACGAGACGCCCGTCTCGCAGTTGATCGACTTGGCCAGTATCCGCGCGAGCGTGGTCTTGCCGACGCCTCGCGTGCCGGTGAACAGGTAGGCGTGGTGCAGGCGCCCGGTGTCGAGCGCGTTGGCGAGCGCCGTGACCACGTGCGGCTGCCCGACCAGCTGGTCGAACGCCTTGGGGCGCCACTTGCGCGCGAGCACCTGGTACGTCATGGAGTCGTCCGGCGGAACGGCCGCGCCCGGCGCGACCGAAGGAATCGGGAAAGGCGAGCCTGACCCCCGGCACTTGAAGGAATCGACTATGGCTGCTTCGTTCCCGATCT
Organism: Betaproteobacteria bacterium; assembly: GCA_019449455.1. Lineage (GTDB taxonomy): Bacteria > Pseudomonadota > Gammaproteobacteria > Burkholderiales > Usitatibacteraceae > FEB-7. The sequence continues at coordinate 43,497 of JAGRPO010000082.1, read as the reverse complement.
GACCAGGTTCGCCGCCCTTCAATGCGGGGAGGCCCGCCGGAACGGATTATCGCACATCGATTCGGGCGTCGGCCGCGCAGGTGCGAAAGCCCGCGAATATGTCGTTGCGATGGGGAAGGTAGAAGTTGCGCCAGCGGTTGTGCACGAGCCGCGAGCGCGTCGCGAAGCACCCGCCGCGAAGCACGCCGTGGGAGTGGAACCACGGCTCCGAATACTCCTCGTACGCGTCCTTCTCGAACCCGGGATACGGCGCGAACGCGGACGACGTCCATTCCCAGACCCCGCCGATCATCATTTCCAGCCCGCTCGCGGACGGCGCGGGATCGGGGGCGAAGACCGGGCGTTCGAGCCGATAGTCCAGTCCGGGCGCCCCGGCCGGCATTGCGTCGCCCCACGGATAGCGGTCGCCGCGGCCCGCGTTTCGCGCGGCGTACTCCCACTCGCTTTCCGTCGGCAGCCTGCGCCCGGCCCATCGGCACCACGCCTCGGCTTCGTGCCGGCAGACCTGCACGACGGGCTCGTGCGCGCGCAAGGCATCCCGCGACACGAACCACCGCATCGTCCAGCCGTCCGCGTCGCGCTTCCAGTTCCGGGGAGCCGCCGCACCCGCGGCGTCTCGCCACTGCCTTCCCTGGGGCGTCCAGAATTCGTCCCGCCGGTAGCCGTCCTCCTCCACGAACGCGAGGTACCGGCCATTGGTCACGGGCCGCGTGGCCATGGCGAAGGGCTCCACGAGGACGGGGTGCGCCCACTTCTCGTTGTCGAAGGCGTGCTCGCCGTCGTCGCGCCGGGCGCCCTGGAGAAATTCCCCGCCGGGGAAATGCACATCGCGCTCGTCGCCATCGGCCGGCGCTGGCGCCTCGTCGTGAGCCCGGCGCGGCGCCTGCAGTCCCAGCGTGTGCAGCGTCATGAGGAGCGCCTCGCCGTGCATGTCCTCGTGGAAGAGCGCCAGCCGGAAGCGGTGGCGATCGTCGTCGCGGCTCGACGCGAGGTCGTCCAGCGTGGCGGCGAGCGTCTCGTCCAGGTAGCGCAACACCTGCTCTCGCGGCGGGTAGTCGAGCGACCAGCGCGAGTCGTGCGCGACCGTGCGCGAATCGAAGAGCGCGTCGGCTCCCGGCAGACGCGACGGCGTGCGGGCCCCGGCCGGGTCATCGGGCCGCCACCGGCGGACGAAGAACTCCTGGAAATACCCGATGTGCGCGAGCTCCCAGATCGGCGGATTCACGATCTCCAGGAGCGGCACTTGCCACTGTCCGCCCTCGAGGTGGCCGTACATCGAGAGCGTATACTCGCGGCTCTCCCGCAAGGCATCCGCAAGCGCGTCGATATCGTTGAGCATGGGCAGGTCTTCCCTAGCAAGGCCCGTGGCGTTCATCGTGACGCCCGGCACGCGCGAGGCCAACAACGGCAACTGGCGCACCGCCCGGCGTTGGGCGGGATTCCTCGCCGGCATCGCGAAGCCGATTGTACAGAGCGAATGGAACGGCGAGCCGGCCGACGTCGTCCTGGCCCTGCACGCCCGGCGAAGCGCCGCCTCGATCGAGCGCCTCAAGTCCTCGCGTCCCGACATCCCCCTCGTGCTCGTCCTCTCCGGCACGGATCTCTACCGCGATCTGCCCGCCAGCGCCGAGGCGCGGCGCTCCCTGGAGCTCGCCGACCGCATCGTCGCCCTCCAGGACGACGCCCTCGCGCACGTGCCGGGCGAGCATCGCCGCAAGTGCGAAGTGATCTACCAGTCGTCGGCGACGCTGGCCGCCGCGCGCAAGCCCGCCGGCCGGCTCGACTGCATCGCCGTGGGCCACCTGCGCGACGAGAAGGACCCACGGACACTCTGGAAGGCCCTGTCGCTCCTCGACCCCCTGCTCCCGATCCGCGTGCGCCACATCGGCGCGGCCCTCGACCCCGGTCTCGGGAAGGCGGCACGCGCCCTCATGGATCGCGACCCGCGCTATCGCTGGAACGGCGCCCTTCCGCACGGGCTCGCGCGCGCGGCGATCCGCAAGGCGCACGTGCTCGTGCACCCGTCGGTGATGGAAGGCGGGGCCAACGTGATCGTGGAGGCGATCGCCTCGGGCACACCCGTCGTCGCAAGCCGCGTATCGGGGAACATCGGCATGCTGGGCAGGAACTATCCCGGCTATTTCGAGGTCAGTGATGCGGCGGGACTGGCACGCATTCTCGCCAGCCTGCTCGAGGATCCCGAGGCGCTTCGCGCCCTGCGCCGGGCGTGCGGGAAGCGGCGCAAGCTTTTCTCCCCGGCTCGCGAGCGGCGAGCCCTCCGGCGACTCGTGCTTGGCCTGGCGGGCGCAATCCGACGCTAGAATTCCGGCTGCCGATCACATCGCAGGAGAGCTTCAACGATGGACATGCAGGTACGACTCACCGAGTTCAGCCACGGCGGCGGCTGCGGCTGCAAGATCGCGCCCGGGGTCCTCGAGCAGATCCTTTCCAAGGCGGCGCCCGGTCTGGTGCCGAAGCAGTTGCTGGTCGGCATCGAGACGGCCGACGACGCGGCCGTCTACCAGATCAACGACACGCAGGCCATCGTCGCCACCACCGACTTCTTCATGCCGATCGTCGACGACCCGTTCGACTTCGGCGCCATCGCGGCGACCAACGCGATCTCCGACGTGTACGCGATGGGCGGCCACCCGCTCTTCGCGCTCGCCCTCGTGGGAATGCCGGTGAGCAGGATCCCGCTCGACGTGATCCGCCGCATCCTCGAAGGCGGCGAGTCGGTGTGCGCGCGAGCGGGCATCCCGATCGCGGGCGGCCACACCATCGATTCCGTCGAACCCATCTACGGGCTGGTCGCGATCGGGCTCGTCGACCCGCGCAACCTGAAGCGAAACGCCGGCGCGAAGGCGGGCGACAAGCTCGTGCTCGGCAAGCCGCTGGGCGTGGGCATCTACAGCGCCGCGCTCAAGAAGGGGCGTCTCGACGAGGCGGGCTATCGCGCGATGATCGAAAGCACGACGAAACTCAACACGCCCGGGCCGAGGCTCGGCGCGATGCCGGGCGTGCACGCGCTCACCGACGTCACCGGCTTCGGACTGCTCGGTCACCTTCTCGAGATCTGCAAGGGTTCGGGCGTTGCGGCGCACGTGGATTGGAAGGCGCTTCCCGTGCTCCCCGGCGCGATCGACCTCGCGCGCGAGGGCTTCTCCACGGGCGCATCGGGGCGCAACTTCGCGGGCTACGGCGACAAGGTGTCGCTCGGCGCGGCGATCGACGACGCCGGCAAGGCCCTGCTCACCGATCCGCAGACGAGCGGCGGGCTGCTGGTGTCGTGCGCCCCGGGCTCCGTGGACGAGGTCCTGCGCCTCTTTGCGGACGAAGGCTTCGCGCACGCCGCGGTCATCGGGAAGATTGCGTCGGGGCAACCCGCCGTGCGTGTCGACTGAGCGGCTTCGGCCCGCGCCGCTCAGGAAGCGAGGAACACCGAGTAGGCCACGCCTTCCGCATCCCACCGGCGGACCGAGCCGAAACCCGCGCCCGCCAGGACCGCCTCGAATTCCGCCGGGGTGTACTTGTAGGAATTCTCCGTGTGGATCCGGTCGCCCGGCCGGAACCGGCGCTCGCTGCCGTCGAGATGCACGGATTGGTCGCGCACGCTTTCCAGGTGCATCTCGATGCGCCCCTGCGCCTCGTTGTAGAAGCCGACGTGGGCGAAGCCCGACACGTCGAAGCCGAGCCCGAACCTTGCATTCACGTGCCGCAGCGCGTTGCGGTTGAACGAGGCGGTGACGCCCAGCGCATCGTCGTAGGCCGCGTCGAGCAGGGACTTCTCCTTCTTGCCGTCGACCCCGATGAGAAGCGAGCTTCCGGGGCGCGCCAGGCAATAGCGGTGAACGTGCGCGAGGAACGCGGTGGCCTCCGCCGGCGTGAAGTTGCCGATGCTCGAGCCGGGATAGAAGAAGAGCGCCGGGGTGTCGGAGAGAATGCCGTCCAACTCGAGAGCGCGGGAAAAGTCCGTCGCCACGCCCACCAGCTCCAGCGCCGGGAAATCCGGCGCCAGCTTCTCCAGCGCGGCCGCGATCTCGTGCATCGCGATATCCACGGCGACATAGCGCGCGGGCTCGAGGAACGGCAGCCACCCCTTCGCCTTGCAGCAATCGCCGGCGCCGAGGTCCACGAACTGCCGGCCATGCCCGATGGCCTTCGCGATCTCGAGGCGGCGCGACTGGAAAAGGGCGATCTCGGTCCGCGTCGGGTAGTACTCCGGCAGCCGGCAGATGGCGCCATAAAGCGCGCAGCCCAGCTCGTCGTAGAAGTACTTGGGCGCGATGCACGCGGGATCGCGCAACAGCCCGGCCACGAGTTCGCGGCGCTCCGCTTCGGCATCGAAGGCGAGGCGATTGACGAGAAGCGGGCGGTCCATGGCGGTCAGCGCGCGGCCGAAGTCGGGCGCTCGCGCGGCAGCAGCGGAAGGATTGCCGCCTCCAGCGCCTCCCCGGTATCGAGCTCCCCCTCGGCGAAAAGCCGGACCCGCCCCGCCGCGTCCACGACGAAGGTGGTCGGAAGCGCCCGCACCTTCCACGCTTTCGACGCTTCCTTGTCGCGGTCCATGACGATCGGCAGGTCCAGGCCGGTCCGTTCCGTGAAGGCCCTCACGCGCGCCGGCATCTCGCCCTGGTTTACCGCGATCACCTCGAAGCCGCGGGACGCAAGCCGCTCGCGCAGGCGGGCGAGCGCGGGCATCTCCTCGACGCACGGGGCGCACCACGTCGCCCAGAAATTCACGAGGACCACCTTGCCGCGCAGCCGCGCGAGGTCGATCGGAATCCCCGCCGGCGACTTCAAGGCGAGGGGCGGCGGCGGCCCGCCGTTCCAGGGCCGCAGGGGCTCGCCGGCCCCGGCGCCAAGGGCAACAGCCAGCAACGCCACGGCGGCGATCGTTTGTGCGATTCGGTTCATGGAATCGGGGCCGCGCTTGCGAGCAGCCCCCGTGTGGATCAGATCTCGCGCGCCGTGATCCGGTACTTGAAGTTGTCCGGGTCGAGGCTGTCGAGCCGGCCTTCCGCGGTCTCGCACTGCGGGTACATGAAGAACGGGACAGAGCCCTTCGTCGCGCCGGGCAGCGCCACGTCGTGCGCGAAGTTGTAGGCGAGCCAGTTCATCTCCCACGACCCGAACAGGCGCGCCCGTGCTTTCGTCACCTTCTCGTCGCTCACCGGGAGGTTGCCCGGCGGCTCCTCGAGAACGACCTTGCGCACGTCCGCGGGATCGACCGGAACCCAGCCGAAGCCGTTCAGGAACACTTCGGCGCGGCAATGCTGCGCCTTGGTGATGTTCTCCGTGCCGGCGCCCAGGCTCTTGTAGCCGTGCGCCGACTTGGCCACGCGGATGCCGTAGACGTCGCGCGCCGGCAGCCCCGCCGCGCGGGCGAGGCCCACGTAGAGCGCGTTCAGGTCCGCGCACTTGCCGCTGAGGTTCTTCGTCTCGAGCATGTACTTGATGTCGCCCGTGCCGCAGCCGCGCGTGTCGGGGTTGCGGAACGTGTTGTCGCAGATCCAGTCGTAGAGGGCGCGCGCCTTCTCCAGGTCGCCCTTCGCCCCTTTCGTGATGTCCATCGCGGTCGACTTCACGATGCCGTCGGTCGGGAGCAGCTCGGTGGCCCTGAGGTAGCGCGCGAGCTCCGCGCGGTCGGCCGCGACCTTTCCGGGCCTTGCGAGATCCACCGCCACGTCGCGCGTCGCGAAGCGGCTCACCAGTGTGAGGACGGGCTTCGCGCCCGGCGCCCACTCGGCCCACACCACGCCCAGCCCCCAGGCGGGATCGGCCTGCGCCTGCCCGTCCGCTCCTTCGGCGTTGAACGTGCTGCCGAGGGACTTCTGGTACGGCGTGTCGACCGTGAGCGGCGTCGGCAGCCACACCCGCGTCTTGCCCGCGGGCTGGAGAACTTCGACGCGCGTGGTCACCTCGAAGGTGCGCCAGCGGTCGGCGGGAGATTGCGCGAAGGCGCGCGTGACGGCTGCGGGTATGACCAGGCCCGAGGTGGTAAGGCCCGCAAAGCGGAGGAAGTCGCGACGTTGCATGGTGGGATCCTTTCTCGGGACTCAGGCGTGATGATGATGGCGCGCGCAGGCGCGCCGGGCGCCGCACCCGCCGCAGGCGAGCGGGGCGGACATGAGGCTTCTCTTCGTGCGGGAACGGCTCGGGACGATCATGGGCGCTCCTGGCAAGGCGGCGGACGCGCCGCCGAGGTGGCAATGATAGTGGATACGGTTCGCAATGGGACGCGGATTCGCGCCGGAGCACGCGGCTGACGCAGTGCAGCATCGACTATCAGGGTCGGCTAAAATATCGCGCTTTGCTCCTCACGGCGCGCGAAAGTCCCCGCGCCAAATATGGGAATTCCATGAACGCCCGCATCGAATCCGCCGCAGCGCCCCTGAACCTCGCCTTCGGAACCCGTTTCGAGGACCTATACGACAGCGGGGGCCTCGCGCGCCTCGACGAGAAATTCATGGCCGCCCTGGGGGCCGCCGACCCGGACCTGAAAGCCCGGCTGGTGGCCGCACGCGCCGCGCCCGAGTCCCTCGCGACGAAGGAAGAGGCCGAGCTCCTCCTCGCCGTGTCGCCCATCCTCGACGACTTCATCGCGGAGCTCTTCGGGATCGAGGCCGAAGTCGACCGCCTGGTGGCCGCGCATACCGAGACGGAGCCGATCTTCCGCGTGAAGCGCAAGTTCGTGCAGCGGCGCGCGATGCTCAAGATCAAGGCCGACGAGGCCGCCACGTTCGACGGCCCGGCGCTGGAGGCCGAGCTCGCCGCGAGACTCGGCGGGCGTTTCGAGGAGCTGGCGTTCTCGCGCGCGGTGCTCGAATGGCAGGCCGACGAGCCCGCCCATGGCGAAGCCCTCGCCCTCGCGGAGCGCTATTGCGCCTGGGCCGCGCACACGTCCGAGGGGCGGCGCCGCAACCGCGCCGGCGTGCTCTTCAAGCCGCCGCAGAAGGTCGAGCCGCTCGCCCTCGTCCCCGTCGACACCGACACGTCGGCCGGGTACGCGGTGCACACCCTCCACCATGTCCGGCGCCGCGAGGGATTCGCCCTCACCGACCCGGGCACGAGCCTCGTCGGCGGCCTGGGCGAAGCCAACTACTGCATCATCTGCCACGAGCAGGGCAAGGATTCCTGCTCCAAGGGCCTGAAGGAGAAGCCCGACGAGAGCGGCAAGACCGCCTTCAAGAAGAGCTACTTCGGCGTGCCGCTGCCGGGATGCCCCCTCGAGGAGCGCATCTCGGAGTTCCACAAGCTGAAGACGGAGGGCGTCGCGATCGCCGCCCTCGCCATGATCACCGTCGACAACGCCATCGTCTGCTCGACCGGCCACCGGATCTGCAACGACTGCATGAAGTCGTGCATCTACCAGCGCCAGGACCCGGTCAACATTCCGCAGGCCGAGACGCGAACGCTCAAGGACGTGCTGGGCCTGCCGTGGGGCTTCGAGATCTACTCGCTCCTCACGCGCTGGAACCCCCTCAGCCTTCGTCGCCCCGTTCCCCGCCCCGCCACCGGCAAGCGGATCCTCATGGTGGGCATGGGCCCCGCGGGCTTCACCACCGCCCACCACCTCATGAACGACGGGCACGCCGTGGTGGGAATCGACGGGCTCAAGATCGAGCCGCTCGACCCGTCGCTCTCGGGCGTGGACGCGGCGGGCAAGCGCGTGCCCTTCATGCCGATTCGCGACCTCGAGTCGCTTCGCGAGCCGCTCGACGACCGCGTGATGGCGGGCTTCGGCGGCGTGGCGGAGTACGGCATCACCGTGCGCTGGGACAAGAACTTCCTCAAGATCGCGCGCCTTCTCGTCGAACGGCGAAGCCAGTTCGCGTTGTTCGGCGGCGTGCGCTTCGGCGGGACGATCACGGCCGAGCAGGCCTTCGCGATGGGCTTCGACCATATCGCGCTCGCCGCCGGCGCCGGCAAGCCCACGGTCCTGGAGCTTCCCAACGGGCTCGCCCGCGGCGTTCGCACCGCCTCCGACTTCCTCATGGCGCTGCAGCTCACGGGCGCGGCGCGCACGGACACGATCGCCAACATGCAGCTTCGCCTGCCGATCGTCGTGGTCGGCGGCGGCCTCACGGCCATCGACACGGCCACCGAATCGCTCGCCTACTACCCGTTGCAGGTCGAGAAGTTCCTCTCCCGTTACGAGACGCTTGCCGCCGAGCTCGGCGAGGAGCGCGTTCGCGCCGCCTGGCGCGAGGAGGAAAGGGAAATCGCCGGGGAGTTCCTCGCCCATGCAAGGGCCATCCGTGCGGAGCGGATCAGGGCGAAGATGCTGGGAGAGGAACCGAGGATCCTCGAACTGCTGCAGTCGTGGGGCGGATCCACCATCGCCTACCGCAAGCGCATGATCGACAGCCCCAGCTACACGCTCAACCACGAGGAGATCGAGAAGGCGCTCGAGGAGGGCATCCGCTTCGCCGAGGGCCTCACGCCGGTGCGGGTCGAGGTGGACCGCTTCGGCCACGCATCGGCCCTGACCGTGCGCGCGTCGTCGGAATCGGGCGAGCGCGAACATGCGCTGCCGGCGCGAAGCATCCTGGTGGCCGCGGGCACGCAGCCCAACACGGTGCTCGCGCGCGAGGACGCCGGCCACTTCGTGCTCGACGGGCGCTACTTCCGCGCGGTGGACGACGAAGGCAACCCGGTCACGCCCGAACGTTCCTCGAAGCCCGCCACGCCGAACGTGCTGCTCTCGCGCGACAGCGAGGATCGCTACATGAGCTTCTTCGGCGACCTGCATCCCTCGTTTTCCGGCAACGTGGTGAAGGCGATGGGGTCGGCGAAACTGGGCTATCCGGTCGTGAGCCGCGTGCTGGAGCGCCGCCCTTCCCGCTCCGCCGCCGATGCCACCGCGTTCCTCGAGAGGCTGAATTCGCTGCTGCGCGTGCGCGTGCACCGCGTCGAGCGCCTCACGCCGAACATCGTCGAGGTGGTGCTGCACGCGCCGCAGGCCGCGATGCAGTTCAAGCCGGGCCAGTTCTTCCGCCTGCAGAATTTCGAGACCCTCGCCCCGAAGGTGGAAGGCACGCGGCTCGCGATGGAGGGCCTCGCGCTCACCGGCGCCTGGGTCGACCGCGAGCAGGGGCTCGTCTCCACCATCGTGCTGGAGATGGGCGGCTCGAGCGACCTGTGCGCGCACCTGCAGCCCGGCGAGCCGGTGATCCTCATGGGGCCGACCGGCACGCCCACCGAGACTCCCGGCGGCGAGACGGTCGCGCTCGTGGGCGGCGGGCTCGGCAACGCGGTGCTCTTTTCCATCGGGGCGGCGCTACGCGCGGCGGGATCGAAGGTGCTCTACTTCGCCGGCTACAAGAAGCGGATCGACCGCTACAAGGTGGACCAGATCGAGGCCGCTGCCGACGAGGTCGTCTGGTGCTGCGACGAGGCGCCGGGATTCGCGCCCGGGCGGCCGCAGGACAAGGGCTTCCACGGCAACATCGTGGAGGCCATGCGCGCGCATGCCGACGGACGCCTCGGCAAGGCCACGATCGCGCTTGAAGACGCCGACAGGCTCATCGTCATCGGCTCCGACGCGATGATGGCCGCGGTGGCCGGCGCGCGTCACAGCGTGCTCGCCCCGCACCTCAAGGCCTCGCACGTGGCCATCGGCTCCATCAACTCGCCGATGCAATGCATGATGAAGGAGATCTGCGCGCAGTGCCTTCAGCCGCACAAGGACCCCGTCACGGGCAAGACCTCCTACGTCTTCTCCTGCTTCAACCAGGACCAGGAGCTCGATCGCGTGGACTTCCCGGGCCTGCGCGAGCGGCTGGGGCAGAACTCCGTGCAGGAGAAGCTCACGGCGCTGTGGATCGACCGGTGCCTGAGGCGATCGGGCGCGCGCGCCGCCGCCTGACCGCGGCCCCGAATGGAAAAGGGCCGGCGGTCGCCGGCCCTTTTCGTGCCCGCAGCGCGGGCAGCCCGGGTCAGTTGCAGGTAGCGGTGGTCTTGAGCGCGTCGTAGGCGTTCTTCGCCTGCAACAGGCCGAAACCGAACTTGTTGTCCCGTCCGGCGGTGCCGAGGTCGAGCGCCGTGCCGGTCAGCGCGGCTCGAACTTGCGCCGCGGTGCAGGCGGTGTTCTTGCTCCAGACCAATGCGGCCGCGGCGGACACGTGCGGGGTGGCCATCGACGTTCCGTCGAAATACGCGTGGTCCGAGGCGACGACGGCAAGGTCGGTCACGGCTCCGATCATCAGCTTGAGGGCAGCGCCGTCCGTATCGGAGGTACCGACCGAGGGGATCGCGGTAACCGTCGTGCCGAGGGTGCCGAACAGCATGCCGGCCGTGTTGTTGTAGATCACCGCGCCGACACCGCCGCCGTTCTGGCAGGCGAGGACCTTCTCACCGAACGTGTTGGTGCCCCGCTGGATGAGGCACACCTTCCCGTTGGCACCGGCGCAGGTCGCCGTCCCGAGCCCGCAATCGACGAGCGCCGCGCTGTTGGCCGATCCCACCGGCGAGCCGTCCATCGGGGACGAGGCATACGCCGTTCCGCCAACGGAGAGCGACGAGTCGCGGCCCGCCCCTCGCGGAACGGTGGAGAGGACTCCGACGCCGGGGGCGGCGATCTCGACGTCCTTGTTGTATTGCGAGAACGTGGCCCAGGCCCTGTTCTCGTCGACGGCCGCGACCGACACCACGCTGCCGTAGCCGGCCGGGTACGAGACCCGGTTGTTGCCGCCATTGCCGGCGGCGGCGATCGAAAGGACCTGGTAGGGCGCCGCGTAGTACTTGTCGAAGGCCGACTTCTCGGTCCTGCTGGAGAAGCTGCCCCCGAGCGACATGCTGATCACGTTGGCCCCGGCGTTCACGCATTTCGTGACCGCGTTGGTCAACGTCGAGGAGTAGGCCCAGCCGGCCGCATCGAAGACCTTCACGATGTGGAGCTTGAGCTTCTGGTTGGACACCACGCCGACGACGCCCAGGCCGTTGTTGATCGCGGAAATGGTTCCCGCCACGTGCGTGCCATGGTGGTTCTCGTCCGTGTACCACCACCCGGTGCCGCTGTCGAACTCGCCGGTCACGTCGAGGCTGGAGGCGAGATCCGGGTGACCCAGGTCGTAGCCGGAATCGATGATGCAGACCTTGCGGCTGCCGGCATCGGCGGCGGCGAGCTGATCGGCCTGGATCATCGGAATGCCGAACGGCACCAGTTGCCCGAGTGCGTAGGGAGTGCCGGTGGAGGGCGAGGCGAGCGCCATCGGGAAGCGCAACACGTCGGGCTCGATGTATTCGACGTTCGGATTGCGCTCGATCCCGGCCAGCGCGGCAGCGGGCAGTTCCACGGCCACGGCGTCGTGATCGGGCATCTCCAGCACCACGTTGCCGCGCGCCGCCGCGACGGCAGCCCGCGCCTGCGCCGCCAGGCCGGGCTGGAACTTGATGATGTACCGGTCGGCACTGGGCGGGGCCGCCAGCGCAGTGGCCGCCGTGCCGAGGCCGAACAGCAGCGGCACGGCGACGTTCGCGGCAAGCGTGCGGATTCCCGACAGGTGGGTCGGGCGATTCGGAGTGTTGCGGGGGGGAATTGCGTTCATGGACTCGTCTCCTCGGAGGGGTTTTCGGTTGAACGCGCGCCTTGCGCGACCTCCCCGACGGGAACCGGACGGGTCGCAGCGGGCGAGTGTATCCCATGAATTGGGAGAACGTGTCATGTCGCCCGGCAGCGACAGGGCCGGCTTTCCCGCAGCGACGACGCGCGGCCGACGCCCGCGAGCCTATCGGGCGGAAGTCTCGAGCGGCAAAGCGTCCCAGGCCTCGAGCGGGACGCGCGCCACGGGCTCGGCGCCGCCGTTTCCATCGGGGCGGAAGACGACGATGCCCGCCTTCTCGATGAAGATGGCTTCCCCGCGATTCGTGCCGCCCTGCACATGGGAGACGAGGATCGTGTTGGCGCCGGCCGGCGGCCGTTCCGCGAAAAGGCGCAGGCGCGCGGCCACCACCGCGGGCTCGACACTCGGGGCGAGCCCGGGCGCCAGGTCTACCTCGCCGGCCGCGAGTCCGCGCGCGGTCTGCAGCGCTCGGCACAACGGCGACGAGCGCACCGCGCCGACGGGGATGGCGGCCCGCCGGATGGCGTCGCCCAGGCGCTTCGCCTGCTCCACGCCCTTGGCGGTGAGCTGCGGGACGGCACAGTCGGGCGACTGGGGCATCTCGCCCTGGTCGGCGTGCCGAAGGAAGAGCACGAACCCGCCACGCCGCAGCGACTCGACGAGCGCGCGGCCGCGCAGTTCGCGGGCGGGATCCACGCGCGGCAACGGCGCGGGGGCATTCGCGTCCGGGGACTGCGCGGCAGACGACAGCGCGACGACGACGAGCGCCGATGCGGCAACGCGGACGGATGGATTCATGGCTCGGGCGTTGCGCGCCTTGTCGAGGATGGCCCTCGCTCGAACGCGCTATTGCATCAGCGGACGTCGAGCAGCTCGACGTCGAAGACGAGCGTGGCGTTCGGCGGAATGACGCCACCGGCGCCGCGGGCGCCGTAGCCCATCTCCGGCGGGACGACGAGCGTGCGCTTGCCGCCCACCTTCATGCCCGCCACGCCCTCGTCCCAGCCCCGGATCACCTGCCCTGCGCCGAGCCGGAATTCGAACGGCGAGCCGCGGTCGACGGAGCTGTCGAACTTCTTCCCGTGGCCGTCGGCCTGCGCGGGATCGTGCAGCCATCCCGTGTAGTGCACCTTCACCGTCCCGGGGCGCGCTTCGGCGCCGGTTCCCACCACCACATCGATCTTCTTCAGCTCAGCCATGGCTTCTCCTTGGATATCAGTCCAGCGACTCGTGGCAATCGGGGGTGCAACGCGGCGTGCACACGCGGTGGAAGACGAGGTCCCGGGGTCAGACGTTGCGGATCCATTGCGAGACGCCGGCGGGAATCACCACGGCGTCGCGGGGACCCACGCGCTCCCGGGAGGGATATTCGCCCTCAGGTCGGGCCGGACGACTTTCGCTTCCAACGCGAGCCTTGGGATGAAAAGGAATACTGGCGGAGAGGGCGGGATTCGAACCCGCGTTAGGCTATTAACCTAAACACGCTTTCCAGGCGTGCGACTTAAACCGCTCATCCACCTCTCCGTGGATTGCTTGCAGTCCCGCTGCCGGCGGGAAGCCCGAAATTATACCTCGGCGCGGCTCCCCGAGCGACCCCGCCTAGCGCCCGAACGCGAACCAGCGCCTCGACACCATCTGCCGGGACAGGAGAAAGGCGATCACCGCCACCACGGCGAAGTGCACGGGCCACAGGCCCAGCCAGATGGGCACCTTCCCCTGCGCCGTCCAGGCCTGGAAGATGGAGAGCATGTTGTTGTAGAGCGTGTAGGCGAGCACGGCGAACACCAGGTTCCACGATTTCCCCGTGCGCGGGTTCACGAAGGAAAGCGGCACCGCGAAGAGCGCCATCAGCACCACCGAGAACGGCAGCGCGATCCGCCAGTGCAGCTCCGCGATGTGGTGCGGCGTGGGGTCGGCGATGAGATCCATCGTGCCCAGGGACTTGGCGGGAGGTGTGGCGTCCCGCTTCGCTTCCTTGGGCTCGATGCGCAGCATGTAACGGTCGAAGTCCACGGTCCGGTAGTCGAGCGTGCCCGGCGTGCCTTCGTAGCGCCGCCCGTTCAGCAGCACGACGAAGCGGTCGCCGTTCTCCACCGTCTCCACGAATCCCTTCTGCGCGACCATCACCCCGAGGCGGTTGCCCTGCGTGGACTGCACGAAGACGTTGTTCACCACGTCGTCGCGCTCGGAGAGCTTGTCCACGAAGAACACCCGGTCGGCCTGCCGCGATTCGCGGAACACGCCGGGGGTGACCGAGGAGACCTCGTCGCGGCTCTCGAGGAGGCGCTGGTACTCGCGGCTCTGCGCCTGGGACCAGGGCGCGATCCCGAGCGAGAGCACGGCGCACACCAGGGCGATGGGCAGGGCGAAGCGCAGCACCGGCTTCACCCACGCGGCGATCGACAGCCCCGAGGTGAACCACACCGTCATCTCGCTGTCGCGGAAGCTGCGCGTGAGCGTGAGCAGCACCGCGACGAAGGCCGCGATCGACAGGAGCACGGGCATGTAGGTGAGGATCCCGAACGCGATGAGGCCGATCACCGCCTCGGGCAGCACCTCGCCGCCGGCCGCCTGGCCGAGCAGCATGATCAGCAGCCGCGTGAGGATAAGCGCGAGCAGCACCGCGACCACGGCAAGCGCCACGAGGCTGAATTCGCGAATCAGGCTGCGTTCGAAGATCATGGTCGAGGATCGAGCCGGCCGTAACCGATAGTGGTCACGGGCCCGGCTTGCTTTGACTTGGCTCGCCCAAAGCAGGGATAATCGGCGTTTGGCTCGAGCTTCCAAGTACAGGAAAACAAATGGAATTTAGCATAAAGAGCGGGAGCCCCGAGAAACAACGCACCGGATGCGTGGTCGTCGGCGTGTTCGAGGGCCGCAAGCTCACCGCCTCCGCCCTCGACATCGACCGTGCCGCCAAGGGCTTTCTCGCGGAAGTGCTGCGCCGCGGCGACCATGAAGGCAAGGCGGGCACGACGCTGCTCCTGCACATCGTGGCCGGCCTGCCGTGCGACCGGGTGCTGCTCGTCGGGCTCGGCAAGGAGCGCGAGATGGGCGAGACGGCCTACCGGAAGGCCATCGACACCGCCGTCAAGGCGCTGAAGTCCACCGGCGCGACCGACGCGATGTTCTTCCTCACGGACCTGGCGCTCCGCAAGCGCGACACGGCCTTCAAGGTCGAGCAGGCGGTTCTCGGCATCCTCGACGGGCTCTACCGCTTCGACCGCATGAAGAGCAAGCCCCCGGAATCGAAGCGGGCCCTGCGCAAGGTCATCCTGCACGTCGGGCGGCGCAGCGACATCCCGACCGGCGAGTCCGCCGTCGCCCGCGCCACCGCCATCGCGAGCGGCGCGCACCTCGCGCGCGACCTCGGCAACCTCCCGGCCAACATCTGCACGCCGGCCTATCTCGCGTCCGAGGCGCAGGATCTCGCGAAGCACCACGGGCTCGAATGCGAGGTCCTCGACCAGAAGGATCTCGAGAAGCTCGGCATGGGCGCCTTCCTCGCCGTCGCGCGCGGCAGCCGCCAGCCGCCCAAGCTCATCGTCCTCGAGCACCGAGGCGCGAAGAAGGACGACCCGCCCGTGGTCCTCGTGGGCAAGGGTGTCACCTTCGACACGGGCGGCATTTCGCTCAAGCCCGCCGCCGAGATGGACGAGATGAAGTTCGACATGTGCGGCGCGGCGAGCGTGCTGGGGACGATGAAGGCCGTCGCCCTCATGAAGCTCCCCCTCAACGTGGTCGGCATCGTCCCGGCCACCGAGAACATGCCCGGCGGCCACGCCGTGAAGCCCGGCGACATCGTGACGACGATGTCCGGCAAGACCGTGGAAATCCTCAATACCGACGCGGAGGGCCGCCTGATCCTCTGCGACGCGCTCACTTACGCGGAGCGCTACAAGCCGGCCGCCGTGGTGGACATCGCCACCCTCACGGGCGCCATGGTGATCGCCCTGGGCCACATCGCCACCGGCCTCTTCGCCAACACCGACTCGCTCGCCCGCGAGCTCCTGCAGGCGGGCGACGCCGCGTGGGACCGCGCCTGGCACCTTCCCCTCTGGGACGACTACCAGGAAGGGCTCAAGTCGAACTTCGCGGACATCCCCAACATCGGCTCGCGCGCCGGCGGCGCGATCACGGCCGCCTGCTTCCTCGAGCGCTTCGCCAAGGCCTACCCCTGGGCCCACCTGGACATCGCCGGCACCGCGTGGAAATCGGGCCCCGACAAGGGCGCCACCGGCCGGCCCGTCGCCCTGCTCGCGAATTTCCTCACGCGGCGCTCGGCGTGACGCGCATCGACTTCTACCACTACGCCGAGGACAAGCTGCGATACGCCTGCCGCGTGGCGGCCACGGCGGCCGAGCGCGACAGCCGGCTCGTCGTGTACTCCCCGGACACGCAGATCCTCTCGACGTTCGACCGCCTGCTCTGGACTTTCCAGTCGACGCGCTTCGTCCCCCATTGCCGCGCCACCGACGCCATCGCGCCGGAGACGCCCGTGGTCCTCGCCTCGGACGACGCCGCGCTCCCGCACCACGACGTGCTCCTCAACCTCGGGGACGACTGGCCGCCCTTCTTCGCCTCCTTCGAGCGCCTGCTGGAGATCGTCGGCACCGACGAGGAGGACAAGCAGCGCGCCCGCGGCCGCTTCGTGTTCTACCGGAAGCGCGGCTACGAGATCAACGTGAACGCGATCGGGGAGGCCTGAGCCCATGGAGAACGACCGCGACATTCTCGGCAAGGCCGACGCGCTCCTTCGCCGGCACGCGCCCGCGCGGCCCGAGCACGGGGAAGGCGCCGACGTCCCCGTCCTCACCGAGCTCATCACGCCCGGCGGAGCCGCTTCCCCTGCCCCCGCCACGCCCGCCACCCCCGCGACAGCCGACGCGGCAGTCGCCGCGCCCCGCGGCGCCGCCCCGGCCCTCCGCGACGACGATTACACGCGCGCGCTGATCGCCGAGGTCGTCAATGCCGTGCAGTCGCGGCTGGCGCATGACCTCGAGCACCGCCTCGCCCAGCAGGTGATGGCGGAGGTCCACGCCTCCGTCGCCGCCACGCTGGGAGACCTCCGGCAGGACATCGCGAACGCCGCCGGCGACGCAGTGGCCGAGGCGCTCGCGCGCCGCCCTCACCGATAGACCACCCGATCCATGGAACTCGCGAAAAGCTTCGACCCCCGCGCCATCGAGGCGCACTGGTACCCCTACTGGGACTCCCGCGGCTACTTCAAGGCCACCTTCGACCCGTCGCGCCCCTCGTACTCCATCCAGCTGCCGCCGCCCAACGTGACGGGCACGCTGCACATGGGGCACGCGTTCCAGCAGACGCTCATGGACGTCCTCACCCGCTGGCAGCGGATGAAGGGCGCCAACGTCCTGTGGCAGCCCGGCACCGACCACGCCGGCATCGCGACCCAGATGGTGGTCGAGCGCCAGCTCGAGCAGGAAGGCACCTCGCGCCGCGATCTCGGCCGCGACAAGTTCGTCGAGCGCGTGTGGTCGTGGAAGGAGCAGTCCGGCTCCACCATCACGCGCCAGATGCGCCGGCTGGGCGACTCGTGCGACTGGTCGCGCGAGTACTTCACGATGGACGAGGCGCGCTCGCGCGCCGTGACCGAGGTCTTCGTGCGCCTGCACGAGGAGGGGCTCATCTACCGCGGCAAGCGCCTCGTGAACTGGGATCCCGTGCTGCACACCGCCGTCTCCGACCTCGAGGTCGAGTCGCGGGAGGAGAACGGGTCGCTCTGGCACCTGCGCTACCCGCTCGACGAGGGCACGGAGTCCCTCGTCGTGGCCACGACGCGCCCCGAGACGATGCTGGGCGACACGGCGGTGGCGGTGCATCCCGATGACAGGCGCTACCAGCACCTCATCGGCCGCATGGTCCGCCTGCCGCTCGCCGACCGGCTGATCCCGGTCATCGCCGACGAGTACGTGGACAAGGAGTTCGGCACGGGGTGCGTGAAGATCACGCCCGCGCACGACTTCAACGACTACCAGCTGGGCGCCCGCCACGGGCTCCCGATGATCAACATCTTCACCCTCGAGGCGAAGGTGAACGAGAACGCGCCCGCGGCCTACCGCGGCCTCGACCGCTTCGAGGCGAGGAAGCGCGTGCTGGCCGACCTCGACAAGGCCGGCCTCGTCGACAGCGTGAAGCCGCACACGCTCATGCAGCCGCGCTCCCAGCGCTCCGACGCCGTGGTCGAGCCCATGCTCTCCGACCAGTGGTTCGTGGCGATGGACGGGTTCGCGAAGGCCGGCCTGGACGCCGTGGCCTCGGGCCGCACGCGCTTCGTGCCCGACATGTGGGCCACCGTCTACAACCAGTGGCTCGAGAACATCCAGGACTGGTGCATCTCCCGCCAGCTCTGGTGGGGCCACCAGATCCCGGCGTGGTACGCCCAGGACGGCACGCCCTACGTGGGCCGCAATTTCGAGGAGGCGTCGGCGAAGGCGAAGGCCGCGGGCAACGCGATCTCCCCCGACGCGCGCGACCCCGACGTCCTCGACACGTGGTTCTCGTCGGCCTTCGTGCCCTTCTCCACGCTCGGCTGGCCCGACGAGGCCGAGATGGCGAGGCAGAAGCCCTTCTACCTGCCCTCCTCCGTCCTCATCACGGGCTTCGACATCATCTTCTTCTGGGTGGCGCGCATGATCATGACGACGCTCCACTTCACGGGAGAGGTGCCTTTCCGCGACGTCTTCATCAACGCCATCGTGCGCGACGCCGAGGGTCAGAAGATGTCGAAGTCCAAGGGCAACACCATCGACCCGCTGGACGTGATCGACGGCATCACGATCGAGGATCTCCTCGCAAAGTCCACCCAGGGGCTGATGCTCCCGGCCCACCGGCAGGCGGCCGAGAAGCGCATCCGGCGCGACTACCCCGAGGGCATCGCCTCCTACGGCGCGGACGCCCTGCGCTTCACCTTCGCCGCCCTCTCCACGCACGGGCGCACGCTCAACTTCGACCTGAAGCGCTGCGAGGGCTACCGCAGCTTCTGCAACAAGCTGTGGAACGCCACGCGCTTCGTGCTGATGAACTGCGAGGGCAAGGACACGGGCCTCGACGCCTCCGCGCCCGTCGAGCTCACGTTCGCCGACCGGTGGATCGTCTCCCGCCTGCAGCGCGCCGAAGCCGAGGTCGCCCAGGGCTTCGAGGAGTACCGCTTCGACACGTCGGCCCGCGCCCTCTACGAGTTCGTGTGGGACGAGTACTGCGACTGGTACCTCGAGCTCGCCAAGGTGCAGCTGCAATCCGGGAGCGAGGCCGCGCAGCGCGGCACGCGCCGCACGCTCATCCGGGTGCTGGAGACCACGCTTCGCCTCGCCCACCCCGTCATTCCGTTCATCACCGAGGAACTCTGGCAGAAGGTCGCGCCGCTGGCCGGAGCCTCGGGCGAGACCGTGATGCTCGCGCGCTGGCCGCAGCCGCAGCCGGAAAAGACCGACGACGAGGCCGAGCGCGCCGTCGCCGTGCTGAAGGAGCTCACCAACGCCGCGCGCAACCTCCGCGCCGAGATGGGGCTCTCCCCAGGGCAGCGCGTGCCGGCCTTCGTCCAGGCCGGCCCCGAGGTGGCCGTCCACCTGCCTTACCTGCAGGCGCTCGCGCGCCTCTCGGAAGCGAAAGTCGTCGCCGAACTGCCCGATGCCCAGTCGCCCGTGGCCGTGACCGGCTGCGGCAAGGTCATGCTGCACGTCGAGATCGACCGCGTCGCCGAGCGCGAGCGCCTGGCGAAGGAAGCCGCCCGGCTCGACGGCGAGATCGCCAAGGCGGAGGCCAAGCTCGGCAACGCCTCGTTCGTCGAGCGCGCGCCGCCCGTCGTGGTGGACCAGGAGAAGAAGCGGCTCGCGGACTTCCGCATGAAGCTCGACGACATCCGGGCCCAGCTCGCGCGCCTCGCCTGAGCCCCCGCCTGGAACGAGCCGGCGACTGACTGGCCCCGTGCCCCTTCCCCGCAGCCTGCGCGCGCTCGGCTCGCCCAATTTCCGCCGTTACTTCGCCGGACAGGCGGTGTCGATGGTCGGCACCTGGGTGCAGTCGCTGGCTCTCATGTGGCTCGCCTACAGGCTTTCCGGTTCCACCTGGTTCACCGGACTGGTGGGCTTCCTCAATTCGGCCCCCTACCTCGTGCTGTCGCCGTTCGCCGGCGTGCTCGGGGACCGGATGGATCGCCGGCGCATCCTGTTCGCGGTGCTGGCGCTCCTGTGCATCCAGTCGCTCACGCTCGCGGTCCTCTCTGGCCTGGGCCTGATCACGATGGCGCAACTCGCCGCGCTCGCCCTCTTCGCGGGGGTCGCCAATTCGTTCGAGACCCCGACGCGGCAGTCCTTCTTCGTGCAGCTCCTCGACGACCGCGACGACCTGCCCAACGCCATCGCGCTCAACTCCATCCTGATGAACGGCGCGCGCCTGGTCGGACCTTCGATCGGAGGCTTCATCGTCGCGGCCTGGGGAGAGACGGCCTGCTTCGCGATCAACGCGGCGAGCTTCCTGGCCGTGCTCGCGGCGCTCGCCCGCATCCGGCCGGTTCGCGCCGCCCCGGCCCGCAAGGCGACTCGCCCGCTCGCGGACCTGGCCGACGGCTGGCGCTACGCCATGGGGTTTCCGCCCATCCGCAGCATGCTGATCCTGCTCGCGACGGTGAGCTTCTCGGTCGGGCCGTACTCCACGCTCATGCCCGCGATCGCGGTCCGCACCTTCGAGAGCGGTGCGCAACTCGTGGGACTCTTCATCGGCGCCGTCGGACTGGGCGCCGTGATTTCGGCCGTGAGCCTCGCGCGCCGTCCCTCCGTCCGGGGGCTGGCCAAGTGGATCCCGATCGCGACCATCGCGGCCGGCATGGGCACCGTGGGCTTCTGCTTCTCGCGGTCGGTTCCCCTGTCCGTCTTCTTCATGGCCCTGACCGGGTTCGGCATCTTCATGACCGCCGCCTCCTGCAACACCATCCTGCAGAGCATCGTCGAGGACGAGAAGCGCGGGCGCGTGATGGCCTACTACACGATGTTCTTCATCGGATCGCTGCCGCTGGGCCACCTCGCCGCGGGCGCGCTGGCCGAGCGCATCGGCGCCCCCTACACATTCCTCGCGGGAGGGATCGTCTGCGCGCTCGCCGGCGCCGTCTTCGCGCTGCGCCTCGCCTCCTTCCGCCATCACCTGCGGCCGCTCTACATCGAGCGCGGTATCATCCCGCACACCGGAGAGCCGCCCCAATGACCGACACCGTCCTCCTCGAACGCCGCGGCGCCGCGGCCATCGTCACCCTGAACCGGCCCGCGAAGCTCAACGCCCTCGACGGCGAGCTCATGGGCGACCTCGACCTCGTCACGCGCGAGGTGGCCGAGGATGCCGCCGTGCGCGCGGTCATGCTCCGGGGCGCGGGACGCGCCTTCATGGCGGGCGGTGACGTCGCCTTCTTCCACGCGCATCTCGACACGCTCGGCCCGCGTTTCGAGGAAATGGGCCAGGGCTTCCACGCCTCGGTGAAGCGCCTGCGCACGATGCCCAAGCCCGTGCTAGCGTGCGTGCACGGCGCCGTGGCGGGCGGCGGCCTCTCGGTCATGCTCGCGTGCGACCTGGCCATCGCCTCGCGCGACGCGCAGTTCTCGCTGGCCTACGCCAACATCGGCACCTCGCCCGACGGCGGCAGTTCCTTCACGCTGCCGCGCATCGTCGGCATGCGCAAGGCCCTGGAGCTCGCCTTCCTCGGCGACCGCCTCGATGCCGACACGGCCTGCTCGCTCGGGCTCGTGAACTGGGTGGTCGATCCTGAGGAGCTGGACTCGCGCGCGGCCGCGATCCTCGAGCGGCTGGCGGCGGGGCCGACCTTCGCCTACGGCAGGACGAAGGCGCTCTTCAACGAAACCTGGGAGCGCCCGATGGCCGAGCAGCTCGACGCGGAGCTCGCCTCGTTCGGAAGCTGCATCCCGACGCACGACTTCGCCGAGGGCACCGGCGCGTTCGTGCAGAAGCGCGCGCCCGTGTTCAAGGGCGACTAGCCGCCATGGCGACACTCGCGGGAAAGACCCTCTTCGTCACGGGCGCCTCGCGTGGCATCGGCCGCGAGATCGCCCTTCGCGCAGCCCGCGACGGGGCCAACGTCGTCGTCGCCGCCAAGACCGCGACGCCGCACCCGAAGCTCCTGGGCACCATCCATACCGTGGCCGCCGAGGTCGAGGCCGCGGGCGGGAAGGCGCTCGCGATCGCCCTGGACGTCCGCGACGAGGCGGCCATCGCCGCCGCCGTCGAGGCAGCCTCGCTCGCCTTCGGCGGCATCGACGTCCTCGTGAACAACGCGAGCGCCATCAGCCTCACGCCGACGCTCCAGACCCCGGCGCGGCGCTTCGACCTGATGATGGGCGTGAACGTGCGCGCGACCTTCCTGTGCTCGCAGGCCTGCATCCCCCACCTGCGCAAGTCAGGCAACCCGCACATCCTCAACCTCGCGCCGCCGCTTTCGATGAAGGCCAAGTGGTTCGCGCCGCACGTGGCGTACACGATCTCGAAGTACGGCATGAGCCTTTGCACGCTGGGCATGGCCGAGGAACTCAAGGCCGACGGCATCGCGGTGAACTCGCTGTGGCCGGCGACCACCATCGCCACGGCCGCGGTGGAGTTCAACTTTCCGCCGGAGATCCTCGCGGCGAGTCGCCACCCGGCCATCATGGCGGACGCGGCGCACGCCATCCTCACGGGCCCGAGCCGCTCGACGACGGGCAACTTCTACCTCGACGAGGCGGTGCTCCGGGCCACGGGCCTGACGGACTTCGACCGCTACGCCGTCACGCCGGGAACCGCGCTCTTCAGGGACCTTTTCGTCGAATGACCGGGCGCGTCTTGCGGCCATCGCCGCCGCCACGCTAACATTCGCCGTACCGGGAAGTCGCAGGCTCCCGACGCCCTCCGGGCGAAGACGGTGTCCCGTCCAAGTTCTGCGTTCCTGCTTCATCGCGAGGACGACCATGGACACCGTATCCCCTCCCATTTCCCCTTCGGACCTTTTCGCCAACTTCGGCACCGGCGCCTCGCCCCTCGTGATCGACGTCCGCCGCCGCGCCGCACTCGAAGCCGACACGGCGATGATTGCCGGTGCAACCTGGCGCGACCCATTCGACGTGCCCGATTGGGAAAAGTACCTTCCTCGGCATCGGCCGGTGGTGCTGTACTGCGTGCACGGCCATGAGATCAGCCGGAACGCCGTCGCCGCGCTTCGGTTGGCCGGCGTGGATGCCCGCTACCTCGAAGGCGGGATCGAGGCCTGGCGTTCGCTCGGCGCGCCGACCGTGACGCGGCGACTCTCCCCCGCCATCCCGTCCGGGCCCGGCAAGCCGTCAGTCTGGGTCACGCGCGAGCGGCCGAAGATCGACCGCATCGCCTGTCCTTGGCTCGTTCGCCGCTTCATCGATCCATTCGCGGAATTCGTCTTCGTGCCCGAGCCCGCCGTTCGCGCGAAGGCCGCCGAATGCGGCGGCGTCACCTTCGACGTTCCTGGCGTCGAATTCACCCATCGTGGGGAGCGCTGCACCTTCGATGCGCTCGTGGAGGATTTCGGCCTCGAGGATAGCGCTCTCGCGCGCCTTGCCCTTGTCGTGCGCGGCGCCGATACGGGGCGGCTGGACCTCGCCCCGGAATGCGCGGGGCTCCTGGCCATCTCGCTGGGACTGGGGCGGGTGCATCGCGACGACCATGTCCTGCTGGAGAAGGGGTTCGAGCTGTACGACGCGCTCCATGCCACCTGCCGCGCGCAGGCCGGCCGCGCCGCCGTTCCACTCGCGCGGCGTCACCCCACGTGAGCCGCGCTCCGCATCGGGTATCGTTCGGCGAGGCCCTTCGCTTCTGGCTGAAGCTCGGCTTCGTGAGCTTCGGCGGCCCCGCCGGGCAGATCTCGATCATGCACCGCGAGCTCGTCGAGACCCGGCGCTGGATCTCGGAGCGACGCTTCCTGCACGCGCTCAACTACTGCATGGTGCTGCCGGGGCCCGAAGCGCAGCAGCTCGCGACCTACATCGGATGGCTTCTGCACGGGACCCGGGGCGCCATCGTCGCGGGGACGCTCTTCGTGCTGCCGTCCGTGGCGATCCTCGTCGCGCTGTCCTGGGCGTACCTCGCCTTCGGCCACAACCCCGTGGTGGCGGCCATCCTCTCGGGCGTGAAGCCCGCCGTCGTGGCCATCGTCGCCGCGGCCACGATCCGCATCGGCTCGAGGGCCCTTCGCCGTCCGTTCCACATGGGCATCGCGGCGGCCGCCTTCGCCGCGCTCGCCGCGTTCGCCGTTCCCTTCCCGGTCGTGATCGCCGGGGCGGCTCTCGTCGGCCTTGCGGGGCGCCGCTTCGCACCGGCGCCCGCGCGCCTCGCTCCGGCCGCGGGCGCACCCCACGACCCGGCCCTCATCGACGACGACACGCCGTCGCCCGCCCACGCCGTCGCGTCGCCCGGAAGGCTCGCCGCCGTGGCCGCCGCGGGCCTCGCCTTGTGGCTGCTTCCCTTCGCCGCGATCGTCGCCGCCTTCGGCTCCGCGAGCGACTACGCGAACATGGCGAAGTTCTTCACGCAGGCGGCGCTCGTCACCTTCGGCGGCGCGTACGCGGTGCTTCCCTACGTGGTCGAAAACGCCGTGGACCAGTTCGGCTGGGCCACCATGGGGCAGATGATCGACGGCCTCGCGCTGGGGGAAACCACTCCCGGTCCGCTCATCATGTTCGTCGCGTTCGTCGGGTTCGTGGGCGCGTGGACCAAAGCCGCGCTGGGCCCCGATGCCCTCGCCGCCGCCGGCATACTGGGCGCCCTCGTGGCGACCTGGTTCACCTTCCTGCCCTCGTTCGTGTTCATCCTCGCCGGCGGCCCGTATGTCGAGCGCACGCGCGACGACGTCCACCTGGAGGGCCCGCTCTCCGCGATCACCGCGGCAGTCGTGGGCGTGATCGCGAGCCTCGCCGTGTTCTTCGCCTGGCACGTGTTCTGGCCGGGCGCGAGCGCCGCCGTGCCCTTCCCCGGGCACGTCGCATGGCCCGCCGTGGCCATTGCCGGGCTCGCCCTCGTCGCGCTGGTGAAGTACCGGGCAGGCGTTATCGCCGTGATCGCCGGTTGCGCGATCGCCGGGGTGGCGCTGGATGCGTTGGCCTGAGCCCTTGCGGCGCTACGGCGCGACGAAGCGCCCCGACTTCCCGCCTTCCTTCTCCAGCAGGCGGATGTCGCCCATCGTCATGCCGCGATCGACGGCCTTGCACATGTCGTAGATCGTGAGGAGCCCGGCGCTCACGGCCGTGAGCGCCTCCATCTCGACGCCCGTGCGGCCGCGGCATTCGGCCACGGCGCGGCACGTCACGAGGCAAGCGCCCTCGTCCACGTCGAACCGGACCTCCAGCGCGGTGAGCGCGATCGGGTGGCACAGCGGGATCAGCTCCCAGGTCCGCTTGGCCGCCTGGATCGCGGCGATGCGCGCCACCCCGAGCACGTCTCCCTTTTTCGCGGTCCCGGAACGCACGAGCGCCAGCGTCTGCGGGAGCATCCGGATGCTGCCGGAGGCCACGGCCCGGCGCACCGTTTCGTCCTTGGCGCCGACGTCGACCATCCAGGCCTGGCCGCCTTCGTCGAAATGGGTGAGCTTTTCGTTCATAATCAGGGACTCCGGATGCGGCGAACCAACGACGTCGCCGCGTGTCCCAAGTATCCACGATTTCACTTTCGCCCGCTCCCGCCCCCTCCTCGGATGATGATTCGCCGACTGATCGCCGCTGCCGTGTGCGCCGCCCTGCTGCCGGCGCAGGCGCAGGTCCTGCCCGACCTCGGGGATGCCTCGGACGCGGTGCTGTCGGACAAGCAGGAACGCACGATCGGCAACCGCGTGATGCGCGAGGTCCGCATCGATCCGGCGTTCGTCGACGACCCCGAGATCTCCGATTACGTGAAGTCCCTCGGCAACCGCCTCCTGGGCGCAGCCGACCCGCCGCGCCGGTCGATCGAGTTCTTCGTCGTGCAGGACGACGCCGTCAATGCCTTCGCCATGATCGGCGGCCACATCGGGCTGCACACCGGGCTCATCCTCCTCACGCGCAACGAGTCGGAGCTCGCCGGCGTCGTCGGCCACGAAATCGCGCACATCCTGCAGCGCCACCAGTCGCGCCTCTACCAGGGCCAGGGGAAGTACCAGCTCGCGTCGCTCGCCGCGCTCGCCCTCGCCATCCTCGCCTCCCGCGGCAGCAGCTCCCAGAGCGGCCAGGTCACGGAGGCCGCGATCGTGGGCGCGAGCGCGATCATGGCGCAGGGACAGCTCGACTACACGCGCGAGCACGAGCGCGAGGCCGACCGCGTGGGCGTCACGATGCTCGAGCGCGCCGGGTACGACCCGCGCGGCATGGTGAGCTTCTTCGAGCGCATGCAGCGCGCCAACCGGCTCAGCGAGTTCAAGAGCGCGCCCTCGTACCTTCGCACCCATCCGCTCACGGTCGAGCGCATCGCGGACATGCAGGGCCGCGTGGAGCCGATGGCCGCGCGGCTCGTCCCGGACAGCTTCGAGTACCGCCTCGCCCGGGCGAAGCTTCGCGCCGGCTCGGGGTCCGCGAACGAGCAAGTGACCTATTTCCGCAACCAGCTCGCCGACCGCACGGTCCTGCGCCCGCGCGAGGACGTGTACGGGCTCGCCTTCGCCCTGCGGCGGGCGCGGGAATTCGCGGAAGCGGAGAAGGAGCTCGCCACGATCCGCTCCGGCGAGGGAAGGCACCCCGCCTTCGAGTGGCTCGCGGCTCAGCTGCAGGCCGACCAGGGGCGAATGGACGCCGCCCTGGACACCTACCGCGCCGCGCTCAAGGCCTACCCCCAGCACCGCGGGCTCGTCCACGGACTGGCGGAATCGCTGCTCCAGGCCGGCCGCACCACCGAAGCCATCGCCTGGCTCGATGAAAAGGTTCGCGCCACGCCCGACGACGCGAAGCTCTACGAGCTGCAGTCGCGCGCCTTCGCGGCAACGGGCAGGCGCCTCTCCCAGCATCGCGCGCAGGCCGAGGCGTACTTCCGCCGGGGAAACCTCGCCGCGGCGGTGGACCAGCTGGAGCTCGCCACCAAGGTGCGTGATTCCAATTTCTACGAGCTGTCGATGGCGGAAGCGCGGCTGCGCGAGCTGCGTTCCCAGCTCGCGATCGAACGCGAGGCCGAGAAGGCCCTGAAGCTCAGTTGATGCCCTCGCCAGTCCGCCTGCTCGCCGCCGCCGCGGCCATGGCCGCCGCCGCCGCGTGGGGCCAGTCGGCCGACGGCCGCGACCTGTTCACGCGCCCCGACAAGGGCAACTGCATCGCCTGCCACCAGGTTCCGGAAGGCTCCGGCCCCGCCGTGCGCGCGGACGTGGGTCCGCGCCTCGACGCCGCGCGGCTCAAGGGATGGGATCGCAAGAGGCTTCGCGGCATCCTCGACGATCCCACGCTGGCCAACCCGGACTCCGTCATGCCGCCCTACGGGCGCCACCACCTCCTCGAGGCGCGCGAGATCGAGCGCGTCATCGACTTTCTCCATGCGCTTCCCTGACCACGGGCTGTTCCTCGCGTTGCTCGTCCTCGCCGCGCTGCCTCTGCACGCGCTGGCCGGCGCGGAGCAGGTGCGCGCCGACATCGCCAACCGCGTTCGCGGCCAATACCCCACCCTCTCGCCGGCGGAGCTCGCCTCCGGATCCGCGGCTTTCGACCCCGCGCGGCAGGCGCAGGCGGAGCGCAACAACCCCGTGCCGGGCGCCGCGGAAGCGATCGAGGCCGGACGCAGGATCTGGACGCGCAAGTTCGCCAAGGGGCGCTCGCTCGCCGGGTGCTTTCCGAACGGCGGGCGGCGCATCGCCGGCGCCTACCCGCAGTACGACGGTCGGGTGAAGCGCGTGGTGACGCTCGAGACCGCCATCAACCAGTGCCTGAAGACGCATGGGCAGCCGCTGCTCGACGCCGGCGATCCCGGCACGATGGGGGTCGTCCTCGCGTACCTGCGCTCGCTGTCGGAGGGCCAGAAGATCGCCGTCCGCGTGTCCTCGCCCCAGGCCGAGGATCGCTTCGAGGAGGGCCGGCGCTTCTACTTCACGCGCATGGGCCAGCAGAACTACGCGTGCGCGTCCTGCCACGTGCACCATGCCGGGAAGTACTTCGGCGACACGGCCATCCCGGCGCCGGTGGGCGCCGCCGCGCAGTGGCCCTACCTGCGCGACGGCCGGCCGGTGACGCTTCAGATGCGCGTGCGCGAGTGCCTCGACCGCATGGGCGCCGCCCCCTTCCCGGCCGGCTCGGACGAGCTGGCGCACCTCGAGTACTTCCTCGCCTACCTCTCCAACGGGATCGCGATCCGTCCCAACGCCTGGCGTCCCCGCCAGGACGCAGGCAACTTGTAAGCAATGGTAAACGCGGGGCGCGGCCCGCGGCCTCACTCCTCTAGAATGAGGACTGCGAGAAGGGCCCCACGAAAATGATCCGCAAGTTCCTGCGTCCGCGCGTCCTCGTTCCCGTCCTGATGCTCGCCGCGGCCGCCGGCGCCGCCCTGTGGTGGCACGGCCAGTCCGCCGACTCTCCCGCGCAGCGCTGGCGGCTCGAGACCGCGGACAAGGGCGACGTGGTGCAGGTCGTCTCCGCCAACGGCAACGTGAATCCGGTCACGTCGGTGAGCGTCGGCACGCAGGTTTCCGGATCGATCGTCAAGCTGCACGCCGACTTCAACAGCGAGGTGAAGGAGGGCCAGCTCCTCGCGGAACTCGATCCGGCGCTCTTCAACGCGGCGCTCGCCCAGAGCGAGGCGAACCTCAACAGCGCGCGGGCGGGGCTGCGCCTGGCGCAGACCAAGGAGGCGCGCACCCGCTCGCTGGTGGGCAAGGGATTCATCTCGCAGGCGGAGCTCGACATCGCCGTGAAGGAGCTCGAGGCCGCCCAGGCGCAGGTCGAGCTGGTGAACGCCCAGGTGGCGCGCGACAAGACGAACCTGCGCTACACCGTCATCCGCTCGCCGATCTCCGGCGTTGTCGTCGCGCGCAACGTCGAGCTCGGCCAGACCGTGGCGGCGAGCTTCAACACGCCGACGCTCTTCCAGATCGCCAGGGACCTCTCGCAGATGCAGATCGACACGAGCATCGCGGAGGCCGACATCGGCGGCATCAAGGAGGGCCTTTCCGCGCGCTTCCGCGTGGACGCGTTCCCGGGCCAGTTCTTCCGTGGCGTGGTGCGGCAGGTGCGGCTCAACCCCACGATCCAGTCCAACGTGGTGAGCTACACGGTCATCGTGAGCGCGGACAACGCCGAGGGAAAGCTCAAGCCCGGCATGACCGCGTTCGTCCAGGTCACCGCCAACCGCCGCGAGGGCGTGCTGCGCGTGCCCAATGCGGCGCTGCGCTTCCGGCCGCCGGCGGATCCGGCCCGGGCGGACAAGTCGGGCGCCGCCGCGAAGACAGGCGCGGGGACCGGTGCGGGCGGAGCGCGCCGCGATGCCGGATCGCGCGTCTACAAGCTCGTCGGCGGCACCCTCACGGCGGTGCCTGTCCAGGTAGGCATCTCGGACGCCACCTACTCCGAGATCGTGGGCGGCGACGTCAAGGAAGGCGACAAGCTGGTGACGCGGGACCTTTCCGGCCAGGGCGGCCCGCAATCGCAGGTTCGCCTGCGCATGTTCTAGCCCGCCATGGCCGGCCGCTTCATCGAGGTCGAGCACCTCGGGAAGGTGTACGAGGCCGCGGCGCCGGGCACCCCCGCGGCCCTGCAGGGGGTGTCGCTCGGCATCGACCAGGGCGAGTTCGTCGCGGTCATGGGCCCGTCGGGCTCGGGCAAGTCCACGTTCATGAACGTCGTCGGGCTCCTGGACTCGCCCACGAGCGGCGCCTACCGCCTGAACGGCAAGGACGTCTCGGGGCTGACCACCGACGAGCTGGCGCACGTTCGCAATCGCGTCTTCGGCTTCGTCTTCCAGGGATTCAACCTGCTCAAGCGCATCTCGGCGGCCGAGAACGTGGCCCTTCCCATGGTCTACTCCGGCGCACCCGGCGCAGAGCGGCGCCGGCGCTCGCTGGAGCTCCTGGCCAAGGTCGGCCTCGCGCCCTACGCCGATGCCATGCCCAACCGGCTCTCCGGCGGCCAGCAGCAGCGCGTGGCCATCGCCCGGGCGCTCGCCAACCACCCGCAGCTCATCCTGGCCGACGAGCCCACCGGGAACCTCGACACGCAGACGAGCATGGAGATCATGGATTTCTTCACGGCGCTCAACCGCGAGACCGGCGTCACCATCCTCCTCGTCACCCACGAGAACGACATCGCGCAGTATGCGGGCCGGCTCATCCGCTTCAAGGACGGGCACGTGGTCCACGACGGGCCCGTCGCGCACGAGAAGGCCGCGGAGTG
Organism: Betaproteobacteria bacterium; assembly: GCA_019449455.1. Taxonomy (GTDB): domain Bacteria; phylum Pseudomonadota; class Gammaproteobacteria; order Burkholderiales; family Usitatibacteraceae; genus FEB-7. Next base: position 13,583 of record JAGRPO010000082.1, on the reverse strand, counting down.
AACTTCCCGTCCATCATCAGCGAGGCCGCGCGCTCGCTCGGCGCCAACAAGCTGCGCACGGGCCTCACCATGCTCGGCATGGTGATCGGCGTGGCGGCCGTGGTCCTGATGCTCGCGGTCGGCACCGGCGCGCAGAACCAGGTCAACCGCGCGGTCTCCTCCATGGGCAGCAACCTCCTGGTGATCCTCTCCGGCAGCACGAGCGCGGGGACGATTCGCATGGGCTCCGGCAACGCCCCCACCCTCACGACCGGCGACGCCGAAGCCATCGCGAAGCTGCCCAACGTGCAGGCGGTCGCGCCCACCTTCCCCGGCGGCGGGCAGGTGGCCTACGGCATCAGCAACTGGGGCACGCAGGTGCTGGGCGTGACGCCCGAATACACCTCGGTGCGCGATTGGCCGGTCGAGTCCGGCGAGCCGATCGGCGAGACGGACATCCGCAGCGCCACGCGCGTGGCGCTCCTGGGCGCGACGGTGGTCGAGAAGCTCTTCGACACCGAGGACCCCGTGGGCAAGACGATCCGCATCCGCGGCCAGCCGTTCCAGGTCGTCGGCGTGCTGAAGAGGAAGGGCCAGAGCCTCGACGGGCGCGACCAGGACGATTCCGTGCTCGTGCCGATCACGACCGCCCAGAGCAAGCTCTTCGGCAACCGCTTCCCCGGGACGGTGCGCTTCATGTTCGTCCAGGCGGTGAGCCAGGAGGCGACCAGCGCCGCCGAGAACGACATCGTCCTGCTGCTGCGCCAGCGCCACCGCATACAGCCCGACGCGGACGACGACTTCACGGTGCGAAACCTCACCCAGGCGGCGGAGGCCGCCTCGGCCACGGCGCGCATCCTCTCGCTCATGCTCGGGGCCATCGGCTCGATCTCGCTCGTCGTGGGGGGCATCGGCATCATGAACATCATGCTGGTGTCGGTCACCGAGCGCACGCGCGAGATCGGCATCCGCATGGCCATCGGCGCGCGCCAGCGCGACGTCCTGGTGCAGTTCCTCCTGGAGGCGCTGATGATCTGCATCGTGGGCGGCCTCGTCGGCATCGCGATCGGCGTGGCCGGCGCGTTCGCCGTGGGTCGCTTCATGCAGATCGAGGTGGCGTTCTCGGCGTGGGTGATGCTCGTGGCCTTCGCGGTGTCCGCAGCCACGGGCATCTTCTTCGGGTTCTGGCCGGCCCGGCGCGCGGCCGCCCTCAAGCCGGTGGAAGCGCTGCGCTACGAGTGAGGCGGGGGCGGCCCGCAGGCAGGCGGTGCGCCTGCCATCGCGGCCAGCAGGCGCCGCTCCGTCGCGCGCTCGCCCTCTCGGATCCAGGCGCCCTGCGCGTTCGCGAGCAGGCCCCGCGCGGCGGCCGACTCGCCCCGGCAGGCCAGGGCCGTTGCGGTGGCGAGGAAGGCGTACTCGCTCGCCGGCGAGATCGCGCCGCCGGTGGAGTCGAGCAGCATCGCGCCGAGCGGGACCATGCGCGCCGGATCGCGCTGCGCCACCGCCGCGAACAGGTCGAGCCAGCGGCGCTGCGCCTCGGGCAGCGCCTTCGCGCAGGGTGACTCCCCCAGGCGCTGCCAGACTTCCCCGGCGACCGCGGGATGCAGGTGGGGATTGACCGATTCGGCCACGACGACCAGCGACGGCAGGATCCGCTCGAACGCGGGTCCATCCCGGCAATCCCGGGCCCACGAGCGGACGGCGCGGGCCGAAAGCTCGGGAACCGATGCCTTCTCCGCAGGCGCCCGCGCGCGACCCGTGCCGAGCACGTCGTCGCGCACCGCCCAGGCCTCCCCAACCGCCGCCTCGACGTACGCGACGCGTTTCGCATCCTGCCGCTCGCGCGAAGGCGGTGCTCCCGCCCCCAGCATCTCGAGCATGGGCACGCCCGCGGCCTGGAGGACGACGAGCTCGTTCACGTGCGCCTGCGTGAAGCGCGATTTCGGCGCCCGCTGCTCCACGACCGGGTGGAAGTCGGAGTTCGAAGTCGCCCCGTAGGTGCGCAGGAACGGGCCCAGGAGCGAGGCGCCGGCCACCGCCCGCCTTTTCACGACCTGCGCGTCCCGCAGCTTCAGCCGCTCGAGCACCGGTTGCAGCCCCTCGAAGGCGAGCACGCGGGCGTCGAACGTGCCCGGCCCTGCGCCCTTCCTCGCGATGAGGATGATGTCGGTGTCGATGGAGGAGTAGACCAGGAAGTCGGGAAAGGTCTTCGAGACCGCGCTCACGATGGATGCCAGCGTCTCGGCGTCCATGTCGTAGGTGTGCAGCCATTGCGAGAGCACGCCGCCGTCGTTCAGGTGCCGCGCGAGGCGCGCGTAGAACTCCTCGGTGAAGAGGGAAGCCACGCCGCTCACCCAGGGATTGGAGGGCTCGGAGACGATGATGTCGTAGCGGGCCCCGCCGCGGGCGAAGTACGACTTCGCATCGTCGATCACGATGCGGCTTCGCGGGTCGGCGTAGGCCTTGTCCACCGCCGGGCGGAAGAGCCTGGCGCCTTCGACCATCGCGGGCTCGATCTCCACCGAATCGACACGCTCGAGGCGGGGCGAGCCGAGCAGCATGGACGTGGTCATGCCGGAGCCGAACCCGATGACGGCCGCCGTCCTGGCGTCGGGCCGATGGCCGAGCGGCAGGATGCCCAGGAGAGCCATCGTGGTCTCGTCCAGCGTGGGCACGCGGCCGGCCTTCCAGGCGATGCTCGCATCGGGCTTGCCGTTGGTCCGGATCGACAGCGCCCCCTGGCTTTCGATCACGTCGATGGTCGCGGTCTTCCCGTCGCGGTGGAATACCACGGTCTCGCCGCGGGCGAGCGTCGCGGAGCCGGTGCGGAACACCCCCGACGAGGAGCGGCGCGGATCGACGTCGAAAAGCGCGAAGACCAGCGCCAGCGCCACGATGCCGGCGATCGCCTCCCGGCCCGGCACGAGGCGCCGGCCGCCCCGGCGCGTCGCGGAGAGCAGGACCACGCCCAGGCCCACGTCGATCGCCGCGCCCACGAAGAGGGCGCCGCGCACGCCAAGCCATTGGAGAAGCAGGTGCACGGCGATCACCACGCCGACGATGGCGCCGAGCGTGTTGACCGCGTAGACGAGTCCCAGGGCTCGCTCCCCGGTGGGCGAGCGCAGGAGCCGGCAGGTGATCAGCGGCAGCGTCATGCCGGCGCAGAACGTCGCGGGAAGCATCACGAGCAGCGCGATCGCGGTGGAGCTCGCGTTGAACAGCACGAACCCCGCCTCGTTTCGCGCCACCGCGCGCAGGATCCACGCCATGACATCGAAGGCGCCGTTGTAGACGGGGACCGTGGCCATGGCCGCCACCCCCATGACGAGCTGCACGATCGCGAGCGTGCGCACGATGTCCGAGGCCGCGTCGATGCGCGTGCGGATCCAGAGGCCCCCGAAGGCGAGGCCGAGGATGAAGCTCGCCAGCATGAGCTCGAAGGCGTGGGTCGACGACCCGAGGACCAGGCTCAGCATCCGGATCCAGACGATCTCGTAGATGAACGAGGAAAGCCCGGTGAGGAACGCGACGGCGAGGAGCAGGACGGTCAGGTTGCCGGCGGCGACGGGCGGCGGCGCCGAGCCCGCTGGCGCGGGCGCGACCTCGAGGGCGGGCGGCGCCACGCGCGACATCGCGAACGCCGCGGCCGCGATGAAGAGGTTCATCACGCCCGCCGCGCCCAGCGTGCCGGGCAGCCCCACGGCGGGAATGAGCACGAACGCGGAGGCGAGAACGCCCAGCACCGCGCCGAAGCTGTTGACGAAGTACAGCGCCGCGATGTCGTGCCCCGGCTGGTCCGGCGCCAGGCGAAGCGCCGCGGAGCACACCAGCGGAAAGGTCGCCCCCAGCAGGATCGACTGCGGTGCGAGCAGCGCCGCGGACAGCAGCCATTGGCTCGCGCAGAACGTCGACCCCGGATCGCATGTCGCCGGCAGGAGCGAGGCGTAGCCCCAGTCGACCGCCGCGATGAAGACGGGATGGAACGCGAGGGCGACGAGGCCGATCAACCCCTCGACGGCCGCGTAGAGGCGAAGCGGATTGCGCAGCCGCTGCGCGACCCGGGCGCAAAGCCACGCGCCAAGCGCCAGGCCGCCGATGAAGACCACGAGCACGAGCGTCTGCGCGTACGCGGCGTGGCCGAGAAAAAGCTTCACGTAGTGCGACCAGACGGACTCGTAGATCAGCCCGGAGAACCCGGACACGAAGAACAGGAGGAGGATCGGGTCGGAGCGCCGGTTCATCGCGGGAGCATGGCGGTGCGGCGGGTCATTTGTATTCCCAGGGCCGGAGCGCGGCGATGTCCAGCAGGTCGCCGCTGGCGGCATCGACGATGACGGTCACGTCGACACGTGGCCCGGCCCGCATGGGCAGGAACCGGAGCCCGCCCTCGGCGCGGCCCAGCTTCGCGACCAGCCGGTCGATCTCGGCAATGCGCTGCCCGTTCAGCTCGCGCAGGCGCGACAGCGGCTCCGCGCGCGCCATCACCTGGGCCCTGACATCGCCATACGGAATGTAATACTTGGGAAAGCTCTGGATGTCCAACCCGTCCAGCGCGGACATCATCATCCGGAACTGCTCGTCGGGGTCCGTCGGGATGCGGGCGCCGATGATGCGCGGCCCCAGCCGGGGCAGGCTCGCGTACGTCCCCGACTCCGGCTTCTCGAGCTCCTGCTCGGGAATGTCGTTGGCACGGACGAGCTCGAAGCGGTCCTTCACGAACACGATGTAGACGGGCCGGGATTCGAAGAGGACGAAGATGCCGTAGGCGAGCGCCGCAGACTGCAGGACCGCGATGGACACCAGGTCGAACGCGAGCCCCTTCTTGCCGGGCACGAAGACGATGAAGACCAGCAGCGGCCCGACCACCAGGTCGACGGCGACGATGAGCTGGAAGAGCTCGCGGCCGCCGGCCTTCTCGAACAGGGCCCAGGGATACCAGAGGAAGTAGATCGGGAGGAATACCGCCGTTGCGACGATAAGGCTTCCCAGCAGGTAGTAGCCGGCTGCCCGGTAGCGAGTCATGGCGGGATCGTAAAAGAAAAGCGGGCCGCCAGGAGGCGGCCCGCAGATGCCGTGCGAACAGTATTAGCGGCAGGAAGCCGGGAGATACTTCGGCAGGATCGTCGTCGCGGCGGGCGGCGTGCCGGTCGCGGAGCAAACCCACTCGGTGATCGGGGCGCCGGCGGCAGCCAGGACACCAGTGGCGGACGGGGTGTAGGCGAAGTTGAGACCGCTGCCCGCGCCGGTCAGCTGCGTGGCCAGGGAGCCGTCAGCGGTAACGACGATACCGGCGGCGGTGACGACCGGCGGCAGCGAGTTGGCGGTGCCCTTTTCCGAGCAGCCGGCCTGGAGGGTGGACGTGGGCATGTCGCCCTTGGTCTGGTAGTACTCGGCGACGGACGTCTTGCAAACGCCGGCCGAGTTGATCAGCTCCGTCACCTTGGAACGAACGATGTAATCCTGGTACGCCGGAATGGCGATGGCCGCCAGGATGCCGATGATCGCGACGACGATCATCAGTTCGATAAGCGTAAAGCCCTGTTGAATCTTTTTCATGGGTACTCCTGTTGATGATTTGGAAGGAACCTTCTCCCACACCGCGGTGTGCCCGCCTAACGATGCAACTGCCGTGCCACACGGCGTGGGCATTCCCGTTCGCAGGGGCACCGGGCGGGACCACCGTCCCGGTGAAGACTAACCTTTCACATCAATACCTTGCGACTGGATCGCTGCATGCTCCCCGGCCCGGATCGCCGGTTGGCGGGGCGCCTTGTCGCCCGGGGGCGTCGGCGGTCGCGAAAATGGCGCCACTAGTGACGCAAATTGTCAGCGCGGCCCGTCAGGGGGCGGCCATATGGGCGCGCAGGAGCCTGATCGTCACGGTGTCGAATGCTGCCCGAGGAAAGTGCGTCCCGTAGCGGTCCCACAGCGCGCGTGCCTCCTCGCGCCTGCCGGTCGCGATGCAGCCAGCCAGGGCGGACAGGAGAGCAACGCGCTGGGCGGCTTCGAGGCCCGGGTCCTCGATCGCCAGCAGCGCCCGGCCCGCCACCCGCATCCGCTCGGCATCGCGGTCGTTGATCGCCTCGAGCAGTTGCAGGCGCAAGCGGCCCACCTCGCCCATCGTGCGCCAACAGCCCTCGGAGCGCGCCTTCTCGAATACCGGGCTCACGCCGTCGCGGGCAAGGAAAGGCGCGGATCGCGTCACCACGTCGGTCACGGCGTCGATCCATTCCACCTCCGCCCCGTCGCATCGGGAGACCAGCCCACGGGCGAGCACAGCGGACGCCCTGCCGGGCGCCGACAGGCCGACGGCGCCGCTCGCCGCCGCACCCTGGAGGATGGCGACGGCTTCCGCGCCTGCGCGCGCCATTTGCAGGCGAACCGGCACGACCGGGCCCAGCCGGCGCAGGCGGGCGAGCGGCGTTCTCGCTTCGCCCTCCAGGAGGGCGAGTATGGGAACCACGCCGTCGCGCATCACGTGCAGCTCGCCGGCGCTTTCGCCCTGGAACCGGGCACGCGGCGCCTGCTGGTCCAGGATCGGGAAGTAGTCCGAGTTGGCCGGGAACGAACTGCGGGCGAAGAGCGGCTCGATCGCCCTGCGGCCGGCAATGCGCAGGGCCTGAAGGTCGCCGGGTTCGCGATAGCCGAGCGCCGCCAGGTCTGCCGCGAGGTCGGGAAAACCGAAGACGTCCGCAGAAATCGGCGGAAGTGCCGGCCCCTTGCCGGCCACGACCAGGAGGTCGGAGCGCCCCACGCGGTAGATCGCGTAATCGCCGAACCGGTTTCCCAGGGCCTTGAAGACGGTGGCGAGCAGGTCGACGTTGATGTCGTAGGACTGGATCCACTGCACGAGCAGGCCGTCGTCCTTGAGGTGCCGCCGGATCTCGCCGTAGAACTCCTCCGAGAAGAGCGTCGACACGCCGCTCACCCACGGGTTCGACGGTTCCGACACGATGACGTCGTAGCGGCGGCCGCTCGCGGCGAAGAAGGTCTTCGCGTCGTCGATGTGGATGCGGCTTCGCGGGTCGTTGTAGGCGCGCTGGTTGCGCGCCTCGAACAGCCGGGCGCCCTCGATCATCACGCGCTCGATCTCGATGGAGTCGACTTCGCGCACGCGCGGGCTGCCCAGCAGGGCGTGCGTCGTGAGGCCGGAGCCGAACCCGATGTTGGCCACGTGCGTCGCGTCCGGGCGCAGGGCGAGGGACAGCGCCCCGGCGAGCACCATGGTCTCCTCGTCGCCGCTCGGACCCGCGCCCGCGCGCATCGCGAGCGCGGCGTCGGTCTTGCCGTTGGTGCGGATGCTCCGCTTGCCGTCCGGATGCTCGATCACCGCGATCGAGGCCGTCTTGCCGTCCCGGTAGAAGATCACCTTGTCTTTGCCGGGGTCGGCGAACACGCCGTAGCGGAACACGCCCGAGCCCATGCGCAGGAAATCGAGCTGGATGGTCGCGAAGCCCGCGGCGAAGAGCGCGGCCACCGCCGAACCGGCGGCAAGCGCCCGGACCCGCAGGCGGGCATCGATGCCGACCGCGAGGATGGCGAGTGCGACGGCGATGTCGAAGCCCGCCCCCAGCCCGGTCAGGTTCTTCACGCCCAGCCATTCCATGCCGACGTGGGTCGCGAAGACCGCCCCCGCGATGCACCCGGCCGTGTTGGCGGCGTAGACGCGGCCGATGGAGGACTCGCCGAAGCCGCGGCGCGTGAGCGCGCGGGTGGCAAGCGGTAGGGTCATGCCGGCGCAGAACGCCGTCGGGAACATCACGATCATCGAGGCGGCCATCCCCGCGACGTTGAAGACCACGTAGCCCTCCGCGGTCCGCCCCGTGGCCGCCATCACCCAGCGGACGAAATCGAGCACGTCGTCGTAGACCCACACGGCATACACGGCGAACGCCGCCTTCGCGAGCACGACGCCCGCGATCCAGGCGATGTCGCCGTCGATCCGCTCGATCCGGCGGCGAAGGGCGAACGCGCCCAGCGACATGCCGAGGATGAAGGCCGACAGCATCACCTCGAACGCATGGGTGGACGCCCCCAGGCCGGTGCTGAGCATGCGGATCCAGGTGATCTCGTAGACGAACGACGCGCCCCCCGTGGCGAAGGCGAGGACGAGGATCGTGCGGCCGAGCAGGGAGTCCCGGCCGCCCGTCTCCGCGGACACGGCGGCGGCGGGCTCCGGTCCCGCGACCGCAAGCCCCTTGGCCAGGAACCACACGGCGATCGCGAGGATCACGTTGAGTATCCCGGCCGACAGGATCGTGCCGGGCAGCCCCACCTTGGCGATCAGCAGGAAGCCGCTCGCGAGCACGCCGATCGCGGCTCCCAGGCTGTTGGTGAAGTAAAGCATCGCGAGCGAGCGCCCGCCCGTATCGGGAAAGAGGCGGATCACGCCCGCGCTCATGAGCGGGAACGTGGTGCCGAGCAGGACCGAGGCCGGCAGGATGAGCGCGGAGGCGATCGTCCACTTGACCGCATCCACCATGCCGGTGCCGCCCAGCGACGGGAAGACGGAGCCGAGGGCCCATTCCGTGACCGACCTGAAGATCCCGTGGAAGGTGATCGCGAGCAGCCCGATGCCCAGCTCCGCGAGCGCATAGCCCACGAGCAGGTTGCGGATGCGCCCCGTGAACTTCGAGACCAGCCACGATCCCAGGGCCATGCCGCCCATGAAGATCGCGAGCACCAGCGTCTGCGCGTAGGCGGCGTGCCCGAGGAAGAGCTTGAGGTAGTGGCTCCAGATGGATTCGTAGATGAGCCCGGCGAAGCCGGAAACGGTGAACAGCGCGAAGAAGACGCCTACGGGGACGCGTGTGATCATCGGGGAGCGAGGTCGGGAGAGGTCGGTGGGCTGCGGAAATGCAAGTTCCGTGCCGCGGGCTAGCCGGGGAACCCGGGGATCCGCGAGGGATCGACTTCGTCGATCTGTTCCGGGTCGAGGAACTCCCGCGCGTATCGCAGGTAGACCCGGTCCCGCACGAAGATGTCGAAGAGATCCGGGTCGATGTGCCCGTTCTCCTTGAACTTGCCGAGGATCGTGAGCGACTCGGAGAGCGTCTTGCCGGGCTTGTAGGGCCGGTCCTTGGCGGTGAGCGCCTCGAAGATGTCCGCGATGCCCATGATGCGGGCCTGCACGCTCATCTGGGGCCGCGTGAGGCCCTTGGGGTAGCCCTTGCCGTCCATGCGCTCGTGGTGCCCCCCCGCATACTCGGGCACGTTCATGAGGTGCCGCGGCCAGGGCAGGGCCTCGAGCATCTTGATGGTGGCCACGATGTGGTGGTTGATGACCTCCCGCTCGGCCGCCGTGAGCGTCCCGTAGGGGATGTTGAGGTTTTCCTCCTCGTCCCGGGACAGGAAGCGCTCGGGCACGCCGCGCGGTCCCGTCCAGGCGTACTGCGCGATTCGCGACACCCTCGCCTGGTCCTCGGGGCTCATGCGCTCGCCACCGATGTTGGTGCGGCGCAGGAACTCGCGGTCGTCGTCGTAGCGGCGGATCCTGGCCTCGAAGTCCTCCCGCGCCCGCTGCTCCGACGGGGCATCCTGCGCCTCCCGCGCCGCCAGGACCGCGCGCAGCATCGCGATCTCGGCCTCGCGCTTGATCGCCTCGAAGCGCGCGTCGACGAGCCCGATGCGGTCGTAGATCGTCTGCAGCTTCGTGGCCTTGTCGACCACGTGCACCGGCGTGGTGATCTTCCCGCAATCGTGGAGCAGGCCCGCGATCTTGAGCTCGTAGCGGTCCTTGTCGGTCATGCGGAACTTCGCGAGCGGCCCGTCGCTCGCGGCGTTCGCGGCCTCCGCGAGCATCATGGTGAGCGTGGGCACGCGCTTGCAGTGCCCGCCCGTGTAGGGGCTCTTGTCGTCGATCGCGGTGTTGATGAGCTCGATGAGGGACTCGAACAGCACCTCGAGCTGCTGGATGAGGAGCCGGTTGGTGAGCGCGATCGCGGCCTGCGAGGCGAGCGACTCCGCCAGGCGCCGGTCCTCGTCGCTGAACACCGTCACCGACCCGGTCGCCGAGTCGATGGCGTTGAGCAGCTGCAGCACGCCGATGATCTCGCCCTCGTGGTTCTTCATCGGCACCGTGAGGAAGGAGGTCGACCGGTAGCCGGTACGCTTGTCGAAATTGCGCGTGCCCGAGAAGTCGAAGCCCTCCTCGGTGTACGCGTCCGCGATGTTGACCGTGCGGTCGGTGATCGCGACGTACGCCGCGACCATCGTGAGGTTGGGGTTGCCGTCCTTGTCGTGCAGCGGGATGGGATAGAACGGGACGGGGTTGCCCGAGGTGCCTCCCATCGAGATCGAGAGGCTGTCGGTCCTCATGATCTCGAAGTGCAGCTTGTCGTCGACCAGCCGGTAGAGGGTGCCGCCGTCGGCGCGCGTGAGGTTCTTCGCGGCGACCAGGATGGTCTCGAGGAGGCGGTTGATGTCGCGCTCCTGCGAGAGCGCGATGCCGATCGCGTTGAGATACTCGAGCTTCGAGAGGACGTGCGTCTGGAGCGAGCGCTGCAGCTCGGCCAGCGTCGGTGCCGCACCGTCGGACTTCGCGAGCCCGGCCGGAAACGTCATTTGATGCAGACCGCCCGCACCTGCTTCATGTCCGTGATCCCCTGCAGGACCTTCTCCATGCCGTCCATCTTGAGGGTGAGCATGCCGTCGGAGAGCGCCTGCGCGAAGAGCTGCGCGACGCGGGCGTGCTCCTGGATCAGCTTCTTCACCGGGTCGGTGCCGACCATGAGCTCGTGCAGGCCGACGCGGCCCTTGTAGCCGGAGCCTCCGCAGACGTCGCACCCCTTCGCCTTGTGCATGACGAATTCGGGCTTGCCGAAGCCGTAGTCCTTCTGGAAGCGGTCGAAGACCTGCTTGTAGCCCGCGTTCGGGTCCTTCTTGAAGTCCTCGGTGTTGCGCAGCTCCTCGCAGTACTCGGTGATGAAGTGCTTGAGCTCCTCGGGGCCGGGCGTGTAGGTCTCCTTGCACTTGCACAGGCGCTTGGCGAGGCGCTGCGCGAGGATGCCCAGCAGCGCGTCGGCGAAGTTGAAGGGGTCCATGCCCATGTCGAGGAGGCGGATGATCGACTCCGGCGCCGAGTTCGTGTGCAGGGTGGCGAACACCAGGTGGCCCGTGAGGGAAGCCTCGATGCCGATCGAGGTGGTGTCCTTGTCGCGCATCTCGCCGACCATGATGATGTCGGGGTCGGCTCGCAGGAAGGCCTTCATGGCCGTGGCGAAGGTGAACCCGGCCTTGGGGTTCACCTGGCACTGGCGAAGCCCCTTCTGCGTGATTTCGACCGGGTCCTCCGCCGTCCAGATCTTGGTGTCGACGGTATTGAGGAAGCCCAGCACGGAGTGCAGCGTCGTCGTCTTGCCGGAACCCGTCGGGCCGCAGACGAAGAAGAGGCCGTAGGGCTTGGACACGCAGGCCTTCAGGCGGTCCATGTTCGCGGGCAGCACCCCGAGCTTTTCCAGCGGGATCGGCTCGCCGGCGGCGAGGATGCGCATCACGACGTCCTCGACGCCGCCGGCCGTGGGAATGGTCGCCACGCGAAGCTCGATGTCGAGCGGGCCGAACTTCTTGAACTTGATCTTGCCGTCCTGCGGCTTTCTCTTCTCCGAGATGTCGAGGTCGCACATGATCTTCAGGCGCGTGACCAGCGCCTGGCGGTAGGAGGCCGGCACCTCGATGTAGTTGCTGAGCGAGCCGTCCTTCCTGAAGCGCACGCCGGTCTTGCCCTTGCCGGGCAGCGGCTCGACGTGGATGTCGGACGCCCCCTGGTTGTAGGCGTCGACGATGATCTTGTTCACGAGCTTCACGAGCTCGTTGTCGGCGGCGGCGGAGACGTCGTCCGCGCCGATGGATCCGGGTTCCTCCTCGTCGTCGAGGTTCGACAGGAGGTCGCCGATCGACTCCGATCCCATGCCGCCCTCGGACGGGCCGCCGAAGAAGAGCGTGAGCGCCTGCGCGAAGTCGCGCTGCGTGGTGACCTTGTAGACGATCTTCGCGCGCGGGAACACGTTCTCGACCATGCGCGAATTGCGCACGCGCTCCGGGTCCGTGGCCATCACCACGATCCCCTGCTTGGTGTCGTCCAGCGGAATCCACTGGTTGGACTCGCAGTACTCGCGCTTCAGGTTCTTCAGCAGGTCGAGGGGCCTGATGCGGTCGGCCTTGTGCGGCTCGTACTCGACGCCGAAGTACTTGGCGAGCGCGTCGCCGATGGCCGCGGACTTCACCTGGAACTCGTCGATGAGGATGTCCTCGACGTTCTTGTTCTTGCGGCGCGCGGCCTTGGTCGCGAGCTCGAGCTCGCCGGCCTGGATGATGCTGTCGATGACGAGGTACTCGAACTTGGAGGCGATCTGCCCCGGCATCTGCTGGCGCACGCGGAAGGCGATGGCGAGCGTCTTCGCGAGCTCCATCACCCCCTCGTCGTGCAGGGAGTTGAAGGGCTGGCCCGAGAGGCTGTTGATGAGCTGCAGCACTCCCATCAGCTCCGTGCCCGACTCCCCGCCCAGGATCGGCGCGATGAGCATCTGCTTGGAGCGGTAGCCGGTGCGCTGGTCCACGGCCTTCAGGAATGCAAGGTTGGGCGAGAACTGCTTCAGCTCCGCGTCGTCGTAGACGTCCTTGATGTTCATGTGGCGCCGGTGCAGCGCGCAGAAGCCGGCGAGCGACGACTCCGAGATGGGCAGCTTGATGTCCTTGAACGAGTTCAGGCCCGTCTTCACCTTGGAGACGATGGACTGGCTGTCCTCGCTCATGGTGTAGATCGTCATGCGGTCCGCCTCGAACAGCTGGCAGATGTCGCGCGAGACCTCGAGGATGATCTCGTCTACGTTGTTGGTGGAATGGATCCGGTTCGTGACCGCCTGGATCTTCTTCGAGAAGGCCAGCTTGACGGCGACGTCGGCCGCGCCGGCCGAAGCCTGCGGAACCTTGGGTTCGAGTACTGCGCTCATGTGTGCACCTGCCGATCGATGGTTGCTGCCTGTTCTGGGTGTCCCGCCCCGCTTGCGCTAGAGCAGGAACTCCTGGTGATTCTCGAGCATCCGCGGCCGCCAGCGTCCCGCGGCCTCGGACACCTCCTTCATCGTGAGGGCCCCTTCCCCCGGCTTGAGGTGGGTGATGAACACCTCCGGCCGGGCCCGCATCTTCTCCAGTTCCCGCGCGAGCATGTTCGGGCAGAGGTGCTTGGAGGCCACCGCGATGTCGCGCTCCTTGTTCGAGAACGCCGTCTCGATGATGAGGTAGCGCAGGTTCGCGGCCTCGTTCACCGCCTTCCAGAGGCCATCGTTCGCCGTCGTGTCGCCGGAGTAGGCGAGGCTCGCCCGCCCGCTGTCGAGAAGATACCCCACCGCGGGCACCGTGTGGTTGGCCGGGAGCGCCGTGAAGCGCCGCCCCCCGAGCTCGACCGTCTCGCCGACCACGATCTCCCGGTACTGCATGAACGGCTTGTCCGCGTCCGGGATCTGCGTGAAGTCGGGCCACACCTTCCAGTTGAAGAGGTGGGCCCGGAGGATGTCGAGGGTGTCCTTGATGCCGTAGACGACGATCGGGCTGCCGCGCATCCAGCAGACGGTGTCCACGAGGAAGGGAATGCTGGTCACGTGGTC
>JAGRPO010000081.1 GCA_019449455.1 Betaproteobacteria bacterium | reverse complement strand
GGCGAAGATCGAGCGCGCGCCCACCTCGCCGGCGGTGGTGGACTACTTCCTCGCCAACGGGCTCGACGTGGCCGCGGGCGTGAAGCAGCAGCTCGATATGGACGCGAAGCGCATCGGCGGCCTGCGGCTGCTGCCGGGGCGCTTCATGGTCATCAACCAGGCCATGGGCATGGCCAGGGGGAAGGACGCCGGCGCGAAGTACCTCACCGCGTTCGTCGAGGAGATGAAAGCCTCGGGCTTCGTCGCCCAAGCGCTCGCGCGCCACAAGATCGAGGGCGCGTCGATCGCGCCGCCCGGCGGAGCGCCGTGAGCCCGGAGCACGCCGCGCAGCTCGTTAGGCTGGTGCAACGCCGAACGGCGGCGGCCCTGGGCACGCTGCACGCCGGGGCGCCCTTCGTCTCCATGGTGCCGTATGCCGTGCTGCCCGACGGCACCGCGTTCGTGGTCCACGTGAGCCGGCTGGCGGCGCACACGAAGGACATGCTCGCCGATCCGCGCGTCTCGCTGCTCGTGATGCAGCCGGAGGGCGAGGGCGTGGCCGCGCAGGCGCTCGCCCGCGTGTCGGTGCAGGGCGAGGCTGCGCCGATGGAGCAGGGCTCCGACGGCGAGCGTGACTGCCGCGGCGCCTACCTCGCGCGCTTTCCGGAGGCGGCGCCGCTCACGGAGTTCGGCGATTTCTCGTTCTTCGCGATCCGCCCGGCGCAGGCGCGATTCGTGGCGGGCTTCGCGCAGGCCATGAGCGTCACGGGGGAGTCGCTGGCGCGGATTCTCGCCGGGCCCGCCTGAGAGCCGTGGAATGGCGGAACTTCGGGCGCCGCCGGTCAGAGGCCGAGGATCTTCTGGATGATCGCCTTGGCGACGAAGCCCAGCATCCCGAAGGCGAGCACGAAGAAGAGCACGAAGGTGCCGAACCTGCCCGCCTTCGATTCCTTCGCCAGGTTCGCGATGATGAACAGCATGAACAGGATGAAGCCGCCGATCCCCCAGGTCATGCCGAACTCGGCGACCTGCGCCTCGGTGATCTGCACGCCCTCGAGGCCGAACACCGCGCCTTACTCCCGCGGGGGGATGCCGCCCGCGTCCACCGTATCGCGGTAGGCGTGCCAGGTGGCGTGGCCGATCACGGGGATGGCGATGACGAAGCCGAGCATCGCGGTGGCCATGGAGAGCGCCGTGGCGACCATGATCAGCGCCGCCCAGAACGCCATCGCGAGCGGATTGGCGCCCACGACCCGCACGCTCGTCCACACGGCGGTGAGGAGGTCCGTCTCGCGGTCGAGGAGCAACGGGGCGGAGACGACGGTCGCGGCGAACACGAGCGAGGCGCCCGCGCCCCCCATCAGGACCCAGACGGGGAAGAGGTTCGTTCCCTCGGAAAGGACCACGTGGCGAACGAACGCCTCCGCGCCGGTGATGGGCGCCTTCACGAAGAGCGCCACGAGCACCGCGGAGACGAGCACCCAGGCGGTGCCGGCCATCGCCAGGCCGAGCCCCAGCCACACGAGGGAGCGCGTTCCGCGCCGCCACGCGTCGATGGCGCAGGCCATGTCGCCGGGCTTGCCGCGCTCGCGGCAGCGGCTCATCTCGTAGAGGCCGGTGGCGAGGATGGGCGCGACGAGCACGAAGCCGGAAAACGCGCCGGGGAGCAGCGGCAGCCAGGCGAACGCCAGCGCGGCGATGATCCAGCCGCCGAGCGCGACGAGCGAGCCGTGCACGAGGCTCACGCCGGGCGCGTACCCGAAGTCGCGCCAACCGCTCGCGAGCCACGCGAGCGGCCGCAGGACGGGCACGACGCGGACGGCGGGCTGGGGGGAAGCGGGGAGGAATTCGGGTTGCATCGGCGGGCGAGGGGATCCTCGCGCCGATTCTGCGGCGCAACCCCGGGACTGTCCACCCGGCCGTGTCGGCTAGACTTGCACCGTCCGGGCCGTCGGCGCCCGAGTCGCGAGGCATGACATGAAGCGCGTGGCGATCATCACCGGGGCGAGCCGCGGCATCGGCGCCGCCACCGCGATTCTCGCGGCGAGCCGCGGCTACGCGGTGTGCGTGAACTACCTCCGGAACGAGGCGGCCGCGCGCGGCGTGGTCGACGGGATCCAGGGCGCCGGCGGGCGCGCCATCGCCGTCCAGGCCGACGTGGCCCGGGAAGCCGACGTGGTGCGCCTGTTCGAGACGGCGGACTGGGAGCTCGGCACGGTCGCGGCACTGGTGAACAACGTCGGCATCCTGGAGCCGCAGTGCCGCGTGGAGAACATCGATGGCGCGCGCCTCCAGCGCGTGTTCGCCACGAACGTCATCGGCTCGTTCCTCTGCGCCCGCGAGGCCGTGCGCCGCATGTCCACCAACCACGGAGGCAAGGGCGGGGCGATCGTGAACGTGTCCTCCGCCGCGGCGCGCATCGGCTCGCCCAACGAATACGTGGACTACGCGGCCTCGAAGGGCGCGGTGGAGACGATGACGCTGGGGCTCGCGAAGGAAGTGGCCGAGGAAGGCATCCGCGTGAACGCGGTGCGGCCCGGGCACATCTACACGGAGATCCACGCGAGCGGCGGCGAGCCCGGGCGCGTCGATCGCGTGAAGGCCGCCGTGCCGATGAAGCGCGGCGGGCAGCCCGGGGAGGTCGCCCACGCGATCCTCTGGCTGCTGTCCGACGAGGCGTCGTACGTGACGGGCACGATCCTCGACGTGACGGGCGGCCGCTAGGCGTTGGCCGAGGGCACGCAGACCCGTCGCTCGGTCCCGTCGGCGAGCGTGACGGCGGCGACCTCGATCGGGCGGCCGTAGAGGGCCGACAAGGCTTCGGAGGTGAGCGTGGCCTGCGCCGGACCCTGGGCGGTGAGGCGTCCCGCGGCGAGAAGCAGCACGCGGTCGGCGATCCGGAAGGCGTGCTCCGGATGGTGGGTCGAGACGAGCACGCCGATGCCCTCGTCCTTCAACCGGGCGATCTCCTCCAGCACGCGCGACTGGTTGCCGTAGTCGAGGTTTGCGGTCGGCTCGTCCATCACGAGGTAGCCGGCTTCCGTGGCGAGCGCGCGGGCGATGAGGGCGAGCTGGCGCTCCCCGCCGCTCACCGCGTGGACGGGACGGTCCGCCAGGCGCGCGATGCCCAGGCGCTCGAGGGCCGCCGCCGCGATCTCGCGGTCCCTCTTCCCGGGGCTCTCGAAGACGCCGCGGTGCGCGGTGCGGCCCATCTCCACCAGCTCGCGCAGGCTGAAGTCGAAGTAGCTGTCCGCCGCCTGCGGAACGTACGCCAGGCGCCGCGCTCGCTCGGCGGCGCCCCACGCATCGAGGTCCCGGCCTTCCAGCGTCACTTCGCCCCCGAGCCGTCGCTGCAGGCCCAGCAGCGTGCGCATGAGCGTGGACTTGCCGCTGCCGTTGGGGCCCAGCAGGCAAACCACCTCGCCGGCCTCGAGCGCGCAGTCGAGCCCGCGCCCCACGGTGTGGTCGCTGAAACCGAAATCGAGGGCGCGGGCGGCGAGCGTCATCGGCGGAAGGTCGCGGCCAGCAGCGCGATGAAGACGGGCGTGCCCACGAAGGCGGTCGCCACGCCGGGCGGGATCTCGGTGGCGACCACGGTGCGGCAGAGCGTGTCCACCGCCAGCATGAAGGCCGCGCCGAGCAGGAGGGAGAGCGGCATCACGCGGGCGAAGCTCGCGCCCACGAGCAGGCGCGCGGCGTGGGGGATCACGAGGCCCACCCAGCCGATGACGCCGGCCAGCGCCACGGCGGACGCGGTGACGAGCGTGGCGCACACGATGACGACGAGCCGCAGCTTCGCCACGTCGAGCCCCAGCGAGCGCGCCTCGTCCTCGGAGAGCGCGAGGAGATCGATGCGCCAGCGCAGCAGCGCGAGGGGCGCCAGGCCGAGCACGATGAGGGGCAGGCCCACGGCGAGGTCCTTGGGAGCCGCGCCGCCGAAGCTGCCCAGCAGCCAGAAGGTGATCGCGGGGAGCTGGTTGTAGGGATCGGCCACGTATTTCACGAGCGCGATCCCGGCGCCGAAGAGCGAGCCCACGACCACGCCCGTGAGGATGAGCGTGAGGATGGGGTCGCGCCCGCGCACCCACGAACCCACGGCGACCACGAGCGCGACCGCGGCGAGCCCGCCGGCGAAGGCGAAGCCCTGGATGGCGACGACGGGCAGCGACCAGAGGATGGCGAGGCCCGCGCCCAGCGCGCAGCCCGCGGAGACGCCGAGGATGTCGGGCGAGACGAGCGGGTTCTTGAAGAGGTTCTGGTAGGCGGCACCCGCGGCCGCGAGGGCCGCGCCGACGGCGACGGCGGCGAGGAGGCGCGGCGCGCGCACCTGCAGGATCACGGCCTCGACGTTCCTGGCGAGCCCGCTCTCGCTTCCCGTGAGCGCGGACCACAGGGCGCTCGCCACGTCACCCGGCGCGACGGGAAAGCGGCCGACGGAAAGGCTCCAGGCCACCAGCGCGAGCAGTACCGCGAACGCGACCGCGAGCCACAAGGGGAAGCGCGTGCGATCGAGGATCA
Source organism: Betaproteobacteria bacterium (assembly GCA_019449455.1). Taxonomy (GTDB): domain Bacteria; phylum Pseudomonadota; class Gammaproteobacteria; order Burkholderiales; family Usitatibacteraceae; genus FEB-7. The sequence goes on along the minus strand of JAGRPO010000081.1, from coordinate 115 downwards.
TCGCGGGGCCTGCGCGGGCACGGCGAGGCAGGGGAGGGCGGCAATCGGGACGCCGAGGGCGCGCAGCATCCCGGGATTCTAGAGGGTGGCGGCAGTCTCGGGGGCGGCAAGGGCG
>JAGRPO010000080.1 GCA_019449455.1 Betaproteobacteria bacterium | reverse complement strand
TGGCCGCGCTGGCCGACGAGAACGCCATCCCGCTCCTCGTCGACGCCACGGTGACCACGCCGTACCTCGGCCGCGCCATCGACTCCGGCGCGCACCTCGTGATGCACTCGGCGACGAAGTTCCTCTCCGGCCACGGCGTGGTGATCGGCGGCGTGCTGGTCGACGGCGGGCGGTTCGACTGGGACGCCTCCGGCAAGTTCCCGACGCTGAGCGACCCCTACGAGGGCTTCCACGGCATGGTGTTCACCGAGGAATCCCCCGTGTCCGCGTTCCTCCTTCGCGCCCGCCGCGAGGGCCTTCGCGACTTCGGCGCGTGCATGGCGGCGATGACGGCGTTTCAGATCCTGCAGGGGCTCGAGACGCTGCACCTGCGCATGCCCCGGCACGTGCGGACCACCTCGATGGTGGTCGATTTCCTGGCCGGGCACGAGGCCGTGACGCGCGTTCACCATCCGGACGCGGAAGGTCACCCGGACCGCGCGCTCGCCCGGCGGCTCTACCCGGACGGCTGCAGCGCCATCCTTTCCTTCGAGCTCGCGGGAGGGCGCGAGGCGGGGCGCAAGTTCATCGACGCGCTGACCCTGTTCTCCCACCTCGCCAACATCGGGGACGCCAAGTCGCTCGTGATCCACCCGGCCTCGACGACGCACTTCCGCATGGACGACGCGGCGCTGGCGCGGGCGGGGATCACGCCGGGCACCGTTCGCCTGTCGATCGGCCTCGAGCACCCCGACGACCTCGTCGAGGATCTCGCGCGCGCGCTTCGCGCCTCGCAGCGATGAATTTCATCGTCCAGGGCTATCCCGCCTACGCCTACACCGGCGGGCGGCCCTTCGACCCGAAGCTCCCCGCCGTCGTCCTCGTCCACGGCGCCGCGCTCGACCACAGCGTATGGCAGTGGCAGTCGCGCTATCTCGCGCACCACGGGTTCGCGGCCCTCGCCGTCGACCTGCCGGGCCACGGGCGAAGCCCCGGGCAGGCGCGCGCGTCCATCGAGGAGCTCTCCGACTGGGTGGCCGCCTTCATCGAGGCGGCGTGCGCCGGCCGGGCGCACGTCGTCGGCCACAGCATGGGCTCGCTCGTGGCGCTGGACACCGCGCTTCGCCATCCGGATCGCGTCGCGAAGCTGGCTCTCCTTGGCGCCTCGGTGCCCATGCCGGTCGGCGAAGCCTTCCTCGCCGCGGCCAGGGACGACTCGCCGGCGGCCCTCGACATGCAAAGCGTCTGGGGGCACGCGCGGCTCTCCCCGCTCTCGGCGAGTCCCGTTCCGGGTTCGTCGCTCGCGCTCGCCGGCCGCAGCCTCATCGCGCGGTCCCGCCCGGGCGTGCAGCACGCCGGCCTTGCGGCCTGCCACGCCTACGCTCCGTCGCCGGCCGCGATCCGCGCCCTGGCGGTCCCCACGCTCGTCCTGGCGGGCAGGCGCGACCAGATGACGCCGATGAAGGCCGGGCAGGCCCTCGCGAAGGAGATACCCGGCGCGCGCTTCACCGTCGTCGACGCCGGTCACTCGATGATGAGCGAGGCGCCGCGCGAGGTGCTCACCGCGCTGCGCGCCCACCTCGCGGCCTGAGCGCCGCCCGCGACCGCGCCGCCTACCGCAGGATCGACACGCCGCAACGGAACAGCCCGCCGATGGCGCCGCGGCCGTCGGCCCCGTCCACCTCCGAGGCGAGCTTCACGGCGCCGGAGCAGAGGCCGCGGGCCAGCAGCTCGCGCTCCGCCTGCTCCTCGAGAACGCGGATCTCCGCGTAGTAGTAGTCCACGTCCTCCGCCGACACCAGCTGCGTGGCCGCGCGGCGGATCTCCCCGGCCAGCGCCTCGGCGAAACGAACGCGGAAGAGGCCCGGCTCGGGCGGCAGGTCCCAGCGCAAGCGCTCGACGCGCGCCACCGCGACCTCCCCTTCCCGGGCCTGCGGCGCGGTCCCCGCGCAACCGGCGATCGTCGCCGCGGCGCAGGCCGCGAAGACCGACATGACCGCCGCGATTCCGGACTTGCTCATGCGTCTTTCCTTTCCTCGGCAGCCGGGGCGCCCTCGGCCTCCTCCTGCTGCTGCAGCTGCCACATTTCCGCGAACCGTCCCTCCCGGGCGACGAGCTCCCGGAACGTCCCGCGCTCCACGATCCGCCCGTCGTCCATCACCAGGATCTGGTCGGCGTCGACGACCGTGGACAGCCGGTGGGCGATGACGAGCGTCGTGCGGTCCCGCGAGATCTCCGCGAGCTCCGCCTGGATCGCCTTCTCGGTCTTCGAGTCGAGCGCGGAGGTGGCCTCGTCGAAGATCATGATGGGCGGGTTCTTGAGCAGCGTGCGCGCGATCGACACGCGCTGCTTCTCGCCCCCCGAGAGCTTCAACCCGCGCTCGCCCACCGTGGTCTCCCACTTGTCGGGCAGGCTCTCGATGAAATCCAGGATGTGCGCGAGCCTGGCCGCCTCGACGACCTCCTCGCGCGTGGCGCTGGGCCGCCCGTAGGCGATGTTGTAGTAGATCGTGTCGTTGAAGAGGACCGTGTCCTGGGGGACGATGCCGACGGTGGTGCGCACCGACAGCTGCGTCACGTCCCGGATGTCCTGCCCGTCGATGGTGATTCGCCCCTGCTGCACGTCGTAGAAGCGGAAGAGCAGCCGTCCCAGCGTGGACTTCCCCGAGCCGCTCGCGCCCACCACGGCGACGGTCTTTCCCGCCGGCACCTCGAAGTCGACCCCGGCGAGGATCCGGCGCCGGCTGTCGTAGGCGAAGTCCACGCCCTCGAAGCGGACGGCGCCGCCGCTCACCGCGAGCGCCGGCGCGCCGGGCTTGTCCTGGACCTCGCGGTTCACCGACATCAGCCGGAACATCTTCTCCATGTCGGTGAGCGACTGCTTGATCTCGCGGTAGAGGACGCCCAGGAAGTTGAGCGGGATGTAGAGCTGGATGAGGAGCGCGTTCACCATCACCAGGTCGCCCAGCGTGAGCGCGCCGTTCACGATGCCGTCGGCGGCGCGCCACATGAGGAGCGACACCGTCATGGCGATGATGGCCGCCTGCACGGTGTTCAGCAGCCCGAGCGAGGTCTCGCTCGTCACCACCGCCGCCTCGTACCGCGAGAGGGTCTCGTCGTAGCGCCTCGCCTCCCAGCTCTCGTTGCCGAAGTACTTCACCGTCTCGTAGTTGATGAGCGAGTCGATGGCGCGCGTGTTGGCCCTGGAGTCCATCTCGTTCATCGCGCGGCGGTGGTGGATCCGCCGCTCGGAGATCACGAAGGTGGCGGCGATGTACAGGACCAGCGCGCCCACGGTGATCACGCCGAACCAGACGTCGAAGCGCACGATCAGGAAGCCGGTCACCAGCGCGATCTCGAAGAAGGTCGGCAGCACGCTGAAGACCATGAAGTTGAGCAGCGTCGAGATGCCGCGCGTGCCGCGCTCGATGTCGCGCGTGAGCCCGCCCGTCTGGCGCTCGAGGTGGAAGCGCAGCGAGAGCGAGTGCATGTGCTCGAACACCTCCAGCGCCACGCGCCGCATGGCGCGCTGGGCCACCTTCACGAACACCACGTCGCGCAGCTCGTTGAAGAGCGTGGACGACATGCGCAGCAGCCCGTAGGAGGCGAGCAGCGCCAGGGGCACGGCGAGCACCGCCTTCGGGCCCGACAGGCCGTCGACGATCGCCTTCATCACGAGCGGCACCGCGAGATTGGCGAACTTGGCGGTGACGAGGAAGGCGAGCGCCAGCAGCACGCGCCCGCGGTACTCCCAGAGGTAGGGAAGGAGCTTCGCGATCACGCCGGCGTCGCCGGTGGCGGGGGGCTCGGCGGGCGCGGGGGGCTGCTGCGGGACGGTGGCGGTGCTCATCGGGGCGGGGCGTTTCGTCCGTTATAGTAGCAGCGAGACGATGCCGCGATTCGCCGCCAACCTGGGTTTCCTCTTTCCCGAGCTTGCCTTCACGGAGCGCTTCGGCGCCGCCGCGGACGCGGGCTTCGGCGCCGTCGAGTTCGCGCAGCCGTATGCCTGGGACGCGCGCGAGATCGCGGAGCTGCTGGAGGCCAACGGCCTCGAGATGGTCAACTTCAACCTGCCCATGGGAAACGCCGCCGCCGGCGACTTCGGCATCGCGTGCCTGCCCGGGCGCGAGGCGGAGTTCCGCGAAGGCGTGCGCCGGGCCATCGCCTATGCCGAGGTGCTGGGCAACGAGCGCGTCAACTGCATCTCGGGAAAGGCCCCTGCGGGCGCCGACCCTGCCGAGCTGCGCGCCACCCTTCTTGCCAATCTCCGGTTCGCGGCGAAGGAATTCGCGGTTGCCGGGCGCACGCTGCTGCTGGAGCCAATCAACACCGTCGACGCGCCGGGTTTCGTGGTGCCCCGGCCGGCCGATGCCGCCGCGCTGCTGGCGGAGACGGGCGCGCGCAACGCGGGCCTGCAGTACGACATCTACCACGCGGCGATGATGGGCGAGGATCCCCTCGAGGGCCTCGCGCGCTTCACCCCCGTCATCCGCCACGTGCAGTTCGCCGACGCTCCGGGACGGCACGAGCCGGGCACGGGCACGGTCGACATCGCCGGCTGCTTCGCGCGGCTCGACGCCCTCGGCTACGAAGGCTGGACGGCCGCCGAGTACCGCCCCTCGAAGCCGACCCCGGATACCCTGGGCTGGATGGCCTGAGGGCCGCCGTGTTGGCGCCCGCGCGCGGTGCTAGGATGGGTTCGCCCGTTCCCCGCCAGGAGGCAAGCATGCGCACGAACCGCCTTCCGCCCCTGCTTGCCTGGTTGCTGCTCGCCTGCGCGAGCCCGGCCGCCGCCCTCGGCGCGGCGAGCCCCTCCGCTCCCGGGACGCCTGTCCCCGCGGCGAAGGAGGACGACGCCACCACGCGCCGCCTGCAGGAGGCGGCCGCGGCCGTCGTGGCCGTGCACGCCCGGGCCCTGGGCAACGCGCGCTCCAACGAGAGCCTCGGCCCCGAGCGCTCGGGCTCCGGGATCCTCATCGCGCCCTCGGGGCTCGTCCTCACCATCGGCTACCTCATCCTCGAGGCGGACCAGGTGGAGGTCACCGACTCGAACGGCCGGTCGCTTCCGGCGAGCGTGGTGGCCTACGACCACGCCACGGGGTTCGGCCTGCTGCGCCCCATCGGGCGGCTCCTGCCGAAGCCCGCGCGGCTGGGCACCTCGGGCTCCGTCGAGCAGCTCGACCGCCTCATCATCGCGAGCGGCGGCGAAGGCGGGGTGTCGGTGGCCACCGTCGTCTCGCGCCGGCTGTTTGCGGGCTACTGGGAATACCTCATCGACGGCGCCATCTTCACCTCGCCGCCGCGCACCGACCACAGCGGCGCCGCGCTCATCAACAAGGAGGGCGAGCTCGTGGGGATCGGCTCGCTCTTCGTCATGGACGCGATGACGCCCGGCGAGCGCCTGCCGGGCAACATGTTCGTCCCCATCGACCTGCTGAAGCCCGTCCTCGCCGAGATGATCGAGACGGGGCGGCAGAAGGCGGGAAGGCGGCCGTGGATCGGCGTGAGCTCCGTCGAGGACGACGGGCACCTCAGGATCGTGCGCGTGAGCGCCGACGGCCCCGCG
>JAGRPO010000079.1 GCA_019449455.1 Betaproteobacteria bacterium | reverse complement strand
TCGTTCGGGACGGGAATCGGACTAACGGCCGCGCGCCACGCCCTCGCGCCGCGGGTCGGCGCCGGCTTCCCAGCCCGTCGCGGTGCGGCGGATGCCGGCGAGCCCGCTGGTCATGTCGATCGCGCGGACGTCGTGGCCCATCGCCTTCAGAGCGGCCGCAACCCCGGCGAGTTCCGTGCCCGTCTCGATTTCCGTGGGCCCGCCGCGGCTGCCGAGGTTCGGGAGCGCGATGGCGGACTGCATGTCCATCTTCCAGTCCAGCGTGGCGACGAGCGCCTTGGCGACGTAGTTGATGATGAGGCTGCCGCCGGGGCTGCCCAGCGCCTGCTCGAGGCGGCCGGTCCCCGCGTCGTACACCAGGAACGGCGCCATGGAGCTGCGCGGGCGCTTTCCCGGCGCGACGGCATTGGCCACCACGCGGCCGTCTTCCACCGGCTGGAAGTTGAAGTCGGTGAGCTCGTTGTTGAGGAGGAAGCCGTGCACCATCTGCTTCGAGCCGAAATAGCCCTCGATGGTCGTGGTCATCGAGACGGCATTGCCCTGCCCGTCAACGATGGCGATCTGGCTCGTGCCCGCGACTTCGTCCACCGGGTCGTCCGCGAGCGCCACCCTGAGCCCCGGCGGCGTGCCCGGCTGCGCGCGGCCCATCGGCTTTTCCGCGGCGATCAGCTTCGCGCGGCCGGCGAGGTAGCCGGCGTCCACCAGCCCCTTCACCGGCACGTCGACGAAGCGGTCGTCGCCCACGTAGCGGTTGCGGTCGGCGAACGCGAGGCGCCCGGCCTCCGAGAGCAGGTGCACCGATTCGGCCGATCCGGGGCGCACCTTCGCCATGTCGCGCCCCTCGAGCACGCCCAGGATCTGCAGCACCGCGATCCCGCCCGAGGACGATGGCGGCATGCCGCAAAGCTTCCATTGGCGATAGCCGCCGCACAGCGGCTCCACGTCGCGCACGCGATAGCGGGCGAGGTCCTCCGCCGTCATCGAGCCGGGATTCGCGTGGCCGCGCACCGCGGCCACGATGTCCGCTGCGATTTCGCCCGAGTAGAACGCGTCCGAGCCCTTCGCGGCCATCGCGCGCAGGGTCCTTGCGTACGCCGGGTTCCTGATGAGCGCGCCGACGGGCCTGGGCTTGCCGTCCGCTCCGAAGAAATAGTCGCGCGCCGCGGGCTCCTTCGCGAGGCTCGCATCCTTGGAAACGAGCGTGAAGAGCCGCGGCGACATCGCGAAGCCTTTCTCCGCGATGTCGATGGCCGGCTGGAAGAGCGCGGCCCACGCGAGCTTGCCGTGCCTGGCGTGCGCCACCTCGAGCAGGCGAGGCGTCCCGGGCACGCCCACGGAGCGGCCGCCCACCACCGCGGCCTGGAAGGGCATGGGCTTGCCGTCGGCGCCGAGGAAAAGCTGCGGTTGCGCGCCCGAGGGCGCCGTCTCGCGCCCGTCGTAGGCGAGCGTGCGGCCCGACTTCGCGTCGTGCACGAGGAGGAACGCCCCGCCGCCCAGCCCCGAGGCGTGCGGCTCGACGAGCCCCAGCACGAGTTGCGTGGCGATGGCGGCGTCGACCGCGGTGCCGCCCTTGTCCAGCATCCTCGATCCCGCCTCCGCCGCGAGGGGGTGGGCAGCGACGACGACGTGCCGCTTCGCGGTGAACAGATCCTTCTTCGCCCAGCCGCTGGGCGGCTCGGGCCGCGACGGCCTCAGCTGCGCGGGGGTGCCGAGCGACGCGGCGGCCAGGAGCGAGGCGAGGACGAGGCTCCGGCACGCCGCGCGGCGGCGATGCCGTGGTGTCATTGGATCCCGCCGAGGCAGACGTACTTGATCTCGAGGAAGTCCTCGATGCCGTACTTGGAGCCCTCGCGGCCGAGGCCGGATTGCTTCACGCCGCCGAAGGGCGCGACCTCGTTGGCGATGATGCCGACGTTCACGCCGACCATGCCGGTCTCCATCCCCTCCGCCACGCGGAAGACGCGGCCCACGTCGCGGGCATAGAAGTATCCGGCGAGCCCGAATTCGGTCGCGTTGGCGAGCCTCAACGCGTCGGCCTCGTCCTTGAAGCGGAAGAGCGGCGCCACCGGGCCGAAGGTCTCCTCGCGCGAGACCTTCATCTCGGGCGTGACGCCGGTGAGCAGCGTCGGCTCGTAGAAGCGCCCTCCCAGCGCGGAGCGCTTGCCGCCGACGACCACCTTCGCGCCCTTGGCGAGCGCGTCGGCCACGTGCTCCTCGACCTTGGCCAGGCCCTGGGCGTCGATGAGCGGCCCCAGGTTCACGCCCGCATCGACTCCCTTGCCGACCTTGAGCGACTTCATCCGTTCCGCGAGCTTCCCGGCGAAGGCGTCGTACACGCCGTCCTGCACGTAGATGCGGTTGGCGCACACGCAGGTCTGCCCCGCGTTGCGGTACTTCGAGGCCATGGCGCCGTCGGCGGCCGCGTCGAGGTCGGCGTCGTCGAAGACGATGAACGGCGCGTTGCCGCCCAGCTCCAGCGAAAGCTTCTTCACCGTGTCCGCGCTCTGGCGCATGAGGATGCGGCCGACTTCGGTGGACCCGGTGAAGGTGACCTTCTTCACGATCGGGTTGGCGCAGAGCTCCTTGCCGATCGACGGCGCGTCGCCGGTGACGATGTTGATCACGCCCTTGGGAAAGCCGGCGCGCTCGGCGAGCTCGGCGAGGGCGAGCGCCGAGAACGGCGTCTGCTCGGCGGGCTTCAGCACGAAGGTGCAGCCCACCGCGAGCCCCGGGGCCATCTTGCGCGTGATCATCGCGTTCGGGAAATTCCACGGCGTGATGGCCGCGCAGACCCCGATGGGCTGCTTGAGCACGATGAGGCGCCGGTCGTTGGTGGGGCTGGGAATCGTGTCGCCGTAGACGCGCTTGGCTTCCTCCGCGAACCACTCGACGAAGGAGGCGCCGTAGGCGATCTCGCCCTTGGCCTCGGCGAGCGGCTTGCCCTGCTCCGTGGTGAGGATGAGCGCCAGGTCGTCCGCGTTGGCCATGATGAGGTCGTACCACTTGCGCACGATCTTCGACCGCTCCTTGGCGGGCAGGGCCCGCCAGGCGGGAAGCGCGCGCTCGGCCGCCTCGATGGCGCGCCGGGTCTCCGCCGCCCCCATGTCCGGCACCGAGCCGACGATGGAGCCGTCGCCGGGGTTGTCGACGTCGAAGCGCCGCCCGGAGTCGGCCTCCACCCAGGCGCCGTCCACATAGCAGCGGTCGCGCAGGAGCGCGGCGTTCTTGAGGGTTGGCGGGGACGGCTTGCGATCGACGACGGCGGCGTTCATGGGGATTCCTCCTGAACAGAAGAAGGAAAGTATAGCGCCCCTCACCCCGGCCCTCCCCCCCTCTCCAGCCCGCGGGCGAGGGGAGCGCTTTGTCGTATCATCCCCGTTCTTCCACGAGGAGACCTCCATGCGCCGAACGCTCGCCATCGCCGCCATCGCCGTCCTTTCGGCGGCCCCGCTCGCCAACGCCAAGACCCTGCGCTGGTCCAGCCAGGGCGACTACGTCACCGCCGACCCGCACGCGCAGAACGAGCTGCTCACCAACTCGATCAACGGCCACGTGTACGAGCCGCTGGTCACGCGCGGCAAGCAGCTCGAGATCATCCCGGGCCTCGCCGCGAGCTGGAAGCAGACCGGCCCGACGACGTGGGTGTTCAACCTGAGGAAGGGCGTGAAGTGGCACGACGGCTCGAGCTTCACGGCCGACGACGTCGTGTTCTCCATCAAGCGCCTGCAGGGACCGACCTCGAACTTCCGCGTCTACGGCAACGCCGTCGGCGAGCCGAGGAAGATCGACGACTTCACGGTGGAGCTCACCACGCCGGTGCCGAACCCGGTGATGCTCGAGATGCTCGCCAACAGCCTCTTCATCATGAACAAGGCGTGGTGCGAGAAGCACAAGGTCGAGAGGAGCCAGGACTTCAAGAACAAGGAGGAGACCTACACCGTGCGCAACGCCATGGGCACGGGACCCTTCATCCTCGTCTCGCGCGAGCCGGACGTGAAGAGCGTCTTCAGGAAGAACCCCGAGTGGTGGGGCCTGAAGGAAAAGGGCTATTTCGACGGCAACGTCACGGACATCATCTACTCGCCGGTGAAGAACGAGGGCACGCGCATGGCCGCGCTGCTCTCCGGCGACCTCGACTTCGTCCTCGACCCCGCGGTCCAGGACGTCGAGAAGCTCAAGCGCGAGAAGTCGGTCCGGGTCTACGAGGGCCGCGAGAACCGCATCGTCTTCCTCGGCATGGACCAGAGCCGCAACGAGCTGCTCTACTCCAACGTGAAGGGAAAGAATCCGTTCAAGGACAAGCGCGTGCGCGAGGCGATGTACCGGCTCATCGACGTGAACGCCATCAACAAGGCGGTGATGCGCGGCCTGTCCGCGCCCACGGCGATCAACCTGCCGAACCCGGTCCGCGCCGGCATCCCGAAGGAGATGGACAAGCGCTATCCCTACGACGTCAACGCCGCGAAGAAGCTGCTCGCCGAGGCGGGCTATCCAAAGGGGTTCGAGGTCACGATCGACTGCCCGAACAACCGCTACATCAACGACGAGAAGATCTGCGTCGCGGTGGCGGGCATGGTCTCCAAGGGCGGCATCACCATGAAGGTGAACGCCATGCCGCGCGCGCAGTACTTCCCGAAGGTGCAGAACCTCGACACCAGCATGTACATGCTCGGCTGGGGCGGGGCGACGACCGATGCGATCTTCACCCTGCAGCCGGTGCTGCACAGCAGGAACGACAAGGGCGACGGCGACTACAACTGGGGCAACTACAACTATCCGGAGTTCGACGCGCTCATCGACGACGCCAAGGGCGACACCGACCCGAAGCGGCGCCAGGAGACCATCGTCAAGGCGATGAAGTTCCACCACGACAACGTGCTGCACATCCCGCTGCACCTGCAGGTGATCCCGTGGGCCTCGCGCGCGAACGTCGAGGTGATCCACCGCCCGGACAACTGGCTGCAGGCCACCTGGGTCAAGATCAAGTAACGCGGTGAGGCTCGCCGCCGCGGCGCTCGCCGCCATGCTCGTCGCCGCGGCCGCAGCCTCGTCCGCGGCGACGTTCCGCTGGTCCTCCCAGGGCGACTTCCTCACCGCCGACCCCCACGCGCAGAACGAGGGGATCAACAACCTCATCGCCTACCACGTCTACGAGCGGCTCACCGCCCGCGACCGCGGCCTGAGGCTGGTGCCGTCGCTCGCGACCTCGTGGGAGCAGGTGAACGCCACGACCTGGCGCTTCCACCTCAGGAAGGGCGTGAAGTTCCACGACGGGACGCCCTTCACCGCCGACGACGTCGTGTTCTCGGTCGAGCGGGCGCAGCTGCCGAGCTCCAACTTCAAGACCTTCGCCACGGCCATCGGCAAGCCCCGCCGCGTGGACGACCACACCGTGGAGTTCGCCACTCCCGGCCCGACGCCGATCCTGCTCGAGTACGTGAACGCGATCATGATCATGAGCAAGGCGTGGGCGCTCGGGAACGGGGCGGCGAAGCCGCAGGACTTCAAGAACGCCGAGGACACCTTCTCCTCCCGCAACGCCAACGGCACCGGCCCCTACCGTTTCGTCTCGTGGGAGCCGGAAGTGAAGACGGTGCTGCGCAAGAACCCCGAGTGGTGGGGCATCGCCGCCGGGCGCTTCGAGGGCAACGTGGACGAGATGGTGTACCGCCCGATCAAGTCGGATGCGACTCGCATGGCCGCGCTCGTTTCCGGCGAGATCGACTTCGTGCTCGACCCGCCCCTCCAGGACGTCGTGCGGCTCAAGGCGAGCCCGCAGGTGCGGATCATCGAGGGGCCGGAGAACCGCGTCATCTTCCTCGTGATGGAGCAGACGCGCGACGAGCTCAAGTACGGCAACGTGAAGGGAAGGAACCCGCTGAAGGACCTGCGCGTTCGCCAGGCGCTCTACGCGGCCATCGACGTGGAGGCGATCCGCTCGCAGGTGATGCGCGGGCAGTCGGCGCCCACCGGCTCGATGGTGCCGTCGAGGATCTCGAGCCCCGCCTCCGTGGAGCCGCGGCTGCTCCCCTACGACGCGGCCCGCGCGAGGAAGCTCCTCGCCGAAGCGGGCTTCCCGCAGGGGTTCGAGACGCAGCTCCTCTGCCCCAACAACCGCTACGTGAACGACGAGCGCATCTGCACCGCGCTCGCGGCCATGTTCGCGCGGATCGGGGTCAAGGTCTCGCTCGTGCTGATGCCGCGCGCGCAGTTCTTCCAGAAGGTGGACCTGACCGACTTCGCGATGCACCTCTACGGCTGGGGCGGGGCGCCGACGGACCCCGGCCTCGTGCTGGGGCCGATCCTCCATTCCTTCGACGGCAAGGGCAAGGGCGACTTCAATTCCGGCAGGTTCAGGGACGCCGAGCTCGACCGCCTGATCGAGGCGAGCGACGTCGAGATGGATGCCGCGAAGCGCTCGGCGCTGATGGAGCAGGCGTTGCAGCGCGCGCGCTCGAACGCCTACACCATCCCGCTGCACCGGCAGATGATCCCGTGGGCGGCGAGGAAGGGCGTGACGGTCTTCCATCGCCCCGACAACTTCGTCGAGATGACCTGGGTCCGGGTCGACTAGGGCGATCCCCGCGCCGCTGCGGACTGCGCCCCGCTATACTCTGCTCCTCGCCCGGCTCTCGTTCGGGCACCCTCGATTCGACGACCGGCAGTCCTGCCGGCCAACCACCCGGGAACACGACATGAAAATTTCCATTCTGCTGTCCATTGCCGCGCTCGCCCTGTGCCTCGCCGCCGGCGACGCCGATGCCGCCCGGCGCTTCGGAGGCGGCAGCAGCTTCGGCAAGCAGCGCCCCGCCCCGACCATGAAGGAAGCGCCGGCCACGGCGCCGTCCACGGCGCCCGCGAAACCCACGCAGGCGGCCCCGGCCGCCACCCCGGCAACGCCGCCCGCCAAGCCGGGCTTCATGAGCCGCTTCGGCGGCCTCATCGCGGGCCTGGGAATCGGCGCGCTGATCGGCTCGCTTTTCGGCGGCCATCTCGGCGGGCTGGGAGGCGTGTTCCTGGCGATGCTCCTCGCGGCGGTCGCCTTCATGGCGTATCGCGCCTTCGCCTCGCGCCGGGCCCCGGTCGCCAATACGCCGATGCGGTTCGCCGGCGCCGAAGGCGAAGCGCCCGTGCGCGCCCCGCTGAGCATCGGTGGCGGCGTCGCCGCCGCGGAAGATGCGCCGAAGGCCGCGCCCGTCGCCATCCCCGGCTTCGAGGTCGAGCCTTTCCTGCGCGTGGCCAAGACGTCCTTCATCCGGCTGCAGGCGGCCAATGACAGGAAGGACCTCGACGACATCCGCGACTACACGACGCCCGAGATGTTCGCGGAGATCTCCATGCAGGTCCGCGAGCGCGACGACGCGCCGCAGACGACGGAAGTCGTGACCCTGAACGCGAGCCTCGTCGAGGCGGTGGTCGAGGGCGACTACGCCATCGCGAGCGTGCGCTTCACCGGGCTCATCCGGGAGAACGACGACGCCAACCCCGGGCCCGTCGACGAGATCTGGCACGTGCGCAAGAGCATGACCGACCGCAAGGCGACGTGGCTTATCGCGGGGATCCAGCAGGTGGAATGAGCGGATCCGGCGGCGGCTCGCGCCCGGCCGCGCCGTTCTTCGGCAGCATCGCCATGAGCGTTCCAGCCAGGCCCACGGCTTCCATCACCGTGGACAGGAGGGAGTGCCCGCCGGCGCCGGCGGCATCCTCCCTTTCGGGCGTTTCCGATTTCCGGGACAGCCCGAATCGGCTCACCGCGAACCCGATCCCGGCGGCGACGAGCAACGCGATGGGCGAGCCCAATGCGTCGCGCACGCGCTGCGCGATCGCGGCGGAATGCACCGACGACGAGCGCCGTCGCTCGGCCACTCTCCGCTCGAGGTCGCCGATCCGTTGGTCGAGGGAAACGGAAGGCTGCCTTTCGAGGCCCATCACGACCGCTCCGCTACCGAGGCCGCTTCGTCAACTGGAGCGAGGCTGCGGACGGTCGCCGGAAAGCGCAGGTAACGGCTCCTGCGGCGAATGGCGACCGCGAACGCGAAGGCGCCCGCCAGGTTGAGCAGCACGGCCACCAGCAACGCCGCGCTTGCCCCGACCCCGAGGTCGACCAGCCACAACACGAACGCGACCGCCGCGCCCAGCCACGCGCCGGCCACCAGCACGCCGACGACGATGCCGTACGCCACGATCGCGACGAGGCTCTCGCCGGCCCGCTGGGCCTCCAGCGCGGCAAGCTGCAGCTGGTCGTGCGCCAGGCCGCGAAGGTCGTTCCACAGGGCCCGGCCATTGTCGATCAGCCCGGCATCATGGGCGGCGCGCGCGTCGTCCCGCGCTTGCGTCTCCGGAAGCGGGTTCGTCGCGCGCGCGGTATCCATCGCGCTGCGTCCTGCCTAGCGCCTGCTCAGCATCCAGCTGATCAGGAATCCGGCGGCAACCGCGATTCCCAGCGAGGTGATCGGCTTGTCTCGGACGTAGCCGCGGCAACTCTCGGTGAACTGCGCCTGGGCATCGCGCAACTGCCCGCCCTTCGTGTCGAGCGTCTGCGCGGCCTGGCTCGCGGCGCCGGCGATCCGGTCCACCGCGTGATGGGCGCTCGAGGCGACCTGGTCGACCGCGGGACGCGTCGCGTCCGAGGCCCTGTCGATCGCCTTGTGGGCGCTCGTCGAGGCGTGGTCCACCGTGCGCGCGACCGCTCCGCCCATGTCGCTCGTTCCTGCCAGTGACTTTTCCATCGTTGTCATGATCGTTTCTCCGCTTCGGTTGGGGAAGGCTGCGCGAGGCAGCCCGGGGTCAGGACTGGCCGTAGCGCTGCTTGGCGTCGTTGATGCAGCCGGTCTTGGCATCGCCGGCGTACGCGTCGCATTTCTCCTTGGCCACGGCGTACTCGGCGTCGCGCTTGTCGGACTGGGCATCCTTCCTCGCGTCGACGGTCTTCTCCGCGAGCTTGGCGTCGGCCTTGGCCGCCACGTGCGCGCTCGTCGCTTCCTTGCGGCACACGTCCTTGACGTTGCCGGCGAAGTCGTCGCACTTCTCGTTGGCTACCGCATAGGCGGCATCCGCCTTCGCGAGGCGCACGTCGTGGCGATGCTTGTCGGAAGGGTTGAACGTCGCCTCGAGTTCCGCCGTGGCGACCTTGTCGCGGCCCTTGGCTTCCTGCATGCACACGTCCATGGCGTTGCCGCCCATCGACTTGCAGGCGGACTTGTCGGAGGCGTGCGTGGCGGCAATGCTTTCCGCGGCGGCGTTGTGCTCCGCCTTCGTCATGCCGGCGAAGGCGCCGGTGCTGAGCGCGAGGAGGCAGGCGGCGGACAGTGCGGTGAGATCGAGCTTCTTCATGGTCATTCCTTTGCGAGGCGTTTGCGTTCCGGTGCATCTTCCGTGGCTGGTGGGGCGAGACTATTCCCGCCCCCGGAACGCGTCCGTCTGTCAGCGCACACAGTGGCCGTCCTGCAATGCCTGAGGCTGCCGAACCGCAGCGCGTGCTGGCGCGTGAACTCCGCGCCGAAGAAGAAGATCTGCGCCGAGTAGTAGACCCACAGCAGGATCGCGATGACCGACCCCGCGGCGCCGAACCCGGACGCCACGCCGCTGCCGCCGATGTACAGGCCGATCGCGTACTTGCCGATGCTGAACAGGGCGGAGGTGAACAGCGCCCCGCTCCAGACGTCGCGCCAGGAGAGCGGCGCGTCCGGCAGCATCTTGTAGATGACGGCGAACAGGCAGGCGACGACGCCGAGCGAGGCGATCGCCGAGATCGCCTCCAGGACGGCGGCGGAGCCGCCCCAGAAGCCCGCCGCGCGATTCTCGACCATGGCGAGACCGGCGCTGACGACCAGCGAGATCAGCAGCAGGAAGGCGAGCACCAGCACCAGGCCGAAGGCCAGCAGCCGGGTCTGCAGGACGATGCCGATGGCCGACCGGGGGATCGCCGGCCGCGCGCGCGGATCGATTCCCCACAACTCGTCGAGGCTGCCCTTGAGCTCCACGAACACGGTGGTCGCGGCGACCAGGAAGACCACGCTCGCCACCATCGTCGCCACCAGCCCCGAGGCCGGATTGCGCGCGGCCACCAGCAGTGCCTGGATCGCCTGGGCCCCGTTGGGCCCGACGAGGCCCTCCACCTGCGCGATGATCTCGCCCTGCGCGGCCTTGTCGCCGAAGAAATACCCGGAGACCGCGATCGCCATCACCAGGATCGGCGTCATCGAGAACAGGGTGTAGAAGGCGAGTGCCGCCCCCTTGCTGTCGGCGCGGTGCATGAGCCAGGCCCGCCAGGACGCGGCCAGGACCGCGCCCTGGCGCGCGAACCATGCCGGCGCCCTCCTCGCGAACCGGCGTGCGAACGTGGAGGCCATGGGTCCCGGCGCCTGTCTCGATCCCGATGCGCGGGCCGACCGGCCCCGCCGCTAGCGGAAGCTGTAGTGGCCGGCCCCGAACAGCCCGAGCAGGCCGATGACGATCAGGTAGATCGCGACGATGTAGTTGAGCAGCCGCGGAACGACCAGGATGAGGATGCCCGCGATCAGTGAGACCAGGGGGCCGATAGCCAGCGTCAGGTTCATGCGGGACTCCGGTTGAGTTCGGTTGCGAAGGGGCGAGGACGCAATTCGCGCCGGCCCGTGTCGTGCCAGGCGACCGGGGTCGCCGGGCACGAGTACCGATTGCACTGTAATCGGCCGCGCGCGACGGCGTCGGTGCGGTGACCCACACGGGCCCGGCCGGAGCGGCGGACCGCCAATGAAAAGGGGCGCTTTCGCGCCCCTTGCCGGTGCTGCGCCGAAGCGGGGCAGTCGCGCGGCTAGCTTCTGTTCCTGCGCATCGCCGCGAAGCCCGCCACGGCCATGAGGGCGGCCAGCAGGATCATCGCCCACTCCGACAACGTGGGAATGGGGACATTGACGGCGGGCGGGATGGGCGCGGCCGCGGGAACGATGTAGCCGGGGGCGGTTCCACCCGAGCACGCGGTGATGTTGTTGGTGTCGAGCGTCACGGTGCCATTGCGCGCGAGGGCCCTGCCTTGCAGGCTCGCGCTGGTGCCGATGGTGATGCTCGTGAGCGCCAGGATGTTTCCCTGCATCGCGCTGAACGTCCCGATCGCCGCGGAGCTGCCGATCTGCCACCAGATGTCGCAGGCCGTTGCGCCGCCGATGAGGCTGACGATCGATGCGCCGGGTCCGGATGCGGTCGTGAGCGAGGTCGCCTGGATCACATAGAGGCCGGGGCCGTTGATGGTGAGCGTCCCCGTCAGGTTGGCCGCCCCCGCGTTGTAGACGCCCGGAGTAAGGATCTGCCCGCCCAGCGCGGGAAGGATCGGCGCGGACACCAGGCCCGCCAGGTTGAGGTATGCGGCGGTGGTATCCGTCTGGGCCTGTTGCGCGATCACGTCGCCCATGTGCAGGAACCCCGTGCCGGGGACGATGATCCCCGGCGGAAAGCCCGTGATCGAGGCCGCGGGCCAGACGCCCACGTTCCCGCTGACCACGCTCGCGCCGGTGTTGGTCACGTTCGGCGTGGCGCCCAGCACGGCGAAATCCGATGCCGTGCCGAGCAGCTGCGCCCGGGCCGGGGTTGAAACCAGGACCAGTGCCGCGATTCCTGCGCTCGCGAGCAGGCTCAATTTTCTGCGATACATGGCGATTCTCCTTGTTCCCGACGGGGTATTCACTTGAAT
Source organism: Betaproteobacteria bacterium (assembly GCA_019449455.1). Lineage (GTDB taxonomy): Bacteria > Pseudomonadota > Gammaproteobacteria > Burkholderiales > Usitatibacteraceae > FEB-7. Next base: position 13,229 of record JAGRPO010000079.1, on the reverse strand, counting down.
AGGGGTGCGGGATCCGAACGTTGCAGAATTCACGGCCACAATCTCGCGCAATTAGCAAAAGCTTGCGCTTAGCCTGTTCTTTTCACAAGCTTTTCTGGAGATTCGAAATATGCCGGGGCCGCGCCTGCCGTGCGAAACCGAAAACAGGCAGGCGGGCGATTACGGACGCTTCCTGCCCTTCTTGTCGTCCTCGTCCTCGTCCTTCGCGGCCTTGTCGTCCTTCGCGGCCTTGTCGTCCTTCGCGGCCTTGTCGCTCCTGGCGGCGGGCTTGCCCTTCGCGGGATCTTCCCTGGCCGCCTTCGGGTCGCCGGCGCGTTGTCCGGGCTTCGGAGGCTGTACGGAAGGCGGGGGAGCAGCGGCCTTCTCGGCGGCAGGCGGGCGAGCGACCGGTGGCGCCGCTACTGGCGGGGCGACAGGGGCCGGCGGGGCGGCACGGACCGGCGCAGCGACCTCGACCTTCGGTGCCGCAACGGGCTTGTTGCCCTTCCCGGGATCGTCCCTCTTCGCCTTCTGGGCGCCCTTGTCGTCGCTGGCGCCTCGCGGGTCCCTGTCGCGCTGTTCAGGCTTCGGAGGCTGCGCGGACGGCGAGGGGGCCACGGCCGGCGGGCGAGCGGCCGGCGGCGCCGCTACCGGCGGAGTTGCGGCCCGCGGAGCTGCAACCGGCGGAGCTGCAACCGGCGGCACGACCTCGGCCTTGGGCGCCGCAACGGGCTTCCTGCCCTTCGCGGGATCGTCCCTGCTGGCCTTCTGGTCGCTCTTGCCCTTCTGGTCGCCCTTGTCTTCGCTGGCGGCTCGCGGCTCGCTGCCGCGTGCCTCCCGCTTCGAAGGCTGCGCGGAAGGCGGGGAGGCCGGGGCCTTGCCCGCGGCCGGCGTGCGAGCAACCGGCGGCGCCGCGACCGGCTTGGCGTCACGCGCCGGCGCCACGACCTCGACCCTCGGGGCCGCGACGGGCTTGTCCGGCTTCAATGCCGATATCGCGGCCGGGTCGAGCGGCTTGCCCGGCTTGGCGGCCAGCACGCGCTCCTTGGCCGCGAATCCGACGGGCGCGGCCGGCGGCCTGGTCTTGGCCACGATGGGCCGCTCCAGGACCTGGGGCGGCGGCTTCGCGCCCCGGACCGCCGCGCCACGGACGCTTGCCTGGGTCGGCGCGACTTCGGCGACGGCCGTCACGCGTGCACGAACGACTGTCTCCTGGGGCACGCGCAATGCGGCCCTTGCAACCGGCTGCGACTGCACGAATGCCGTCGTGGGCACCGTGACCACGGCCCCGGTCACCTGCTGGTTCACGTACGTGACGTTGGTCGCGTCGCGGTTGTTGTAGACGTTGGTGATGTTCGTGTTGTTGATGACCGTGTTGCTCACGTTCACGTTGGTGAAGTACGTGCGGCTCACCGGGTACGCGGGGCGATAGACGTCGCGCGGGCCGAGCGGGAACCAGCCCACCGCACCCACGTTTCCCGACGAGATCGACACCTGGAAATTGGCTCCCCCGATGAACGCGACGAGCGCCGGCGCATAGACCGCGCGCGCGGCGACCGGGCCCGGAATCCAGCCCCAGTGGCCGCCGATGTGCGCCCAGCGGCCGTAGTGCGAGACGGCGAACCCCCAGGGGGCGTCGTCGACCCAGGTCCAGCCCCACGGATCGACCCAGGCCCAGTGGCCGTCGCGATAGGGCGCCCAGTCCGAACTCACGCGCGACGGGGTCCAGACGTTGCCGTAGCCCTGCACCGCGCGCCACGTGCCGTTCGCATCGAGATCCTGGTAGCCGATCACGTCGCGCGAGACGTAGCGCGCGGAGATCGAGTTGTCGTAGCGGCGGTCGCGGTCCATCGCCCAGCGGTCGAACTCGTCGCCGCGCAGCGACACGGACTCGAAGTCGCGCAGGTCCCTGCCGCCGAAGCGATAGGCCCTGCCCGCGGCAACGACATACGCGGCGCCCTGGCCATGGACCACGGCCTCCCCGCGGGTCGTGCTCACCTCGGTCGCGTCGCCATCGGCATCGACGCTCACCCGGTATTGCCCGGGCCGGCTGATCACGAGCGCGAGGTTCGGCGTGTCGATCTCGACCACGTGCCCCGGATCGAGGCGGCGCACGCGCACGTTGAGAGTGCCTTGCGCCAGCTCGAACTGGGCGACGCGATCGTCGAGGTTGAGGAGCGTGACGCTCGTGGTCGCGCCGAGGCGGATCACCGCGTTGCCGATCTGCAGCTCCGCGCGCGCCCCGGCGTCCGCCCAGAGGCGGTCACCCGTCACGAGCGGCCGGTTCATCGAGATCGCGACCCAGTCGTCCTCGCCGCCGGGCGAGAACGTGACCGGCCCGCTGACGTATCCCACGCGCGCGACGCGCGACGGCGGATCGGCCTGTGCGAGGCTCGCCATCATGAACATGGCGACGCCGAGGAAAAAGGCGATTGCGCGGCTGCTGCTTTGCTGGATAGGCATGGTCGTTCCCGTTCCCTGAGTTCGCGTTTCGTAGCGTCAAAGCGTGAGCGACGGCGCTCCCGGCGTCTGTGCGCCACCGAACCGATGGATGCCCGCCCTCGCCCGACGGCCGCGTGCGTTGACCCCGTCCGACCCGCCGCGTAGGCTCACGTGGATCACCACCCGATCCATGACGGACAGCGCAGGGAGAACGAATGAACCCCATCAAGGCAGTGGCACTCGTACTGATCGTCGCCGGAATCCTGGGCCTGGCCTACGGCGGCTTCACGTACACCAAGGAGACCCACGACGTGAAGATCGGCCCGCTCGAGATGTCGATCAAGGACAAGGAGCGGGTCAACATCCCCGTCTGGGCGGGCGTCGGCGCGATCGTGGCCGGCGGGTTGCTCCTCGTCCTCGGCGGCAAGAAGTGACATAGGCCGCTTCACGGCGCCGCCGCTCGCACCCCTCGCCCGCTATGTGGCCGGGCGCACCGAACCGCGGCGCCGCCCGCGCTAGCATTTGTCCAGCTACGGGACGGCGGTTTCAATGCCCCGGAGCGAGAACCGATCCCGGTTCGTGCGGCAAGTCAACAGCGAGGGCAACATGATCAACAAGGACCAGATCAAGGGTGCGGCAAAGGATGTCGCCGGCAAGATCCAGGAAGAAGCCGGCAAGCTCGTCGGCAGCACCGAGCAGCAGGTCAAGGGCCTGAAGAACCAGGCCGAAGGCAAGGTGCAGAAGGGCGTCGGCGACCTGAAGGAAGCCGTGAGCGACTTGAAGAAGGCAGTGAAGAAGGGTTAAGGACGACCGCCAGCCGACCGGGCGGTCATCGTGCCCGGTCGGCTGGGTGAATCCCCCGGCGCACTAGCGCCGCCAGTTCGGGCTCTCGGTGTACGGGTAGTACTCGGAGATGCGCCGGCCCGACGAGATCCTGTTGTCCAGGCCGGAGGGCAGGCGCGCGTATTCGCCGGGGCCGAACGTCCGGCATTCCCCACCGAAGTTGGCGTCGCTGCAGAAGATCCAGTACCCGCCTTCCACGCGCAGCGAGGAGGCGCGGTCGTCGAACCCCGACTCGTCCAGGCTCGCCATCATGCCGCGGCGCACCGGATAGGATCGGCCGGAAAGATTCGGCCCTTCGAACAAGGTGGCGCGCGCCCCGCCGCGCCTGTCGGCCATCGGGCGACCCTCGTCGCGCCCCGGCATGGCCTCGCCCGACACGGGGCGCACCGAGCTCACGCGCCCCCCGTATCCGCCGAGATCCGGATAACGCCCCGGACCCAGCACCTGGCAACTGCCGCTGAATCCGGCGTCGACGCACATTTCCCATCGGCCGCTGTTGACGACGGCCGAGCGGGCACGATCGTTGAACCGGGCACGCTCGAAATCCGCCACGGGCCGGTCGACCGTGAACTCGCGGCCGGAGAAGTTCTCCCCTTCGAAGAACGTGACGCTGGCCGACGCCATGCCGGCCGAGGCGATGCCGAGGACGGCGACGATGCAACGAAGTTGCGGATTCATGGGCGAATCTCCTGATCGAGTGGGTCCGGCGCTGCGCGCGCTACGCGTTCCGTGGCGCCGCTGCGGGCGCCGCGAGGCTGCCGCCCTCGCCTTCCCAGGCCTGCAGAGTCGTCTTGTGCTGCCGTTTTTCGACGTGCAGACGGTCGTTGCGCTGACGCAGCACGAAGGCGGCACCGATCGCCGCGCCTCCGGCCAATGCGAGCAGCATCGCCATGCGTGAATTGATTGCCATCGTGTCGTTCCTCGGTTGATGCGGGGCGGGCGTTCCCGGGCCCGCCCCTCGGGGGCAGGCCCGGCAACGGATTACTTAAGCCGCATGTTGTTCGTGACCGAGGTGACGCCCGGGACGGTGCGCGCCACGGCGACCGCCTTGTCGATGTCCTCTTTCGAATTGACGAAGCCGCTGAGCTGCACCTTGCCCTTGAACGTCTCGACGTTGATCTCGGACGACTTGAGGGTCGGTTCCTTGAACACCGCGGTCTTCACCCTGGTGGTGATGACGGTGTCGTCGACATACTCGCCCGTGCCTTCCGTGCGCGACGTGGAGGCGCAGCCGGCCAGCGCGGCCGAGCCGATGAAAAGGGCGATGAACGCGGAGCGGCGCAGATTCTGGAATGTCATGGTGAGATCCTTTGGGTTTTGGCGGCGGCCTCGGCGAACCGGTATGGTCGTCGATGCCGCTCGGCCTTCGCGTCCGTCACGGTTTCGATTGCGGACACGAGCCAATGGTGGCCCGGCGGGCCCGGTTGTGTCGGTGCGCTGGAGCACACACGGCCCCGCGTCGGGGCCGGCAACCGCCTGTATCGAGAATGCCTAGGCCACCATTCGCGGGGGAAGCAGGCGGTCGTACTCTTCCTTGACCACGGCGTAGCACTCGCAGGTGCGCCGCTCGAGCCCGGGGCGATCGAGCACCTTGATGTGGCCGCGGCGATACCGGATCAGCCCGGCCTGCTGCAGATGCCCGGCAGCCTCGGTGACGCCTTCGCGGCGCACCCCCAGCATGTTGGCGATGAGATCCTGCGTCATCACCAGCTCGTCGGACTGCACGCGGTCCAGGCTCAGCAGCAGCCAGCGGCAAAGCTGCTGGTCCAGCGAATGGTGGCGGTTGCACACCGCCGTCTGCGTCATCTGGGTGATGAGGGCCTGGGTATAGCGCAGCAGCAGGCGCAGCGCGGGGCCGGCGCGATTGAACTCCTGCATCAGCAGGCTCGCGTTCAGCCGGAACCCCTGGCCGGCGCTTTGCACCACCGCGCGGCTGGGCGTCGAGTGCCCCCCCATGAACACCGAGATGCCGACGATGCCTTCGTTGCCGATCACCGCGATCTCGGCCGAGGCTCCGTCCTCCATCACGTACAGCAGCGAGACGATCGAAGTCGTGGGAAAGTACACGCGCGTCACGTCGGTGCCGGATTCGTAGAGCACGTCGCCGAGCGGCATGTCCACGGGCACAAGGTGCGCCGCGACGCGCTCCCGATCGGCATCGGGCAGCGCCGCAAGCAGGCGATTTTGCCGCGGATCGACCTTCAGGACCATGCCGCTCTCCGACAATCAATATCGTCTCGTGGAATCTTACATCACGGAAAGTGTCCCAGGTCTGGACGCGTCCGGAGGAGCGCCCGCGTGTTGGCGGGCGTCCGTCGTACGGCGTGCCAACGTACGCTGACGCACAGACCCTGCCGCTCGCCGGGCGCAGTCTGGCCGGGCGTTCGAGATGGAACGCAGACCCGTGGTTTTCGACCGATCCAGCCAAGGATCCGCATGCACCCGTTCACGTTGGAGCACAGCCTGCCGGCGTACCGCGCGGACTTCGTGCTGTACGGCGCCGCGTCGGTGGCGCTGGCGGCCTTCCTGGCGATCGCCGGCCCGCGCGCGGAATGGACGGAGATCGCGGCCTTCGCCCTGGCGGGACTGGCAGGCTGGACGCTCATCGAGTACGTGCTGCACCGTTTCGTCCTGCACGGCCTGCGGCCGTTCAGCTCCTGGCACGAGGAGCACCACCGGCGGCCGAAGGCGCTGATCTGCACGCCGACGATCCTGAGCGCCACGCTCATCGCCGCCCTGGTCTTCCTCCCGGCGCTGTTCCTGGGCGACCTGTGGCAGGCCTGCGCCCTGACCCTCGGCGTGCTGACCGGGTACCTCGCCTACACGATCACGCACCACGCGACCCACCACTGGCACGGCGACAACGCCTGGCTCAGGCAGCGCAAGCGCTGGCATGCGCTCCACCACAGCCCCGGCATGCGTCCCGGCCACTACGGCGTGACGAGCGCGGTCTGGGACCACGTGTTCCGCAGCAACCAGGGGCGTCGGCGCGGATAGTTCCCGGCGCTCCGGCCCTTTTCACGGAAGGAATGAACATGCGCCACCTGCTCATCGCATTCTCATTGCTGCTTTTCCCGGTGACCCCGGCGCTCGCCGAGATCAGCATCGGCGTCGGCATCAGCGTGCCGGGCATCGAGATCGGCATCAACGTGCCGACGTATCCGAGGCTCGTCCGGGTGCCTGGCCACCCCGTCTACTACGACCCGAGGGCGAACTCGAATTACTTCTTCTACGACGGCATGTACTGGGTGTACCGGGAAGACGCTTGGTACATGAGCAGCTGGTACAACGGGCCGTGGCGGTCCGTGGGACCGGAGTCCGTGCCGCTGTTCGTGCTGCGCGTTCCCGTGCGCTACTACCGCCAGCCTCCCTCGTATTTCCGCGGCTGGCGCGCCGACGCGCCGCCACGCTGGGGCGAGCACTGGGGCCGCGACTGGGAACAGAGCCGGCGCGGGTGGGACCGATGGAACCGCCGCTCCGCCCCGGCTCCCGCGCCGCTGCCGCTCTACCAGCGACAGTATTCGGGCGACCGCTATCCCGACGCGGAGCACCGGCAGGATTCGCTCCGATCCGGTAACTACCGCTACCGTCCGCGCGAAACCGTGACCCGGCAATACTTCCAGCAGCGGGACGACCGGCGCGGCCAGCACGCCGAGCCGCAAGGCAGGGGTCGGGACAACCGCAACGAGGAACGCGGCCGCGATCGCCGGTAGTCGCGCATGCCCGGGGCCGCTGGGTGCGACAGCGTACAGACGCGCGGCCGGCGCCGCGTGCATCGTGGGTCATGGACGCCATCACGTTTTTCGCCGTTGCCGCGATCGCGGTCGTTTGCGTGCTGCTCGTGGCCGTGGGCGGCCTTGCCGCCTTCCTGTGGGTAGGCGTGGGCGTCGTCTCGCGGTCGTGGCAGGTGGCGAGCGCGTGGCGCAAGCTCCGCGCAGCCGTCGCTGCCGAGGCGCGCGATCCGGGCGCTTCCCCCATGCCCGGCCAGCCGCCCGTCGCCGGGTTGCGTGCCATGACGATCCGCTACCAGACGACCAGGGAAAGCAATGAACTCCACCCGCACCTCGGCACAGGCACACCATAGGCGCGCCATCCAGCGCCAGATCGCCGAGCTCGCATCGCTCGATCCCGAAGACAAGGGCTATGAGTCGAAACTGCGCCAGCTCGGCGAGCGGATCGCCCGCCCGTCCGGTGCCCGGCAGCAATTGCCGGCGCGCGCAGGCCCCGCGGCAAGAGCGGCGGACGCGCCGGGTTGGCGGGCTGCCTGGGGTCGCCAGAAGGCCCGCCTGGCCCGGGCCCGGGAAGCTTTCCTGCGCGCCATCGGGGTAACCGTCGAAGGTCGCGATCGGCCCGCGGCCGGCCATTCCGCCGGGCGCGAAACGAGGCCGGCTGGCCGCTTCACGCGGCGCCGGTTCGGCACGGACCCCAAGCACAAGTACATGCTGTACGTCCCCGCGTCGCGCAAGCCCGGCCCGGCGCCCCTGCTCATCCTCCTGCACGGCTGCCGGCAAGGCGCGGCGGACTTCGCGGCCGGCACCCGCATGAACGAAGTGGCCGACGACACCGGGGTCATCGTGATGTACCCCGAGCAGTCCCTCGCCGCCAATGCGTTGCGATGCTGGAACTGGTATGCGCTCCAGGACCCGTCCAACAGCGAGGGCGACGCCGCCCTGATCGCGGCCATGACGCGGCAGGTGATGGGCGACCACGACGTCGATCCCGCGCGCGTCTACGTTGCCGGAATGTCGGCCGGCGGCGCGATGGCCGCCGTCCTGGCGCGCGACTACCCGAGGCTCTACGCGGCGCTGGGCGTCCACTCCGGCGTTCCCGCCGGACTCGCCCACGACGTGTATTCGGCCATGCGGCTGATGTCCGGCGGCCCCGGCCTGCGCGACGATGCCGGCACCGTGCCACCCGGCGAGGACCGCCGCCCTGCCGTGGCCAGCATCGTGTTCCATGGCGACGAGGACAGGACGGTCCACCCGTCCAACGGGGAAGCCTTCCACGCCGCGTTCGGCGTCTCGCCGGGCCGGGCGCAACCCGCCGACTCGCAGCGCGCCACCACGCCTCCCAGCGCCGGCCAGCGCGGCTTCACGCGCTCGGTCGAGCGCGGCCCCGGCGGGGTGACTCTCCGGGAGCTGTGGATCGTCCACGGCGCCGGACACGAATGGGCGGGCGGCAGCGCCACGCAACGGCACACGGACGCCAAGGGCCCGGACGCCTCGCGCGAGATGATGCGGTTCTTCCTGCAGCACCAGCTGAATCGCGAGGCGGCCTGAAAGCCGGCGCCCCATGCTCGGGACATCGATCCGCTTCCTCGCGCACTCCTGCCTCGTGCTCCTGGCGGCGTGCAGCTCGCTGCCGGTCATCAATCCCGACCTGGCGCCGGCCCCGTCCCGCCCGCAGGTCGACGGCGCCCGCGGACCGCTCTCGACAGCGCGCAGCCGGGAGATCCTCGCGCGCCTGGAGCGCGCGGCCCCGGCCACCAACATCTTCGAGCGCCACCTCGCGCTCGAGCAGGCCGTGTCCGACAGCCCGCTCCTGGCCGGCAACCGCGTCCGCCTGCTCGAGGACGGCCCGGACACCTATCGCGCGATGTTCGCCGCGATCCAGGCCGCGCGCGACCACATCAACCTGGAGACCTACATCCTCGAGGACGACGAGGTCGGCCAGCGCTTCGCCGACGCGCTGATCGGCAAGCAGCGCCAGGGCGTGCAGGTGAACCTGATCCACGACAGCGTGGGCACCATCGGCACGCCGCCGGAATTCCTGCAGCGCCTTCGCGACGCCGGCATCCGCACGCTGGAGTTCAATCCCGTCAACCCGCTGACGGCGAAGGCCGGCTGGGACGTGAACCGGCGCGATCACCGCAAGCTCCTGATCGCCGACGGCCGCTCGGTGTTTCTCGGCGGCATCAACATCAGCAGCGTCTACTCGGGCGGCTCCTTCAGCCGCGGCTCGAAGATCCGCCCCGACGGCAAGCTGCCGTGGCGGGACACCGACCTGCAGATCGAGGGCCCGGTGGTCGCGGAGTTCCAGAAGATGTTCCTCGACACCTGGCGGAAGCAGAAGGGAGAGCCGCTGGCGCCGCGCGACTTCTTCCCGACGCTCCACGCGCAGGGGAGCGAGGTCGTGCGCGCGATCGCCAGCTCGCCCGACGATCCCGCCAGCCAGATCTACCTGACGCTGATCTCCGCGATCAACAGCGCGGAGACCGAGATCCTGCTCACCAACGCGTACTTCGTGCCCGACCCGCAACTGCGCGAGGCGCTGAAGGCGGCGGCGGCGCGGGGCGTCGACGTGCGCCTCGTGCTCCCGGGCAGCACCGATTCCGCGCTGGTGTTCCACGCCGGGCGCTCCAACTACGACGACCTGCTGGGCGCCGGCGTGAGAATCTTCGAGCGCCGCAAGGCGCTGATGCATTCGAAGACGGCGCTGATCGACGGCGTCTGGTCGACGGTGGGATCGACCAACCTCGACTGGCGAAGCTTCCTGCACAACGACGAGGTCAACGCCGTCGTGCTGGGCGCCGGGTTCGGCGACACCCTGCGCGCGGCGTTCGAACGCGACATCGCGAACTCCGAGGAGATCACGCTCGAGCAATGGCGCGGCCGGTCGATCGACCTGCGCGTCATGGAGACGTTCAGCCGTCTCTGGCAGTACTGGCTGTGACCGCGGCGCATCGCCCCGGCAACCCCGCCCGCGGCCGCCTTGCGGCAGGCATGCTCGCGCTGCTGGCCACCCTGTCCTTCATGCCCGGCGCCCGGGGCCAGGACGCCGCCGCGCTGGGCGCGCGCCGGGCGGCGCTGCACGACCGGCTGGCGACCAGCCCGTTCCAGCGGCCGCTGGTGCTCGACTCGACGCTGACCGACGACACCGTGAAGGGCGACATCTACGCGGTCGTCACCCAGCCCTACGGCGTCGTCGGTCCGGCCTTGCAGGGCAGGGCGCAATGGTGCGAGATCCTGATCCTGCACCTCAACGTCAAGAACTGCCGCGCGCGCGGACCCGGCGCCGGCGGCATCCTGAGCGTCTCCGTCGGCCGCAAGTTCGACCAGCCGCTGGCGGCCGCCTACCAGCTCGATTTCTCCTACCGCGTCGCCGCGAGCGCCCCCGGCTACCTGGAGGTGCTGCTCGAGGCCGAAAGCGGGCCGCTCGGCACCACGCGCTACCGCATCGCGCTCGAAGCGATGCCGCTCGACGCGAAGACCAGCTTCGTGCACATGTCGTACGCGTATTCCTTCGGCACGACGGCGCGGCTCGCCATGCAGGCCTATCTCGCGACGATCGGGCGCGACAAGGTCGGCTTCACCATCGTCGGGCGCAACGCCGACGGCACGCCGGTATACAAGGGCGATGTCCGCGGCGCGGTCGAGCGCAACACGATGCGCTATTACCTCGCGATCGAGGCGTACCTCGGCGCGGTCTCGCTCCCGGCGGCGGCGCGGCCCGAGAGGCGCCTGCGCGACTGGTTCGCCGCGAGCGAACGCTACCCGCGGCAGTTGCACGACATGGACCTCGACGATTACCTGGCGATGAAGCGCAGGGAGCTCGCGCGGCAGGACGCCATGTCCCTCACGGCGAACTGATCGACGCGCCGCCGTCGCGGATATCGCCGCATCCATGCGCGCTACCGTACAGACCACCGTCCGGCCTGCGCCTAGTGTCGACGAAGCGAGCGACGGACCCGCGGCGCGGCTCCCCGGTCGATCGTCGACATGAACATCCAGGAGACAACCATGAATTTCGAGGAACACGACAAGCTTGGCATGTACAAGGCCTACAAGGGCGGCGGCGGCCCCGGCCCCGACGAGAGGCACGGCCCCGGCCCCGAGCTGATGGGCGCCGAAACCCTCGTCGGCAACGACGTCTGCAACAGGAAGGGCGAGGACCTGGGCGACATCAAGGAGATCATGCTGGACATGCGCACCGGCAAGGTCGGCTACGCGGTGCTGTCCTTCGGCGGCCACTTCGGCTTCGGGGACAAGCTCTTCGCGGTGCCGTGGGAAGCGTTGACCCTCGATACGAAGAACAAGCGATTCACGCTGAACGTCGAGACCGCCCGCCTCGAGCACGCGCCGGGATTCGACAAGAGCAAGTGGCCCGACATGGCGGACCAGTCCTGGGAGAAGGCGATCCATTCCTACTACGGGACCAGCCCCGGTCCGGCGATCCGCGGGACGTCGGCATGAACCGGGATCGATTCGAAGGAGGCATGAAGCAGCTGGGCGGCGTGGTCGAGGAGCAGTGGGGCAAGCTCACGGGCAATCCCCTGCGCGTGGACTCCGGCAAGCGCGCCCAGCTCTTCGGCAAGTTGCAGGAGCGGCACGGCACGTCGAAGGAAGACGCCGAGCGCCAGCTCAAGGACTTCCTCGCGCGGAACCGCGACTGGGACCTGCCCAGCCGTTAGGAAGCCGTTTTCCCGTCCGGGTTCATCGTCCGGTCGAAGAAGCGGAACTGGTTGCGCCCGCTTTCCTTCGCCACGTACATCGCGGCGTCCGCGGCCTCGATCAGGGCGTCCGCATCCGCGCCGTCGCCCGGGTAGAGGCTGATGCCGATGCTCGCCGTGACAACCACCTCCTGCCCGGCGACGTGGTGGCCCGCCGCCACGGCGGCGATGATCTTCTCCGCGCTTCGGCCCGCATGTTCCGCCCGGCCGATTTCCGAGAGCAGCACCACGAACTCGTCGCCGCCCTTGCGGCAGACCGCGTCCGAGCCGCGCACGCAAGCCTTCATGCGCAGCGCGATCGACTGCAGCAGCTCGTCGCCGGCGGCGTGCCCCAGCGAGTCGTTGATGCCCTTGAAGCGGTCCAGGTCCAGGAACAGCACGGCGAGCTGCTTGCCGCTTCGGCGCGCCAGCGCGATCGCCTGGGCGATCCGGTCGCCGAGCAGGACAGGATTCGGCAGGTCGGTGAGGACGTCGTGCGTGGCCAGGTGCGACATCTCGAGCGCGACCGCCCTCGCCTTGCTCACGTCGCGAAAGACCATCACGGCGCCGACGACGCGTCCACCGCGGCCGTGCACGGGGGCGGCGGAGTTCTCGATCGCGGTTTCGGAGCCGTCGCGCCGGACGAGGACGCTGTTGGCCGCCAGGCCGACGGCCTTGTCCTGCTCGATCGCGAGCGCCATCGGACTGCGGTCAGGCGGCGCGCGCGTCGTGCCGTCCACGATCCGGAACACCTGTCCGAGCGGTCGCCCCGCCGCGTCGTCCTGGGACCACCCCGTCAATTTCTCGGCGATCGAATTGAGGTAGGTCACGTTGCCCGCGATGTCGGTGCTCAGGACGGCGTCGCCGATGGAGTCGAGCGTGACCCGGGCGCGCTCCCGTTCGAGGAACAACGCCTCGTCGGCCGCCTTGCGGTCGATCACGTTGCGCAACGCCCGCGGCAGCGTGTAGCTGTCCAGGTGATTCGTCAGCAGGTAGTCCTGCGCGCCCCGCTGCACGGCCTGCCTCGCCAGGTCCTCGTCGGCCGCCGGTCCGAAGACCAGGATCGGAACCTGCGGAGCCGCCAGCAGCAGGCGGTCCAGCGCGCCGATTCCCTCGACGTCGGGCAGCAGCAGATCGAGCAGGATCACGTTGGTGGCGCCGTCCCCGACCCACCCGAGGTCCTCCGGAAGCCGCGTCTCCCGTTGAACGCGAAACGGGGCGCCACGCTCGCCCTCGAGAACCGCCGCGATCGCGCGGGCCGCCTCGGATTCGGCGGCCATGAGCAGTACGTTGATGTCCATGGGAGGCTTCAGGCGCCGGCGGCTTCGCGGGCCCGGTTCCAATCCGGCAGGAGCGAGGCGCCGCCCGGCTCGGGACCGGGCCCGCCTCTCCCGCTTCCGTGCCTATCGACGCGGAACGACGACGACGGTGTCGCCCGTCTTGCCGGTCTCGCCCTGCACGCCCTCGGCGCCCGTGGACCCCGTTGCGCCCGTGGACCCCGCCGCACCCGTGGACCCCGCCGCACCCGTGGACCCCG